>JBKHAJ010000007.1:0-30944 GCA_046542935.1 Spirochaetia bacterium | reverse complement strand
AGAGAAAAAAAAGGAGCCGAAGGAGGAAAATCCCCCTTCGGACTCCAGATTTTTTTTTGGTATTACTCGAACCAGGTCCTGACTACATCGTCGGAAGCCCATTCGGTAATCCATACGGACGGATCCTCGCCTTCGTAGAGGTCGAGAAACCGGTCGATGTTTTCCCGGCTGATGAAGTCGGTCTCGAGGTCGTAGTAGAATACGTTGTTCTCGAGGAGGTCTTCCTTGAGCTCATAGCCGTTCAACTGGTAGATCCCAATTGCAAGAGCGGTCGCGCCGATTCCGGGAGGATTCAGCGGTGCGGCGAACTCGAAGTCGGCGCCGGCCTCCATCTGCTCCTTGCAGAACAGAATGAACTCGACGGTGGGGTCCCCGGTGATGTGGGGAAGATCCTTACCGGCGTTCATGAATGCCCGAAGCGCTCCCATGGCCATGGATCCGGTGGTCATAACCGCGTCGATGTCCTGATAGGTAGCGACTACGTCGTTCATGACCGCTTCGGCGGTGGCCTGGTTCCATTCGCCGTAGACAACCGCGAGCTCGTTGAGTCCGGGGTTTTCCTCGTAGACCGCTTCGAATCCCTGCTGCCTCTTCTGGGTCGGCTGGTACGCGGCGTTTCCGAGGAGTGTAATGACGTTACCTTCACCGCCCATCTTCTCGGCGATGTAGGACCCGGAAGTGTAGGTTTCGACAAACTTGTCGGTGGCGACGCTCAAGGCGAGTTCACGGTCGTCGCCTAAGAGCTCGGCGTCCATAACGATGGACGGAATGCCCACGTCTGCCGCCTCTTCGATTACACCGGTCAAACCTGTCGCGGAGGCGGGATTGATGATGATCATGTCCACCCCTTCGTTGATCATATTCCGGATCTGCTGGATCTGGGTCTGAACATCCGGACCGGACTGCTGGACAATGTAAGATTTGAGCATGCCCTTATCGATGTAGAACTCGGCCACTTCTTTCATACTGTCGATCATCGATTCGCGCCAGCTGTTGCCGAACAGACTGTTGCTGATGCCGATGACGTAATCCCCTTTTGCTTCTCCTGCCTCGGCTTCGCCTTGACCTTCCGCGAACACGGTGAATCCCGCGAGCAGGAACATCAGAGCGAACATGACGAAAAGAATTCTTTTCATAGATACCCTCCATAAATGGTTGTGTATTTACCGTGGCTATGCCACCGTATTTCCGTGTTATAGTAAAGGAGCAATCCCCTTTTGTCAAATGAAAAGCAGATGAAAAACATATTTTTTCAAACCGCTCAACGAGGTAGACGCGACCACAATGTCTGATATTATGACTCAAAACCCGTATTCTGTCAAGGATTTCTTATTATCTGATAATTTCACCTTTGCTACTCAAGCAATATTTCAAGTAACAATTGACACACTCGTTTCCCCGTGTTACCGTAGGGCCGGAGGATGACCATGGATCATCGGGCGCCCGCCGACAGAGTATCGAGATCGGCGGAAAGACGCCGGCTCTTAGTCGAAGTCGCCAAGCTTTACTATTACGAAGATTTATCCCAGCAGGAAATTGCCCGGCGGATAGGTCTGTCCCGGTCCAACGTATCCAAAATGCTTCAATCGTGCAAGGAGCTCGGTATCGTCGAGGTCCACGTCAACGAACACTCTTTCCGGGGGAGAGAATACGCGGAAGAACTTAAACATCGTTTCGCCCTCGAGTACATCGAGGTGATCCCCTCATCGGACATTACCGATCCGGAGGTTCTCAAAGACGATTTAGGAAAGGCCGCCGCCCGGTACATCGAACGGAGACTCGACACGGTCAAGACCTTCGGTCTCTCCTGGGGAAGCACCCTCTACTATTTGGTGGAGCACCTCGATCCGGCACCTCCTCTTCATGTCGACGTGATTCAGCTGATGGGAGGGGTGGGCCCGAGGGATCTCTCGGTAGACGGACTCCAGCTCGCCTACCGCCTCGCCCATAAGCTCGGCGGTACCTGTACCGTTATTCACGCTCCGCTTTTCGTGCAGAACCTCGAGGCCAAGAAGATCCTCCTGGAAGAACCGGAAATCGTGCGTGCCCTCGATGCCGCCGAGAATGTGGAGATCGCCGTCCTCGGGATCGGCTCGAGCTATCCCGAGTCGAGCGCCTTGATTCGGGCGGGATACGTATCGAAGCAGGAGATGGAAATACTCCTCAAACGGGGAGCGGTGGGGAACATTCTCGGACGGCATATAATGAGCTCCGGGGAGCTCTGCGACATCGAAATGAACGACCGGGTCATAGGGCTGGCGACTGAAAAGCTCGACCGTATAGAACTCAAGATAGGGCTGGCCGGGGGAAAGGACAAGGCCGAGGCCATCCTCGGATGTCTCCGCGGTGGGTTTATCAACGGATTGGTCACCGACGAATCGGCGGCGGCGAGGATTCTCTCGATGCTCTATGCGGAGGAGGAAATATGATTACCGTAGTGGGAAGCGCGAATATCGATTTTATCAGCCACGGCGAACGTATTCCCGTCGCAGGAGAAACGGTCGACGGCACGAGCTTTATGGCGACCCCCGGAGGCAAGGGAGCAAACCAGGCGGTCGCGGCGGGACGCCTTGGAGCCGGGGTAAACATCCTCACCTGCCTCGGAAAGAAAGACCGGTACCGGGACCTCCTGACCGGCGGATTCAGATGGGCGGGGGTGGACTCCTCCGGGGCCGAGGAGATCGAAGAGATCTTCTGCGGCTGTGCCCTTATTATGGTCGATGCGGAAGGGAGCAACATTATAACCATCGTACCCGGAGCCAACGCCCGTATAGACTCCGGTTATATCGAACGGCACCGGGATAAACTCGAGGCGGCGGATGTCGCCCTCATCGATTTCGGAGTCCCCATGGACGGAGTTATTTCGGCAGCGCGTATCGCCAAGGCCGCGGGGGCCAAGGTCGTAGTTACCCCCGCGCCGGTGCGCCCCCTCGACGAAGATCTGTACGGTAACATTTCGGTCCTCACCCCCAGCATGGGAGAGGCCTCCGCGCTTACCGGAATCGAGGTGACCGGCGAGGAAAGCGCCCGGAGGAGCTCGGAGTTCTTCCACCGGCGCGGGGTGGAGACGGTCGTCATCACCATGGGCGAGGCGGGCGCTTTCGTAAGCACCGCTTCTTCCCTTTCCTCCCCCCGCCGCGGCGGGCGCGGCAACCTTCTCGAAGTAACCGACCGGCTCATACCCGCTTACCCGGTGCGCGCGGTGGACACCACCGGCGGAGGAGACGCCTTTACCGGGGCCTTCGCCTTCGGCCTCGACCGGGGTGACGACGTCTTCGAGGCCGCCCGGTTCGCCTGCGCCGCCGCGGCGTTGTGCGTGACCAAGCGGGGGACTACCGTCGCGATGCACTCACGAGATGAGGTGGAAAGATTCTTAGGCGAAAGAAGACGGGAGGGAATACAGCCATGATCGATACAACCGGTAGGACCGATACCCTGACCCCCGCATCGGCACGGACCGAACGGATGAAAGAGCGCTCCCTCGGTGTGAGCCAGCGGGTCTGCGTGGAGCGCGCCCGGTATTTTACCGAAAGCTTCAGGAACAACAAATCCGACCCCATGATCGTCCGCAGGGCCAAGGGGCTCGCCCATGTGCTTCGGAACATGACCGTCTACATCGAACCGGACGAGCTCTTGGCTGGAAAGCAGGCGGGGAGTCTGCGGGCGGCTCCCATGTTCCCCGAATTCACCGTCGACTGGGTCTTCGACGAAATAGACGAGCTGGAACGGCGTCCGGCCGACCGCTTTGTCCTGTCTCAGGATGAAAAAGCGGAGCTCCTCGATATCTGCGGGTGGTGGAAGGGACGGACCGTCCACGACAGATGCCTCGCAACCCTCCCCGAAGAGGCGAAGGCGGCCTACGAGACGGGTGTATTGTCAGCGACGGGAAATATGACCTCCGGCGACGGACACATCCTCCTCGACTTCCCGAAACTCCTCGAAAAAGGCGTTCGAGGTATTCTCGACGAGGTTGAGGCCGAGCTCGCCGCTCTCGATCCTACCGATCCGGGGAGTATCCGTAAGCGGTTCCTCCTCGAAGCGATCATCATCATGTATACCGGTGTCATCGACTATGCGAGGCGGTACTCGGCCCTCGCCCGGGAAATGAGCGAAGAAGAGTCTGACCCCCGCCGAAAGGAGGAGCTTCTCGCGATGGCGGGGGCTACGGCCAGGGTCCCGGAGCATCCGCCGAGGAGCTTTCACGAGGCGGTCCAGGCGGTTTGGTTTATACACTTAATCTCTCAGATCGAGAGTAACGGCCACTCCATGTCCTTGGGCAGATTCGACCGGTACATGTATCCCTTCTACAAGGCGGACCTCGAAAGCAACTCCGTTACCGAAGAGGAGGCGGGAGAGCTTCTGTGCGATCTCTGGGTTCAGATGTTCGGGGTTACGAAAATCCGGCCATGGAATCACACCCAGTTCAGCGGCGGGGGCCCCACCTATCAGAATCTTACCCTAGGCGGTATCGATACGGCGGGTAACGATGCGACCAACCCCCTGACCTTGCTGTGTCTCGATACCGTCGCGCGGACCCGTCTGCCGCAGCCGAACGTATCGGTACGCTGCCATACGGATACGCCCTCGTATCTCTATAGGAAATGTATCGAGGTAATCCGCCTCGGATTCGGAATGCCCGCCCTCCACAACGACGAGCTGATGGTCCCCTCCCTCCTCTCCCGGGGGGTAAGCCTGGAGGATGCCAGAGACTATGCGATCGTTGGATGCATCGAACCGATCATCCCCGGAAAACAGGGGTACCGTTCAGCGGGGATGAGTTTTACCATCTTCCCGAAGATCTTCGAAATCACCCTCAACGGGGGAACCGACCCTCGGACCGGAATCAGTCTCCTCCCGGACGAACGCAATCTCGGGAATTTTAACGATTTCGAAGATATCTTAGACGCCTTTGCCCGGCAGACGGCCTATTTCGTCCGCGTCAGGATAGCGGGGGAATATGTCATTGACGCTGCTTTGGAGGAACTCGTTCCGGAACCCTTTGTAACGGGGCTCGTAGAAGACTGTATCCGCCGGGGGAAAACACCCAAAGAAGGAGGATCGGTTTACGACATGGTGACCGGTCCCGAGACCGGGGTTACCAATGTGGCAAACTCCCTAGCGGCGATAAAGAGGCTTGTCTTCGACGAGAAAAAAATCACTCAGGAGGAGCTAAGGAGCTCACTGGAATCGGATTTCGAGGGGCCGAAGGGGGAGATGGTGCGGCAGATGCTCCTAAACCGGGGACCCAAATTCGGCAACGACGACGAAGAAGTCGACCGGATAGCCGCCCGGGTCTACACGATATTCATCGACGAACTCGAGAAATACCCCACCGCCCGGGCGGGGCGCGGTCCTATCGGGTGCATCAACTACCCCTGTACGGCCACTATCTCGGCGAACGTTCCCGCGGGGATCAAGGTAGGAGCGACCCCCGAGGGGAGGCACGCGGGGGATGCCCTTGCCGAAGGTTGCTCGCCCTACCACGGTACCGATTTACTCGGCCCTACCGCGGTGATCAACTCGGTCGTGAAGCTCCCCACCATGCGGATCACCGGGGGAAATCTCCTCAATCAGAAAATCAACCCCTCTTCCCTGGCCACCGACGAGGGAATCCTCAAGCTCGAGGGGTTGGTCCGAACCTTTTTCGAGAAAAAGGGGTGGCACATCCAGTTCAACACAATCTCCTCGGAAACCCTGAAAGAGGCGCAGAGGGAACCGGAAAAATACCGGGACTTGGTGGTACGGGTAGCCGGCTACAGCGCACTGTTCAACAACCTCGAGCCGGCGACCCAGAACGACATCATCGAACGGACCGAGCATGCCCTGTAGGAGATGATAGAGAGTGCTCGTCAACGATTCAACTTCACCGGTTTTGCACCTCTTCGAAATCGAGCGGTACGCCCTGAACGACGGGCCGGGAATCCGGAGCGTGGTCTTCTTCAAGGGATGTCCTTTGAGGTGCCTCTGGTGCAGCAATCCCGAGTCCCAGCCCAGGGAACCTGTCCTCTTCTATCGAAAAAACCTGTGTATCGGATGCGGTAACTGTCTGGAGGCGTGTCCGAAGAATGCGATTACTTTAGGTCGATCCGAGAGCTCTCCACAGCGAGGAATCCGCATCGACCGGGGCCTCTGTGACGCCTGCGGCAGGTGCGTCGAGACTTGCTATACCGGCGCCCTCACTCTCGCCGGCGCCGAGTGGAGCGTGGACGAGGCGATGAGGGTGATCCTCAAGGACGAAACCTACTACCGGAACTCCGGAGGCGGAGTTACCTTCTCCGGGGGTGAACCTACCTCCCAGCCGAAGGGTCTCGCCGCCCTCGCCGCGAGGTGCGGGGAGAATAAAATACACACCTGCCTGGAAACCTGCGGGTATTTTTCCTGGGAAACCGTGGAGCCGGTCCTATCCGGGATAGATCTCGTTCTGTGCGACCTCAAACACATGGATACGGACCGGCATCGGGAGCTGACGGGGGTGGGAAACGAAGTAATCCTCGAGAATTTTATCCGTCTCGTCCGTTCCGGACGGGAGGTAGTTGCCCGTATTCCCGTTATACCCGGGGCAAACGACGGCGAGGCGAATATCAAAGCTACCGCTGAGTTTCTTCGTAAAGTTGCGCCGGAAATACGTACCGATATCCTCCCCTACCACCGGCTGGGGAATTCGAAATACCCCTGCCTGGGGATGGAGTACGAACTCCCCGAAGCGGGGACCTTGAGCGACGGTGAGGTGAGTCGGATAGCCGAGATATTCGCGGACCGGGGACTCTCGGTCAGAGTAGAGGGGTAAGCCCGCGGCGGAATCGGGTTATACCCATCTTCTTTACACTAAGAAAATTATGACAAGGAGAAAAATATGGGAAAATTAACCGGAAAGAGTGCACTGATAACCGGGGGCGGCTCCGGCTTCGGAGAGGCCGCCGCCCTGCTGTGGGCGGAAGAAGGCGCGCAGGTGGCTATCGCCGACGTGAACGAAGACGCGGGTGAAAAGACGGCTGAAAAGATCCGTTCCCGGGGCGGAGAGTCGGTGTTCCTGCGGGCGGACGTGTCGATCCCCGCCGACGCCGAGAGGATGGTCACGGAAACGGTAAAAAGTTTCGGTAAGCTCGACATACTCTTCAACAACGCGGGAATTTTGGGTCCCCGGAGCGACTATGTCGTGGATCTCGATTACGCGGATGCTCAAAGACTGGTCAACGTCAACATCCTCGGGGTCTACCTCGGGACCAAGTACGCCGTCCCGGAGATGCTCAAGGCCGGAGGCGGCTCGATCATCACTACCGGGTCGGACAGCGCCTTCTTAGGAAACCGGGGACTCTCGGTCTACTGCGCTACTAAGGGTGCGGTCCTCGCCTTTTCCCGGGTCATCGCCATGGAGTACGCCGAAAAGGGGATACGGGCCAATACGGTAAGCCCGGGAGCCGGGAAGACACCTATGCACCGGGAGCTCTACGAGGAAAAGACCGACGTCTGGGCCGATGTCGAGGCGGGGATACCGATGAAGCGGGCCTGCGCCCCCGAAGATATCGCCCGAGCGGCTCTCTTCTTCGCATCGGACGATTCCGCCTACATCACCGGGGCGAATCTTATGGTCGACGGCGGCTGGACCGCGAAGGGTTTGTAATATGGGTACACGTGAGAACCAAAAGAACACATCCTCCGTCGTGCGAAAGGAGTTGCTGTACACCATGCTCCGTATCCGCGGCTTCGAAGACGCCGTGGGGGAATCGCACATGCGGGGGCTCACCGCGGGATCGATGCTCCACCTGTCGGTGGGAGAAGAGGCGGCCGCCGCGGGGATCGGCCGGGCAATGATAGACGGCGACCTGTTCACCACCCACCACCGGGGACACGGTATCTTTATCGCCCGGGGGGGAGAGCTCTCCCGGATGATGGCGGAGATCTACGGCCGGACCGGAGGATACTGCCGGGGCAAAGGGGGATCCATGCACATTGCCGACATCGGGTACGGCCACATGGGGGCCAACGCTATTGTCGGCGGAAACATCCCCATTTCCTTAGGCGGCGGTTTCGCCCTGAAGTACGAAAACAAACCCAACGTGAGCGTTGCCTTCTTCGGCGACGGGGCCCTCAATCAGGGGGTCCTGTACGAGGCGATGAACATGGCCGCGTTGTGGGACCTCCCGGTGATGTTCGCCGTTATCAACAATCAGTACGGCATGGGAACGAGGGTCGACCGGGCCTCCGCGTGTACCCGCTTTGCCGAACGGGCGGACACCTTCGGGGTCCGTGGAGCCGAGGTGGACGGAATGGACGTGGAGAAAGTCCTCGAGACCGCGAACGAGCTCTTCGAACACAGCCGGTCCGGAAAAGGTCCCACATTTCTCGTGGCCGAGTGCTACCGTTTCTACGGGCACGGCCGGAAAGACCCGAGTCCCTATCGCAGTAAGGACGAGGAGGCCGCCTGGAAAGAAAAGGATCCCGTGGAAGCGTACGTACGCCGCCTCATTGAGGACTCCGTCCTCACCCGGGAGGAGGTCGACGCGATGAGGGCGGACATTGGAAAAGAAGTCGAAGAGGCGATGGAGTTCGCAAAAGAGTCCCCTGTTCCCGAACGGGACGAGCTCTTCGAGCATGTCTACGTCGATGATTGGAGCTAGGAATAATCATGAAAGAATTAGCATATCGAGACGCAATCCGCGAGGCGATCTACGAAGAGATGAACCGGGACGAGAGGGTATTCATCGCCGGGGAGGATGTGGGCCGCTACGGCGGCGCTTATGCGGTAACCCGAAATCTGATAAAGGAGTTCGGCGAGCGGCGGGTGGTGGATACCCCCATCAGCGAGGCGGGAATGACGGGCCTGGGAGTAGGAGCCGCCATAGCCGGACTCCGTCCGATAATCGAGCTCATGTACGTCGATTTTATCGGCCTCGCCATGGACCAGATCGGCAATCAGATGGCCAAGTTCGCCTATATGTCCGGAGGCAGGCTTACCATTCCCATGGTGCTCCGTACTCAGGGGGGAACCGGGCGCTCCGCCGGGTCGCAGCACAGCCAGAGCCTCGAAACCTACTTGGTCCACACCCCGGGCTTAAGGGTGGTTATGCCCTCGACCTCCGAGGACGCCAAGGGGCTTCTCAAGACGGCAATTCGAAGCGACGATCCGGTGGTCTTTATCGAACACAAGGCCTTGTACGCCAAAAAGGGTCCGGTCCCGGAAGAAGAATATACCATCCCCTTCGGCCGCGCAAAGACGGTCCGGGAAGGGAAGGACGTGAGCATCATAACCTACTCCCGGATGGTCCACACCGGTTGCGAGGCCGCGGCCGAGCTATCGGGCCACGGAATCGATGCCGAGGTCATAGACCTCCGGACCCTCAATCCCCTGGACACCGAAGCGGTAATCCGATCGGTGCGGAAAACCCGCAGGGCGGTGGTCCTGACCGAGGCGCACCGGACGGCGGGGATGAGCGCGGAAATCTCTTCCCTTATCCACGAAACCTGTTATGATGTCCTGGTTGCGCCGGTAGTCCGTATCGCCGGTGAGGATGTTCCCGTTCCCGCGACCTATCTGGAGAAACTCGCGGTCCCCTCCGCCGAGGATGTGGTCGAGGGGGCAAGGAAACTCGTGGAAAAAAAATAAGAAAAAAGATAAGAGAGGAAAAACCGTGAAGTACGAAGTAAAAATGCCCCAGCTGACCGAAACCATGGAATACGCGATGATCTTGAGCTGGAACAAGAATGTGGGAGACTACGTCGAGAAGGGGGAAGTCCTCTACGAGGTGGAGACCGACAAAACCACCATGGAGATCGAATCGATCGACGGAGGGTATCTCTGTGAAATCTCGGTCGAGCTGGAAGAGGAAGTTGCCCCGGGAACGGTCATCGCCGTGCTCGCCGATTCCGTTGAGGAATGCGGCTCTTAACGGTCCGCCGTTTAGGCCTTCAGCCCCCCGCTAGGGCGGCTAAGAGACGGATCGTCGAATCCGGCATAGTCTCGGTATCACTCCCGTCGAGCATCCGGATATCCCGGTTGTCGAGGTAGATAATGAAAGCCGCGGAGAGTTTTCCTTCCGGCTTGAAGAGCTTCTCCTCGAGGGGAGGGCACTGATCTACGAGATCGCGAAGACACTCGTATACTGTATCCCCCGATACCGTGTATTCCAGGGTATCGGGGGAATATTTTTTTAAAAGCTCCGGAAGTATGAGTTTCGGCATAGTCGCGCTCCGTCGATCTAGGCGAGGCTCAGCTCCTCGAGCTTTTCCTCGGTAGGAATACCGAACTCGTTCCAGCCGCGGAGCTTGTAGTACTCGTCGAGGAGTACGTTCAAGGGGGGAAGCTCGTTAGTGCCTCCGCCGCGGCGCTGGGTGAGCATCCTGACCGGAATAACGTCGTCCTTCCTGGAGATCCCGAGGCGGACATTGTACAGTCTCTTGATGTTGAATATCCTCTCTCCGGCTCTGAAGAATTTTTCCCGATCGAAATCCCATCCGGTTACCGCATTGAGCGCCCGAATAAGGGGATTTACGGTGAGCCCTCCGAACATGCCGAATTTGCAGGCCACGAGACTGTCGAACATTCCCATCAAATGCTGCATGTAATAGACATTTTCAGCCTTGTGCTCGACGCCGAACCGGTCTTCGAGCCGGGGGGTCCCTAAATCCTCGAGGTAGGCACCCTCTTCGAAGTCGTGGGTGAAGGCGGACACGTGACATGCCCCCCGGTTAGAGGTCGCGTAGCCCAGTGCCACGGTGAACTTCGCCCTCGGATCGTGGGCCGGAGGCTCGAGCCCCTTCACCTCGAGAGCGAACTCGTGCGCGGTTCCCCCGACGTAATCGGCGGCCCGCTTGACCCCCTTCCCGAGGACCGCCCCGAAGCCGTCCTTCTCGGCGATCTTACGGATGTACTCGTGGACCGCTCGGGAGTTGCCCCAGGTCAGATCGATTCCGTCGAGCTGGTTCTTCGAAACGAGTCCCTTCTCATAAGCCTCCATGGCGAAGCCGATAACACTGCCGGTGGAGATTGTGTCCAGGCCGTACCGGTTGCACAGCTCGTTGGACTTGATAACCGCGTTCAGGTCGTCGATCATCAGGTTCGTCCCCATGAGCCCCACCGTCTCGTACTCGGGGCCCGCTATCTCCTTGCCCTCGTTAGGACCGGGGAGACCCTCGACGATGCGGCCGCAGTTGATGACGCACCGGCCGCAGTGATACCGCCCTTTGAGTACGGTATTTGCCATGGTGGTACCGCTTATCTTCGCGGCCCCCTCGGCCCATCCACCCTGATTCCAGTTCTTGATAGGGATGTTTCCGATTTCGTCGCAGTACTCGACCCCGACGCTGGTGCCGCCGAAGCGGAGCGGTTCGGGTCCTTCCTTCATCTGGGTACCGAGCTCCTTCATAAGGGCGGAGAGGGCTTCCGGATCGGCGACTTCGGTTTTCTTTTCCCCGAATACTACGACACCCTTGAGACGCTTCCATCCCATCAAAGCTCCCATTCCGGCGCGGCCTACCGCCCGGCCGTGGTACCCGTCGGTGATCATTCCCGCGATACGGACCAAATTTTCCCCCGCCTGTCCTATGACGGCGGCCTTGACCTTTTCGCCGTGCTTCTCCTTCAGATAGTCGGTGGACTCGAAGGTATCTTTCCCCCAAATATCCTCCGCCGGCAGAATCTCCGCCTTATCCTCGGTAATATTGAGGTAGACCGGATTTTCCGATCTGCCTTTGACGACCAAAGCGTCGAATCCGCACCGTTTGAGCATACCGCCCCAGAATCCCCCGGCACTCGATTCGCCGAAGATCCCGGTCAAGGGTGATCGGGAGACTACATCGAACCGGTCGGAATTGAACACATTGGTTCCGGTCAAGGGTCCGGTGGCGAAGATTATGGGATTGTCCTCGCTGAAGGGATCGGTATCGGCGGTGGTCTCATCGTAGAGTATTTTAGCGCCTAATCCGCTTCCGCCGATAAATTTTTCGGCGAGTTTATCGTCGAGTTCCTGAGTTTCGATTACCCCGGTGCTGAGATTCACCCGGAGAATTTTCCCCATGTATCCTTGTGCTTTCATTGTATCCTCCGGTCGTTATTTTACCTCAGGCACATCCGCCCATGCATTCGTCTCATTGCTCTTGAGAACGGAACTGACGATGGCAAGCTCCTGACACCCGGTCTTGAAGGTGGGGAAGGGAACCTTCTCCTCGTCCATGGAGTTCCCTTCGCGGATCCAGGTATAGAAGTCCCTGAAACTGTTCATGAAGGTATCCGGGTAACCTTCGCCGAGACCGCAGGGCATATTTGCATATGCCGCGGCTTCCGGAGCCATGATTGACGGATCTTTGACGAAACTTCCGTTCACCGCCGTCCGTTCCCCGATCCACATGTGGTTCGGTGTCTCCCCGTTCCACCCGAGGGACTTCTTGCTTCCGAAGATCTCGAAACGGATGTGGTTCTTCCGGCCGGCGCATACCTGTGCGAACATGAAGACGCCCTTCGCGCCGTTGGAAAACTTGACCATAAGAGATCCGTGGTCTTCGGTGTCGATGTCTACCTCTTCGTAGTCCCCTGGCCCGAGATCCGCGGTCATGTAGGTCGCGACCTCGATCTTCGGTTTCTTCCGCTTGGGTATAAAGGTGGTCAGATCCGCGTAGACCGAAACGATCTCGAGGCCGGTAATATGCTGGACCATGTCCATACAGTGGGTTCCGATATCGGCGACCGCCCGGGACTTTCCGCCCTCCTCGGCCATGACCCGCCAGTTATAATCGCTGTCTAAAAAGAGCCAGTCCTGCAGATACACGCCGTTGACGAGCCTGACGTCACCGATGTCCCCCGCCTGTACGTAAGAGCGGGACTGCTTCACCATGGGGTAGTACCGCATATTGTGATTGATAGCGTAACATTTTCCCGATTTCCGTGCCGCCGCGAGAAGGTCGACACCCTCTTCATAGGTCATAGCCAGGGGCTTTTCACACATCACGTGCTTACCGGCCTCGACGGCGTCTTTGGCCATCTGATAGTGGAACTTATTGGGAGTCAACACGTGAATGACGTCGACGTCCTTGTCCTCGAGCATCTCCCGATAATCTCCATATGCCTTGGGAATGGTAATCATCTCCTGGGCCTTCTTTGCCGTGTCCATATCCCGTTCAGCAATGGCTACGACATCGATAAAACCGAGCCGCCTCAAAGCCGCGGCATGGGCGTTTCCCATCATTCCTCCGCCGATAAGTCCTGCGCGAATTGTATTCATAGTTTTTCCTCCTGTATGTATTCGGAGTTATCCTCCGATTTTAACCTCGAGTCCGTACGATTCGAGAATCGCTTTTCCCCGGTCGATGTCTTCCCGGGTCTGTTTCTTTTCGGCATGAAAGGGATATTCTTTGCCCCTCCTCCGGTTCTTCGACTCCCCGGTTGAATGATAGGGGAGCAGATCGAGGCGTTCAACCCCGTCAAGCTCCTCCCGGATAAATTTACCAAGACTATGGAGGTTCTCGTCCGAATCGTTGAATCCGGGAATGAAGGGAAGACGGATGATCATAGTCTCTACCTTCCGTGCCGCCTTGCGCGCGTTGTCCAGGATCCGCTGATTAGTGACTCCGGTTTTTTCTCTGTGCCGCTTCGGGTCCATGTGTTTAATGTCGTAGAGGAGAAGATCGACATGATCGAGGACCTTCTCCATCGTTTCCCACACCGCGTAACCGCAGGTTTCCACGGCGGTGTGGATTCCCTCCCCCCGGCAGGCCTCGAGCAGGGCGGCCGTGAAACGGGGCTGATTGGTCGGCTCGCCGCCTCCCACGGTTACTCCGCCTCCGGATTCTTCGTAAAAGACTCTGTCCTTGAGGATTATATCCAAGACATCCCGAACCGAATACCAGGTTCCGACAAGCTGTTTCGCATCGGCATAGCAGTGCTCCACGCACTTGCCGCACCCGATGCACACATCGGTGTCGATAGGCCGGATCTCTTCCCGGGTGCCGAAAGGACACGCCTTGAGACATTCGCCGCAGCCGATGCACCGCTCTTCGAAGAACATTACCTCCGGTTTAGCGCTCTGAGATTCAGGATTGCTGCACCATTCGCAGCGAAGGGGACATCCCTTCATGAATACTAATGTCCGGATACCCCCCCCGTCGTGGAGTGAAAATCTCTGTATGTCGAAAACCAGACCTTCGAGATCGAGATCGGAGTTATACAGCTTTGAAGTCACAACTTTTTGATCTTTCCTCCTTAAAATCCTTAGAAACCGTGCTCGGTCCTCTTAATATATTCGTCCTGCTGCGGTTTCGCAAGCTGCACGAAGTAGGCGGTAAGGCCTCCTAAGCGGACTCGGAGCGATTCGTAGTCTTTCGGTTTCTTTTGAGCCTTCTTGAGGGTCTCCGTGTCCACGGTGGTCACGGTCAGGATATTTCCGCCCAACCGGATGTAGGATCGGAGGAAACTGCGAAGGATTTCGAGCCCATCTTCTTCGTTGTCGACAGTCTTGAAGCTCAGTCTCAAGTCTACCGGGCATCCGTCATTGAGACGCTCGAGATCAAACTTGGTAGACGATTTGATGACCGCCGTCGGCCCGTTATGATCCATTCCCACCGACGGCGAATAATTACTCGCCAGCGGAGCTTGAGCAAGGCGTCCGTCGGGAGAAGCCCCGCACACGTATCCGAGGCGGGGATAGTTCTCGAAGGTACCGATCCCCGGAGCGAAGGTAATCCAGTCGATCTTTTCGTTCCATTCATCCAGATGGTTACAGTAGGAATCGAGGAACTCCACCCCGATGGAATCGGCGTAGTCGTCGTCGTTTCCGTACTTCGGGACCTTGTTCATAACGTACTGTCTGAGCTGCTCCTCCCCTTCCCAGTTTTTCTCGAGGGCGTTTACGAGTCGTTCCATGGTAAGACTCTTCTCTTCGAAGACGAGCTTTTTGATTACCGCCAAACTGTCCACGGCGTGGGAAAACCCCGTCACTAAGGGAGCGTAGAGCCTGTAACGGGCTCCCCTCTGGGTCATGTCCCTGCCCTTGGCCAGGCAGTCCTCCATGATTCCCGACAGGAAGGGTACCGGCGCTATCTTGGGCACCTCGTCGTAGTAGGTAAGCTTGTTGTCGATGGCGACATCGAGCCTGTCCCTCACCTGCTGCTTGTACGCCTCGAAAAACTCCTCCCAGGTCCCGAACCCGGAGGGGTCTCCCGAATCGGACCCGATCTCGTTGCCGTTAAGAAGAGACTTGCCCCGGTTGAGGAGACTCTCGAGGCTCAAGAGAACCTCGATGTGACCGTATCCGAACTCGGTGCGGCCGTAAGGCAGGGTCTCCCAGCAGCCGTCGTTGCTGTAGTCCCGGGCGTCCTCGATCGGAATACCTAAGTGTTTGACCATCCCGGGGATAACCGTATCGTCGTTGAATACGGTGGGCTGGGCCCCACCCTTGGCGAGAAACCGGGCGGTAACGTCCAAGATCTCCTCGGGGGAATCCTTGTGGAGCCTCACCGAAACCAGAGGGTCGATCAGTTCGAGCTCGTTGACCAGCTCGATAACCATAAGGGAGATCTTGTTGGTTCCGTCCGTACCTTCCGGGGTGTAGCCGCTGACGATACAGTTCTGCAGCCAATGGTTCGAGCTCTGCCCGTAGGTGTACGCCTCATCGTTGGACATCTTCAGATGAGTGGTTTCCAAGTCGGGATCGCCCCCCTGGGACCAATCGCCGAAGGTAAAGTGATTCTCGATATGCTCGTTGTTGAGCTGGACCCGCTCGTTGAACTTGACCAGGAACGAACCCAAGAGGTCCCGGGCCGCGTCCTCAGTAATCAGCTCGGTCTCGATATCCTTTTTATAAAAGGGGTAGAGATACTGATCGACCCGGCCGATGGAGGTGTAATTGAGGGTGCTGTGAAGGATGGTGTGGACGGTCCACACGCTCTGAAGCGCCTCGTGAAAGGTTTCAGCCGGCTCCATCGGGACCTTGCGGCAGATTTGCGCCATAACCTTCAGCTCTCTTTCCCTCTCTTCCGTTTCGGCTTCACCCGCCAGATACTCGGCCAAGGCGGCGTACCGGGAGGCGAGGATCTCCGCCGCGGGTAATGCGGTGATGACCGATTCGTAGAAGACCCGTTTTTCTTCGTCGTCCTGTGGTGTTTTCTCGAGGTACATCCTCGCCTCTTCGACTATTGCATTAAGTCCCTTGTCGAGGATCTTTTGATAGTAGGGGTTATGATGTCCCCACACCGATTTCCGGTTCAAGCATACCTTCGCGGCGGCCTCAGCCTCCTCGTCGGTTTCGTAGCGGGGAAAGGTATGCCCGAACCCGACCGACGCCATCGTCGGGACCCCGACAATCAGCTCGTGATCCTTGATCTCGACGGGCATTTCCCGGGCGACCTTCTGCACGGCGAGGGCCTTCCGTACCGCCAAGGGTTTCTCCGTTAGGCTCGGATCGTCGTCGAAGATGCTCAAGTTATCTCCCCACCATTCCTTCTTCTCGTAATATTCCTGAAATAATCGGTCTTTTATTCGTGATAGTCGTTCGGTCATCGCCGGCCCCCTTTAAAGATTAAGTAATCTACATATATTATACTCTCTATGAAGCGCAGGTGCAAACATAATTGATTTACTCATAAAAATCCGGCTTTTCATCGCCGCCTCGGAGCTCATCACAATCTTCATATTGTCTGATAATATCAAATTTAGGGCGGCATTGTCAAGAATCATCCCGGTCAATCACCCGATCAATGAGCTTAAGAACGCGTGGGAGCGGCGGGCAAGCTCGTCGTTGCTCTTTTCGGTCATCCTCCTGATTCCCGCGGCATACGAAATCTCCGGAGCGTCGGGATGGAAAGATTCGAGGATCACCGGGCCCGTATATCCAATAAATTTGAGGGCCCGAAATAACCCCTCCCAACCGAAGCTCCCCGTTCCGGGAGCGCCTCGATTATTGTCGGAGCAGTGGAGATTCACCAGTCTCTCCCCGGCCCGAACGACCGCGAGGACCGGATCGAGCTCCTCCACATTCATGTGGAAGGTATCCAGATGAACACCGATGTTCCTTCGTCCAATCCGCTCTATTAGGTTCAAGGCTTCCTCGCAGGTGTTTACAAGATCGGTCTCGAAACGAATAAGCGGCTCGATTCCGAGGGTAATTTCCCTACGAGCCGCGTAATCGCAGAGGTCGGCGAGGTGTTTCGCCGTCGTCCGGAGCTGCAGCTCCCGGGCCTCGGGTTCTTCGTAGGCGGCCCTTCCGACCCGCGAATAGAGGGGTCCGCTCACAAAACGGCATCCAAGTCGGGCGGCGGTATCGATGCAGTACTCGAGGAAACGGCGGGACGCCTCCTGTTCCTCCCCGCTTCCCCGTAAATCCCGACACTCTCCTAAGAGGCCGCAGAGGGAGAGGCACGAGAGTCCGTTCGAATCGAGGGCCGCCTTTACCGAACCGGGATCGAAATCCCCCGGTTCCTGCAGGGTAATCTCGACTCCGTCGAATCCGACCTCCGCAATGCGCGGAAAGATCTCGACCGAGGAATCGGTAAAGCGTGAAGTATAGAGAAATGTGTTGACGCCGAGTATCATATCCCCCCCTTACAGCCCGATGCAGGATGCGCGGAGGATCTCGTAGACATCCTCTTCGTCGAGCTCGACTAGGAGTCCTACCTTTCCCCCGGCGTCTTCGAAGGTCCGCTTGGAGATGAGCTCGAGTTTCTCGTCGGGAATATCCTGTCCGGCAAGCTCCCCGAGGGTTTCGGGGGCGCCGATTTTTTTCAGCCATTCGATATATTTCTCGATTCCGGCCCGGGCTTTCTGAATGACTCCTCCCTCTTCTATCCCGTCGATCCCGAAAATCTTTTCGGCGAATCGGGCGAAGAAATTCGGCGCCCGGTCGACCACGTGTCTCATCCACCGGGGAGTAACGACTCCGAGGGCCGCGCCATGGTGGATGTCGTAGAAGGGAACAAAACCCTCGGCGATGGTGTGACATGCCATATCGGGATCGCCCCGCCCGATCTTGGTCAGCCCTCCCCATGCCATAACCGAGCTCCACATAAGCTCGCCCCGGGCATACAAATCAGCCGGGTTCACACAGAGAAGATCGACACTCTCCATGACCGAGAGAATTATCGCCTCGGAAAAACGGTTTTGGAAGATCGATTCGCCGTGACCGTTGAAATAATACTCGAAGGTATGACTCAGAATATCCATAGCCCCCCGGACGGTCAGCCCCAGGGGAACGGAGAGAGTGATCTCCGGGTCCATAAAGGTGAGCTCAGGATACATGCAGTCGGCGACGCAGTAGGTTTTCGACGTCGTCTCCGCGTCCATGATGACCGCGAAGGGATTTATCTCGGTGCCGGTGGCGGCGATTGTGGGTATCATAACCGTATCGAGACTGTGCTCGAAACTTCTGCGGTGTCCCCACAGATACTGCCGGGGATCCTCGTCGACAAGTGCGGCGGCGGCGATGACCTTGACACAGTCCATAGTCGATCCCCCGCCCAGGGCGACGACGCATTGCACATCGTTTTCCTTGCAGACGGAGACCCCCTCCCGGACACTGGTAATCCGCGGATTGGAGTCGACATCTCCCATGGTAAACAATTCGATACCCGCGGCCTCGATAAGCCTCTTGATCTCGTCGTAGAGACCGTTTTCCCGGAACGGGCCCTTGCTGCAGACCAGGAGGGCCCGGGAATACCCACGGGACTCGAGTTCCTCGGTGATCTTCTTTCTCTCGCCTGCTCCGAAAATGACCTTGACGGGGTTGTGATATACGAACGTGTCCATCCAAATACTCCCTTTTCTAACAAATAATATATTCTGATTGTCTGATAATTGTGATATACTCAGGGCGAAAAGTCAAGTTTTGCTTGTAATTATCACACTATAGGGCAATAATGTAATATAATATTATAAAGAAACAATATAGGACCTTTGAAGGAATTATAGATGACCGGTACGAAGATAAAACAAAAGACGGTAGTTGAACAAGTGATGGAGAAGATCAGAGATCTCATCTCCTCCGGCCAATACAAAATCGGGGACAAGCTTCCCACCGAAAACGAGCTTGCCGTGCGCTTCGGCATCGGACGCAGCTCCATCCGTGAGGCCATCAAGGTATTTAACTATCTAGGCATCCTCGAGTCAAGGACCGCGAAGGGCACCTTCGTCTGCGACAAGTCCAACATTTCCTCGGAGGCGGTCACCTGGGCGATCCTCCTCGGCAAGAACGATCTCTTCGAAGTCGTCGAGCTCAGAGGCGCCATCGAGCTCTCGAGCCTCATCACCCTTACGGAAAAGTACAAGGATTCTCCCGAGGAAACGATCCCCACCCTGGAACGGATGAAGCGGGAGCTTGCGAACATCAAATCATCCATCGAAAACAATTATATGGAAGATGTCGTCCACGCGGACTACAACTTCCATTACTCGATTATAAGCGGCAGTAAGAATCAACTCTTCATCTCCATCTACGAACTGATTCGAAGCTTCATGTTCGAGGAGATCAAGAAGACTTACAAAGATTTAGACGATCTCTCCTTCCTCGTGGAGGAACACACCGCCTTTATCGAAGCGGTTGAAACCGGGGACATCGCCCATGCCCAGAATATCATCCGGGAGCACATAGGAATCATCAAATCGAAGCTCATACGGCAGCTTCCGGTCGGGGAGCCCACCGCGGCGGAAATGTAGGTCTAGGAATGACAAACCGCCGCATTATCGTTCTCGCCGCCCTAGGTTTCTTTCAACACGGCCTCGTTATGCTCTTCATCGGCCCGATTCTTCCCGATATTATGGCCGCCTTCGGGATAACCGAGTCTACCACCGGGCTTCTCCTTGGACTCGGAGCGGCGGGGTTTACCGCGGGTCCTCTCCTCGGCGGAATATTGAGCGATAAAATAGGGGTATTTAAGGTAATCGCCGCAGCCCTTTTTCTGGAATCGGTATTTTTGGCCCTTTTTGGGGGAAGCCCGGTCTTCTGGCTCTTAATCGCGGCCTATTTTCTGACCCTCCTTTTTGCGGCTCAGATGGAGACGACCATTAACGTTCTCCCCACCATGCTCAAGAACGTCAAAGTCCTTTCGATTATGAGTTTCCTTCACCTTTGTTTCAGCATCAGCGCCTTTCTCTTTCCTATTTTCATAGGATTCTACCTGAGCAGGACGGGAAGCTGGAAACATATTCCCTGGATCGTTGCGGCCTTCGCCTTCGGCCTGTTCGTTTTCGCGGTCCTTACCGCCCGCAGGAGGGAAGCCAAAGTGGCCCCCGCGGAAAGCCTTCATGTGAAGGAGCTCATCTCCATAGTCAAGGAACCTCCCGTCTTTTTCGGGGCCTTGACGCTTGCCCTCTACGTCGGCGCAGAATTGGGCGCTTCCGCATGGGTAGTCCATTATCTGCGAAGCGCCCTCGGGCTCTCGCCGGTGGCCGCATCGACGGGACTATCCCTCCTCTGGGTGGGGATTATGACCGGCCGTCTGTTAAACGGCTTTTTCGTTCGGAAATTCACGAGCCTCCAGCTGACGGTCTCGATGGGTATCCTCGGTGTTATCGGCGGAGTGCTGTTCATCCTCGCCTCGGGGATAACGGGAAGCTACATAACCCTCCTGATCCTGGGATTCGTCATGGCGGGGATATATCCCAATGTGATGGCGGAGATCAACGGGAAGTATCCCAAACGGGTCGGGGTGGTGACCGGGTTCATGGCCTTCGGTGCGGGAGCGGGAGCGATGCTCTTCCAATGGCTCATCGGATTCGCCGCGGAGTTCGTGGGTCTCAAGTTCGCCCTGCTCATTCCCGCAATTCTCATGGGGCTCCTCTGCATCTCCTACACCGCGGCGGTCAAGTCCCTCCCCTCCGCTCCCCCTACCCGTTCCTGACTCTCCGTGGTACCCTAGGCCATGGCACGTACCATAGTCCTCTACGCCGGGCAGCACGGGCATACCCGGGACATCCTCGATCAGATACTCGAAACCGATAAAGATACAGTAACCGTCGAGGACCTTTGCCGCTTTGTTCCCGCCCGTTTCGGCGTATACGATCGTGTCGCCTTAGGCGGCTCCATCCGGTCGAAGAAGATCCATCCCGCCGTCGCCCGGTTCGCCGAAGAACACAAACACACCCTCCTTGCCAAACCCTTAGCCCTCTTTATAACCGGTCTCGATAAGGAGTTGATGCAAGAACAGCTTGCCGCGGCCTTCAGCGAAACCCTCCTCGAACACAGCACCGTTGCCGTATGGCTGGGGGGAGAGCTCGACCTTCGGAGGCTTAATCCCTTTATACGCTTCGTCATGCGGCGGATGACGGGGAATCCCTCCGAACGCTCCTGGCGGAACTCGAAGGGGATAATCGAGCTACAGGAGTTTGTACACGGGCGCTCGGACCACTCCCGGTAGGCTCATTGTAGAACCAAATTCACACCGGATCGATATACTGTTCCCCGCCAGGAGAAGTTTCCGTGGACTGACAGAAAGTTTTTCTCCCTCGTCCGACCTGCTCTGCGTCATGAAAAAAATCATGCAACATGATGGGGCCCTTATCCGGTTTCTCATTATATAACGCTGCCTGAACGCGTTCATAGCCGTTCATGATATAAATCTATATCTCGACACCGAAAATAACAGATTTGATCTTGATTATTTCAGTTTCAATAATCGATTTGTATTCGGTATTATCGAGATTTGTATTGCTGTTTTCTATGATAATCACCGATGCATCTTTTTCCATCACAATGTGATGCCATTTCCCCTTTTTTACATTGTAAACGATATTCTTGTTCATTTTAATCGTATCGAAACACTCCCCATCGTTATTATCCTTCTCTACAATTAAAAAAGCCTTTCCTTCTGTTAAAATGAACACCTCATCGGTAAAAAGATGGCGTTCGACCCTCTCTAGGGATTCAATATCGACAACCTCAAAATGATTCAGTCCGGCGACACGCCATTTTTCGAAATCAACCAGCGGGGTATATCCATAATTGTTGTTTTGCAGTACTTCGATGTTCTTGTTCATGAACTAATTTCCTTTCTATCAGTATTTTTGAATCTAAGCTGAACGTGCCGATACTAGTTTCCGTGGACTGAAAGACCGGCTGTTCGGAGTAACGGAGAATCTCACTATACCCGATGCAGTCGGTCTAATCCGGTCGCTTAAGAAAAAACCGCCCCGCGGAAGCCCGGGGGCGGTCGTTTTCGCTACCTTTCGGTCCCAAACTTTTTGATCTCTATTGTTCGCCCAATCCTACGGAAGAGAGGACCAGCGACAGAATAGCGAAGGCGTCGATGAACCAGAGGGCCGGATGGATCTCCTTGAACTTGCCCCTGAGCACCTTGAGGATGGTGTAGGCGAGGAATCCCCAGATGATACCCTGGGTGATGCTCATAGTGAGGGGAATCAGTACGAGGGCCAGGAAGGCGGGAATCGCCTCCTCGAAGTCTTTCCAATCCACGCGCTGAAGGGGTTTGAGCATGAAGATGCCGACGAGAACTAAGATCGGCGCGGTGGCGACCCCGGGGATAAAGCTGAGCAAGGGACTCAGAAACATGAAGGGAATAAACAGGAGTCCGACCACTATGGCGGTCAGCCCCGTCCTTCCGCCTTCTTCGACTCCCGCGGCGCTCTCGATATAGGTGGTACCGCTGGAGGTCCCGAAGAGCCCGGAGATGGTAGTAGAAACCGCATCTACCAGAAGTGCCCGGCCGACGTTCTCGGGCTCGCCGGTCTTTTCGTCGATAAAGCCGCCTACCTCGCTGACTCCGATGAAGGTGGAGATACTGTCGAACATATCGGTGAACAGAAGGGTGAAGATCGGCAGGATCATCCCCAGACTCAAAGCCCCGGCGATGTCGAGTTCGAAGAAAACCGAGAGGCTCGGCAGGGCGAAAAGACCCGAAGGAAGATTCACGAAAGGCTCGCCGCCCTGTGATTTTATGATCAGGCTCACGATAAGGGCGATGATTGAAGTCCCGAGAATACCGTAAATAAGGGCGCCCTTGATCTTCTTGATAACCAGCCAGCCGGTGCCGAAAAGACCGACGAGGAAGATGATGGTCTGGGCGTTCATCCCGCCGAAAGTAACAACCGTGGCGGGGCTTGCCACGATAAACCCGACGCTGGTAAATCCGAGGAGAGCGAGGAACAGCCCGATTCCGGCGGCGACGGCGTATCTGAGACACGCGGGAATCGCCCGGACGATGATCTCCCGAATCTTAAAGATGGACAGAAGGATAAAGACGATACCCGAGATAAATACCGCTCCTAGGGCGGTCTGCCAGCTTATCCCCATCCCCATGACCAGGGTAAAGGTAAAGAACGCGTTGATCCCCATTCCCGGGGCCACGCCGAAGGGAAGGTTCGCGAAAAGCCCCATCAGGATCGAACTGATCGCGCAGACCAAGACGGTCGCGAAGAGAACACCTTCGAAGGGCATCCCCGCATTGGTCAAAATACCCGGATTCACCACGATGATGTAGGCCATGGTAAGGAATGTGGCGATTCCCGCCCGGATCTCCGTCTTGACGTTGGTTCCCCGCTCACTCAAGCGGAAGAACTTTTCGGCTCCTTGTGCCATAATTTCCTCCTAACGATTTGATTTGATGCTGAGATGAAACACACAAGCTGTTTCTACGGAAAGAATCTTTATAACCCATTTGGAGTACGAAATCAAGGGGAAATCCGCGGCCGCTCGGCCCTGGCGGCGGATTATGCGTCCGCCGCCGCTTTTTTCGCCTTCTTCCGGTCGAAGAAAAGACCGTAGAAAGCGGGAATGACCACAAGGGCGGTAATGGTCGAGAAGATCAGGCCGAAGACGATGGTACTCGCCATAGGGCTCCACACCACCGATTTTCCCCCTATTCCAACCGCGGTGGGAAGAAGTCCCGCGATGGTAGTCAGCGAGGTGAGTATTATCGGCCTCAGGCGGGTTCCCGCAGCCTCGATTACCATATCCTTCACCGTAAGCCCTTCTTCCCTCCGTTCGTTGATAAAGCTGATAAGCACAATGCTGTCGTTTACCGCGATTCCCGCAAGAGCCACAGCCGCGTAGAGGACGGTGGTGGAAAAGGGGGTCCCCGATATGAAGAGGTAGAGAATAACCCCGAAGAAGGAGAAGGGAACGGTAAGGAGGATCAACAGCGGCTTGAGATACGATTTGAACTGAACACCTAGAATCAAATAGATAAGGAAGACCCCGATGAGAAAGACCCTAAGTATTTGAATGAGCAGATTATTGAGCTCGGCAAACTCTCCCCCGACGTTCAACACCAGGTCCGGGTATTTCGTCTGTATACGGGACTCGAAGAGGGCTTCGATGTCCCGGTTAATTTCGGGAACCGTCTCGTCGGAGTAGGCCTCGGCGGTTATGGTAATCTCCCGCTTTCCGTCGACCCGTTTGATTCCCGCGAGAGCCTCCCCCTGCTCGATCCGGGCCACCGAGGAAAAGGGAATCTGCCGCCCGTCCGCGGCGGGAATCATGATCTGATCGAGCTCGAAGACGTTGAAGCTCTCCTTCCGAGCGTAGGTGACGATAACGTCGATTTGTTGATTGTCCCTAAAGAAGGTCGTCACCGTCCGGCCGTCGAAGACGTCCCGGATGAAGGTCCCCAATGCCAGGGCGTCGAGGCCCAAGGCTGCGGCCCGCTCAGGAAGGAGCCTAATGCGGAGCCCCGGGGTCCCCTTCTCCAAGTTATCCTTTATATTCAGCAGGACCGGATAGCCGGCTAAGGCATCGGTGATCTCTTCCGCGGCGGCTTCGAGCTCGTTATAGGTGTCCCCGAAAAGACGGAAGGAGACAGGAGGATCGGTGGGGGGGCCGTTTTGGGCCTTCCTGAAAAGCACCTCCTCGATTCCGGGGATGTCCGCTGTGGTTTGCCGGACTTCGTCCATGATCTCGGTAATGGACCTGATCCTGCCTTGATCACGCTCGGTCAAATCGACGGTGATCTGGGCCACATTGGATTTAACGCTGTTCCCGTCGTCCCCGGAGGAAAACCCTACCGAAGAAGTCACAGAAACCACTTCGCCGTTACCGATCGAGGGAATTATCCGGTCCTCGTAGGCCTTCACCACCCGGTTTGTCCGTTCCTTAGGCGTTCCCGGCGCGAGCTCTAAGTCGATATAAAACAGGGTAAAATCCTCGGCGCTGAAGAGGTCTTGATTGAGGGCCGGGACCAGCCCGCACCCCCCCAAGACGAGGAATATCATAATAGCTACGGCAAGCTTTCTTCTTTTGTAGACCCCCTCGAGTACACTCTCGAACCACTTCCTAAAATCTTCGAAGCGGTTTTTGCGGAGTATACCCAGCTTCTTGAGCTTGCCTCCTCTCTTCACTGCCCCGCCCCCGGGCCACTCGGCGAAATGGGCGGGGAGGAAGACAATCGCTTCGAAGGTGGAGACCGCTAAAGCGATGGACACGGTCAATGGGATGACCCTTAAGAATTTTCCGATGGTCCCCGGAAGGATCATCAGAGGGAGAAAAGCGGCTATGGTGGTCGCGGTGGCGGCAACAACCGGCCCCAACACCTGATTGACCCCTTTCTCAGCGGCCTCTTTCTTGTTCATCCCCTCCTGCTGGAGGCGGAAGCTGTTCTCACTGATTACGATGGCATGATCCACGATGAGCCCTAGGACGAGGACCATCCCGAAGAGGGTATTGGTGTTGAAGGTCTCTCCCAGGGCCTCGAGGACGATAAAGGTGACGGCGAAGGTAACAGGAATACCTAATGCGGTCATCAAGGCGTTTCGAATTCCGATAAAGAGGAAGAGAATAAGGGTAAGGAGGGCAAGACCGAAGATCGCGTTATTCAGGAGGATTCGGATACTCTCTCTGATCTGAACGGTGGAGTCCCCGGTAAGCTCCACCCGGACGCCGGGAGGCACCGCTTCCAGGTACCGGGCCACCTCGGCTTTAACGTCCTCGATGACCCCCACCGAGTTGCCCCGGGGGACCTTGTTGATTCGGAGTACTATCGCCTCTTCACCATTGAAGCGGGCATCGATCCCGGCGGGATCGTAGGCTTCTTCGATGGTCGCGACATCTCTAATATGGACGACACCGGATTCCCCTCTCCTGACGATGATGTCCCCGAAATCTTCCGTCCTTTCCATTCGTCCCACCGTGCGGAGGAGATACTCCCGGGTCTCGGTCCCGAGACTCCCCCCCGGAACGGTGACGTTCCGCGAGCCTACCGCCCTGATGAGCTCGTTCATGGACAGACCTATCGTTTCGAGCCTATTACGGTCCGCCCGGATAACGACCTGCCTATCCTTAAGTCCCACCGCGTCGACCCCGGATACCTGGTTTATCCGCCGGAGGCGGTCGGAAAGAAGGCGTGCCTCCTCGGCTATCACGGAGTAGTCGGTGCTCCCCGCGACAACAACCTCGATGACCGGAAGAAAATCGGTGGAGGAAAAATCATCGACCACCGCCTGCAGGGTCCCCTCGGGGAGCTCCACCCGGGAGAAACGGGTACGGACATCCTGATAGAGACGATCGAACTCATCATTGGAAATCCCGTCCTCGAATTCCACCCGAACGACACTGAGTCCCTCGGAAGTTACCGACTGGATCTGAGACAGACTGTCGATACCCTGCATCTCGTTCTCCACCGGTACGGTCACCGACTGTTCTATATCCTCGGCGGACACCCCGGGATAGGGTACAATCACATTGACCCAGAAGAAGGGGACCTCCGAAAACTGTTCCCGGGGGAGCCTGCCCAGGCTTAAACCCCCGAGGACAAGCAGCGCGACGATGGCGATATTGACGAGGACCGGGTTCCGGACCGAGAACTTTCCGATGTTCATAACACCTCCCCCGTCTTCCCGATCGAAGTGGTTTGGACGCGGGAACCGGGCTTGAGCGCGGAGAGACCGCTTACGATGAGCCGGTCGCCGGGTTCCACCCCTAAGAGGACTTCGGTACGGTTCCCGACCGTCTCCCCCCGCTCGATCTCATGAGGTTCGGCCTTTCCCCCTTTCTCCACGAAGACATATTCCTTCCCCTCCCGCACGACCACGGACGAAGCGGGCACGATTATACCGGGCTCTTCGTCCCGGACGGGGATACGAACCCGGGCGCTCATCCCCGCCCGTATCGGTCCCTCACAGTCGTTTTCAGCCTCGACGATTACCGAATAGCTTCCCGTGGACAGATCGCTCCCCGCGGAAACGGCGGTCACCCTGCCCGTAAGCAGTCCTTCGTTGCAGACGGAATCCACGAAGATCGACAACTCCGCACCCTTTTTTATGAAACCGATCTGCCGCTCTCCGAACGAAAGTTCCACTTTGATCCGGTCCAGATCGACGAGGCGGGCGACTTGTACCGAGGGAGACATATAATTGCCCAGGGCGGCAGTTTCGGATTTCCATGCCACCGCACCGGAAATCGGGGCCTTTACCGAGGTGTCTTCGTACTTCTTCTGCGCCGTCTCGAAGGCCGCTTCTGCGGCCGCGGCGGCACTCCTTGCCCGGTTCAATTCGGCTTGAGAAACGTTTCCCTGCCGGTAGAAGGTTTCGGAAGCATTGAGATCCATGAGGGCCGTCTCGTACTGCTGCCGGGCCTGCTCCAGGGACAGCCTAAGGATGTCGTCGTCGACCGCGAGGAGGACATCCCCCTTTTCGAGGACGTCTCCGATTTCGAAGTCGACCGTTTCGATTATCCCCTGAGTCTCGCTGATGACCCAGGCCTCCCGAATCCCCGAAATAATCCCCGCCCCCTCTACGTAGGGTATAAGTCTTCCCTCGGATACTTCGAGTACCTCGACCGCGAGAGGAGGCTCCTCCGCGGCACCGGCCTCCCAGGTCGCTCCGCTCGACACATCCGTCTCGGCGGAACAGGAGATAAATAATGCACATCCGACTAGTATCAAAGCCCATTTTCCCAACATTACCTAACCTCCTCATCAGGATACGTATGAAATATAATACACGTATTGTAATTTAGTCAAATATTAACCTTGTGTATTTTCACAATTAGTGTTATTTTTCAGGCTATGAGAGATAATTTAACATCTCCCGGCTTTTCAACCCAACTCAAACTCCTGAGAAACAGAAAAAACCTGAAACAGAAGGATATCGCCGAGGCCCTAGGGGTTTCCCAATCAACAATCGCCAATTACGAGCAGGGAATCCGCTTTCCCGATGAAGAAACGCTTAAGAATCTCGTTCTCTTTTTGGGAGTTACCGCCGATGAGCTCTTGGGTCTTCCCGTAAACTCGGGAGAACAACCGGGCATTCCGCCCCGGGAAACGGGAGAGCTTAGGCAGGATTACCGGAGGCTGATCCGTGAAGGTCGGTTCGATTCCGCCCTCGAGATCTTGATCGAAGGCGTACAACGGGGCATTCCGGCGGTTAAAATCTTCGGTAAGATCATCGAACCGGTCCTTATCGATATCGGCTCCAGCTGGGAGCGGGGAGAGATAACCACTGTCCGGGAACACCTCTATACCGAGAAGATACGAGGACACATCGAAATCGTAACCTATAACGCCCCTAGAAAACCGGCCGCGGGTATTCGCTGCGCCGCTGCGGCGGTGGGCGGGGAAATGCACACTCTAGGCCTTTTCATGATCTCGAATCTCCTCGAGCTCGAAGGATTCGAGGTGTTCTTCCTCGGGACAAACACCCCCGCGCCGGAACTCGTCCGGCTGTGCATAGACGAATCGATCCGCATCCTGGCGTTGTCGGTAACCATGGACTATCACATAAATGCCCTCTCTTCCCTCATCGCCGCGGTGCGGTCCGAGACACCCCTCAGGACGACGAAGATACTGGCCGGAGGCAGCGCGGTGAACCGGAATCCGGAGGTATGGAAAACCTCCGGAGCCGACGGCTCCGCGGCCGGTATAGACACGGTCATAGCAAAGATAACGCAGCTCCTGGGGAAGGCAGGGGATACGGGGTAAGCCGTTTCTCATCACCGCTTAGGATTAGAGAGTGCCCCCGATCGTGGGGATAGAAATTGTGTAAATAATCAATCTACACCGAATTACATGATTTTGAAGAATATTTGAACCTATGACGGGTAATTACAGGAACAAACTGAATTTAATGGAAAATCGTCCCCACGATCGGGGGCACTCTCTTAGGATTAGAATAAAAAATCGGGCTCACCGATATCGGAAGGCGAGAATGTCCGCCATCCCGCCGTTGTAAAATCGTCGAAGGCGACGAGCCGCGATACCTCGCCGTCGGTATCGGCAACGAGGAAGCCGCCCCCGGGATGAAGGAGAAGCGACCCGACACCCCAGAAGGGATCGGTTGTATCGCCCTTTCCGGTTATGTCGCCGCCCTCCTGATTCAGATTCAGATCGTAGCGCCTGATCGGCCCCCCGGCGGCAGCCCAAAAGGTACCTCCCACATAGACCTTATCATCTTTGACGATCATGTCGGCGGGATTGAAATCGGAGAAACTCACCGAATCGACTACCCTGCTTCCCGCGGGCAGCGACAGATCGAGCTTATAGATAATCGATCCGTCGGGGGACCCTATGAGATAGAGAAGTCCGTCGGAGTCGACTCCCATGGCGAAAATATCGGATGATATCAGAGTGCCGATATCCGTATCCAAATCATATATCGATTGAGGACCGGAACCTCCCTCGGTAGAGAAGGCGAGGACGAAGAGCTCATAGACCCCGTCCGTATCCGCCTCCGCGGGAACGTAGAGTACGTCGTTGTTTCGGTCGACTGCTATAACCTGTTCGGTGTAGTAATCCACGGTTCCAACCGAGACCGTTCCCGGGACAAACACCTCGAAACTCGTCGCTTCTATAGTATCTAGAACGACGACATCCTGTAACTCCCCGGTTCTTGCGGCGTAGATTCGTCCGGAATTATCGAAATCTATCTCCGACGGCTCGAACTCCCAATCCGCGAGTTCGAGGTCGCCGTGCAGAAGCGGATTCCATCCTATTCCCGACATATCGTCGATCTGGACTATTCGGTTATTAAAACCGTCGGGGATGATGATTTTGGTACCGCTCAACTTCAGGGGAATCGAGATCTCCACCGCCGATCCGGCGGTAAGATCCTGAACAGTCGACCCCTCGTTCGTAACCGACACGTTCGAAGCGGTCAGTCTGAACACCCGTGCCGCCCCGGCGGGGACCTCGAGGGTAAGAGTCGATTCTCCGGGATCTATCGTCCGGCTCAGCGTCTCCATGTCGGGGGCGGACACGGTAAGCTCGATCGAGGCGGGATCAGCCGGGAGTCCCCGCGCGGCTAAGGACGGAAAGACGGGACCGTCTATTCCGGCCCCCGGAACCATGCAGCCTGCCGCGAGAACCGCGAAGAATAATGCGAACAGGAGCCCCGGAATATACGCGTCTTTCCCCGCTCCCCTCCGCCGGGCCGGCCGTTTAGAATTGCTGTTAATTTCTCTTTCCTTTCTCATACTCTCCTCCTGCCTATTCCCATGTGATCGTCACTTGGGCTGTCTCCGGGTCCGAACCGGTCCCTGATCCCGAGCCGGACAGCCCGGCGGGATTCACCGTAGTATCCACTCCGGTGCTCTTGCCGAACCCCGACTTAGGATCGCTTGGGGGGCCGAATCCGGTTAGAGTGGTGCTCTCCCCCTTGGTCACCGTCACCTTCCGGCCGCCTTGGTTGGAAACCTCGAAACTCCCCTCCTCCGATTTCCATTCCTCTCCGTCTCCCTCGAGGATGGTCCCCCGGACCGACGCGGTGGAAACAGTGCTCCGCACCGTAAAATCGTGTCTGATCCCCTCGCCGGAGCGGACCTCCGCCCGGACCCTTCCTACGTCGAGGTAGAGCTCGGTGGTCATGTTAGATTGCCGGCGGGCAAGCTCGGTTATGGACATTCGGGTCAGGGGCCGCACCTCAACGGTGGACCGGCCTAAATCGAGGACCGCCCGGGAGTTGAATCCCGTGGAGATCATCGATCCAAAAGGGACTTGCATATCCTCCGACACGGATCCCCACCCGGAGCCGGGAGGGCGGACCTCGACCTTTCCGGTCGCTTCCCGGATGAGTATGTCCTGAGCAC
>JBKHAJ010000006.1:0-31028 GCA_046542935.1 Spirochaetia bacterium | reverse complement strand
GCTTGGAGATCGCTCCCCGCGTCGGGCTCGGTCAATATCATCGACGAGCCGTACTCTCCCGAGCAGAGCTTGGGCAGATACTTGTCTTTGAGCTCTTCGGAGCCGAATTTATTCAGCGTTTCGGCTATGTCCTGCTGGAGACCGAAGTTCAGGAACGATGCGTCCGCCCGGGCGACGAGCTCCGCCGCAATGGACAGGACCGTGGCGGGGAAGTTTAAGCCCCCGTATTTCCTCGGCAGGGAAAAGCCCATAAGATCCGCCTTGTTGAAGATGTCGAGGACCTGCTTGGTCCCTTGGGCATACACGACCTCGCCGTTCTCGATCCGTACCCCTTCCTCGTCGATCTCGGGGGCTAAGGGAGCGAGGGTTTCGCCGCAGATTTCTCCGATTATCTCCAAGATCTTCCGGTAGGAGTCCCGGGCGTCGGCAACGTCCTTCGGCGCGTAGGGGTATTTCTCCTTATCGGCGAAATCGTTCTCCCTCAACCGGATGATCCGGTCCAAATCCATTTTTTCCAGATGGAACAAAATATCTTTATTGTCGAGCAGAAAATTTTCCATTGATTTCTCCTTTGCCTTCCGTTATGCCTTCGCCCTGTATGCCTTGATGAACCGGGGAATGACCTCTTTGAGATCTCCTACGATTCCGTAGTGGGCTATTTGCAGGATCGGCGCCTCCGGGTCGGTGTTGATGGCGATGATCCGGGCGGCGTCGGACATTCCCGCCCGGTGCTGGATCGAGCCGGAAATACCGCAGGCGATGTACAGCTTGGGTCTCACCGTTGTTCCTGTCTGGCCTACCTGATGGTCCTTGGAGATGAGTCCCGCGTCGACCGCCGCGCGGGAGGCCCCTACCTCACCGCCTAAGAGATGGGCAAGGTCCCTGATGAGCTTGAAGTCCTCCTTCGAACCGACACCGATGCCCCCGGCAATGATGATTTGGGCGCCTTTCAAATCCACCTCTTTCTCCTCTTTGACCCGCTTTACGATCTCGGTCAGAAAAAGGGTGTCGTCTACCTTCGCCACTATGGGAGTTATCTTAGACTTGAAGGACGGATCGGGCTCGGTCATTTTCATGACCCCCTCCCGTACGGTGGCCATCTGGGGCTTGTTCTCGGGAGAGACGATGGTGGCGATGATGTTGCCTCCAAAGGCGGGCCGGATCTGATAGAGGATATTCGTATACTGCTCGCCCCGATATTCGTGGTCCCCGATCTTAAGATCGGTACAATCGGCGGTCAGTCCGACCTTGAGCTCGGAAGCGACACGCGGGGCCACATCCCGGCCGGTGGTGGTAGCGCCGTAGAGGACAATCTGGGGCTCCTGTTTCTTTATGATGTCCGTCAAGATCTTGGAATAGGGGAGGGGGGTATAGTGGGCTAACCGTTTATCGTCCACGACAAAGATCTCGTCGATACCGTAGGCGGCGGTCTTCTCGGCTTCGTCGGAAATATTGTGGCCGATCAAGACACCGGTGGTCCGGGCGCCTAAAATGTCCGCGAGTTCCCGGGCCTTGCATACGAGCTCGATACTCACCTCCGCAACCTTTCCGTCGTCCTGCTGGATAAATACCATTACGCTGTTCTTGTCGCTCATGAAGTTCTCCTTTATCCGATGGTATGGTCCGCGATGAGCTCGTGCACCATGTTCGCCACGCCCTCGTCGGTGTTCTCCACCATCTTGGTCTCGGTGGAGACTAGGACGACCGATTCGATCTTCTTGACCTTTGTGGGTGAACCCGACAGTCCGCACTGATCGGGATTTGCTCCGATGGTATTCACGTCCCACTGGGCGATGATGTTTTCGTCCCGGGCGCTGTCGGTGTTCAGATAGCTCTCGTCGTAGGCTTCCTGCTGCTGCGCCGAAGCATCCTTGTAGGTAAGGACCTTGACGGCCGACGGCGGCCGGGGATAGAACCCTTCGTCGGTTATGGTAAGGAGAACCGGCAACTTCGATTTTACGATCTCATAGCCCCCCTCGATGCTTCTCCGGGCGGTTATCTCCTTCTTCTTGACATCGAGCTTTTCGATGTCGGAGACGCAGGTGATCTGGTTGATGCCGAGCTTCTCCGCCGTCTGAGGGCCGACCTGGGCGGTATCCCCGTCGATGGCCTGCCTGCCGCAGAGCACCATATCGTAGGGGCCGAGCTTTTCTATCGCGCACTTTAAGGCGTAGGATGTGGCTAGAGTATCGGCGGCGGCGAATTTCCTGTCCGAGACGAGAGCAACGAAGTCGGCCCCCCGGTAGAGGGATTCTTTCAGTACCTGCACCGCCGGAGGAGGTCCCATTGTTAACACGCTGACCCGAGTATCCGGGTGGGTGTCCTTTATCGAAAGCGCCGCTTCTAGGGCATGGAGGTCCTCGGGATTGAAAATAGCGGGCAGGGCCATTCGGTTGACCGTGCCGTCCTCCCGCATTGCTTCTCCGGTTATTCTCTGAGTGTCGGGAACTTGCTTGACGAGAACTACAAGATTGAGACCCATTCTATCCTCCTCTTGACGGATGGGTTATGTAAAATTAAGTACCCATCTTAATGCGGATCGAGGAGAATAGCAACCGGCCGACCGATGGGTCGTAGACTATCCCTCGTCTTCGCAGGAGAACTTGAGGCGTTCAAGGAGCCTGTCCGCCTCTTCCACCGCTTCGTCGATGAACTTTTGGATAATCTCTTTAACCGGCATGATTTTGTCTACCAGGCCCACGCTCTGTCCGGCCATAATTGATCCGGTATCCACGTCACCGTCGATAGCGGCGCGTTTCAGTCCGCCTATCCAGAACTCTTCGAGTTTGAGCCCCGCTTCCCGGGGGGTCATGGCTCCCCGCTCGAGCTGGGCGATGAGTCCGAGCTGGAGGGTGGTGAAGTCGGTGGTGCCTTCGTTTTGGACGGCCCTTACCGGAATGACCGGAACCCGGGGGTCGAACTGGGCGGTGGGGATCGCCTCTTTGGCGTTAGCTTTTATAAGGGTGTTCTTGAAATTGATGTGGGCCGGTGATTCCTCGGCGACGGCGAACCAGGTACCGAGCTGGATTCCGGAAGCCCCCATCAAAAGATAGTGGAGCATGGAGATTCCCGAGCCGATTCCTCCGGCCGTGAACACCGGAACTTCCTTGGTATGGGGAAGTATCTCCGCGGCCAGGACGGAGGTGGAGACCGGACCGATGTGTCCCCCGGCTTCGTGTCCCTCGATGATGAGAGCGTCCACCCCTGAGCGGATCAGGTTCTTGGCGATTCCCACGGTGGGGGCAAAGCAGATGAGGGTGCTCGAGGTCTGCTTGACTTTGGTAATGGCGTCCCGGGGCGGGAGTCCGCCCGCGAAGATCACGAAGGGAAACTCGATGTCCAGGATGTGTTCGAGGTGTTTCCGGAAGTTGGGGGCGATGGATATCAGATTGACCCCGAAGGGTTTGTCGGTCAGGTCCCGGGTCTTCTTGATCTCGTCCTTAAACAGGTCGATGGGCATGTTGCCTCCGGCGAGGACGCCGAAGCCCCCCTCGTTGGAGATGGTGGAAACCAGCTTCGACTCGGAGAGCCACGACATGGCCCCGCCTAATATCGGGTAATCGACACCGAGGAATTCGCTTCCGCGGCTCCATAGCTTTTTCATCAATTTTTGGGGGTTCTTCATCGTTCTCTCCTCCGGCGCATACCTCTCCCGCCTATTCTGTATATCGAATATAGGGAAACGATTATCAAGCGTCAAGCTGCCGGGAATCAGAAGATGTAATGAGTGTGTTGTTTCGCCAGGCCCGCGAAGCCGCACTCGTCGACGGTTGTCTCGAAATCCTCCCAATTGTCGCCGTAGTGGGTCAGGTACGTCTTCGCTTTTATTTTCGCGGGCAGTTGATTCAACTCGTCGAGTGAAGCATGGACCCCGCCCGTGAAGAACTGACAATCGTGAAAGATCATCTCTATATCGAAGATTTCATCGAAACTGATAATCAGCTCGGGATCGTACCGGGTGTCACTGGTAAACAGGACCCGGTTTTCGATGACGATACCGCAGCTCCAGAAGGAGCTCTGCCAATTGAAGGAGCTGTCGGGGATGTGCATGGTCCGCATCATTTTAATATCGATCTTTCCGATTCGGGCGGAAAAGCTCTCCCGGGGATAGTTATGGAGCCAGCTCGGCCGAGTGATTTCGAAGAAATCGTGGAACCCGAGAATATCTCCGGCGTCTTCTTCGTTGAAGGCGGATCCCCCGCGCAGCGACATATCCCATAGGATATGCTGATAGGTTTCGTTAATAACGATGTTCGGCTTCCGCTTGGTCATGTAACGCCCGAGAAGGGCAACTTCCTCGAGCCCACCTATGTGGTCGGCGTGACTGTGGGTTATGAGAATATTCCTCACATCGGTGACGGGAACCCCCAGCTCGAAGAATGCCTGGGGACACTTCGTTCCGCAGTCGACGAGGAGGTGATCGTCCCCTTTGATAATCAGAAGATTGGTCTGAAAGTTGCGCTTGGTAAAGGCGCTCCCGACACCTAAAAAGAACAGCTCTAGGCTTCCGTCGTTGGAGAGACTTAAAGGCCGGTCGTTTAAGGATAATCTATGCATTCCTGATTCCTTTCCTGACCAAGGTTATCACAATTTCGTTAATTTATCCAATATGCGCCGCCGCAGGGCTCCATCCGGCATCGTTGTCCCGGTCCGCTTTCCTTCCCTTGGTTTTATAGGTACCTTGATAGTATGAAGGAGAACGAACGAAAGATCCATGAATTTCACGGCGCCGACTACGCGGTCGAGCTCAGAGTTCCTGAAGGGTATAAGTACGTCGAGGAGAGCACCATCGAGGAGATAAGAGAAGCGCTCGAGGAGGGGTACGCGGTCTACGGTGAGGGATGCGACGGTAAGGGGTTCGTGTGGCCCGCCGATAACGGCGGTTTCGAGGCGGACTTCTTCGGACTCGGCCCCGCGGTTTCCAAGCATTTCGACGACATCGAGGCGGCCGCCGATTTTCTCGCCGGTATCAGTGAATAGTCTTTTCCGTCTCTTGATCAACCCAAAAAAAAAGCACATTCTTCCCCCATGCAAGAGAGTAAAGATGACAAACGGATGTCCCTTATGGGGGATGCTCCACGACAGTTCTCTTTTCTCGCTCCCTTTATCGGCGCCGCCGTCGCGGGGACGATACTGTGGCCCGATTTCGCGGGATACCTGGGGAAATTCTGGGGGCTGGGAATCGCCGCCGGTATCGCCCTCGGTTCGCTGGGCATGGTTTTTTGGGCGGCTGCGGCGGTATCCCTCCTCCTTGCCTACGGGATGGACCGCCTAGCTCGCCGCGGTGCCTTCGGCCTTGCCCGGCATCCGATATTCTCGTGGTGGATCTTCTTCGTCTTTCCCGCCGCATCGTTTATCCTCGATTCCTGGTTCTTCCTCTTTCTCTCCTTCCTGACCGCGGTTATCGTTCGGCCTTCCCTAAAGCGGGAGGATGCCTACCTCGCGGAAAGGTACGGAAAGAAATACACCCGCTACCGGGAGAAAGTCCGGTCCCTCATTCCCCTTCCCAAGCTCCGTCCCTTCAAGCTCAAGCGGTATTTCAAGGGATTAGGCGGCCTCGTCATCATCGGGGTAATCGTCCTCGTTTCCTTCTACGCGGTCATCCGGCCGGTGATGCTGACATTAGGGGTGTCCCGGCGTGAGGCGCGGGCGGAAATGCCCGGGGACGAGTACATAACCGGTGTCCGGCAGGGATACACCCAGGCTTTCCTATACGAGGCTGACCCCGGGCGGATTTGGCCCTGGCTCATACAGATGGGATACGGCCGGGCGGGGTGGTACAATGTGGATGCCGTCAACCGCCTGGCCGCCTCCGATTATTTCTACGAGGGTACCGGTTCGGCGTGGAAGATAATTCCCGAGCTCCAGAATATCGGGAAGGGGGATACCATAAGCATAGTCCCCGGGATGGGGATGACCGTCGCCGAGTTCGAGGAAAACGAACTCCTGGTCCTCGTGGGAAACCCCGCCGATCCGGAGGCGGAGCTGAACGCGGTCTGGACGTACAGACTCTCGAGCCCCCGACCGGGGACGACCCGGATGGTGGTCCGATTTTCCTCGACCTTTCCCGGGAGCGTCGGCGCGGCGGTTCTCAACGGTATTATCAACGAGATCGGAGGGGCAATTCTGCAGCAGCCGGCACTCTTCCATGGGATAGAACGGCGGGTAGAGAGGTAGGGTTCGTTCGGAGTGCGGGGAGGTCGGTCGAACCAGCGGCGGCCGCCTCCTTTGCCCCTTCTCACCCTTTCCTTACCCGGTCCCGTTCTTCTGGGCCGTCATATCGGAGACGGTTACGTCGGGATGTCTGTAGAAATATCCCTCCTTGGCTATCCCCCCGGTTATCGCCCGCCGGGGACACCAGTTGTAGCAGGCTATACAGTTTTCACATTTCCCGGACCACACCGGCTTTCCTTTTTCCATGCGGATATTGTCCGCCGGACAGACCCTCGCGCATATGCCGCAGCCGTTGCAGGCTTCGTTTACCCCAAAGATCCGGTCCGACCGGTGGATGAGGTCGGCCATCGGGAGATCCGGGGAGGAGTCGGAGCAGCTTCCCAGCCACTTCCGGGTAGCGGGTTCCACAAGGGCCACCAAGGGTAGGAGAAGGGGTTCGAGCAGGAGGTCTTTGAGACGGTACCGTCCTTTTTCTTTCACGATGAGGCGTGCTATTTTTTCGATCTGTTTCGATGCGGACGCATAGATCTTCGGATAATTCTCCCAGGGCTTACGGAAGGCGTTCTGGGGCATGTGAATCCCGTATTTACCCCACAGGCTCAGGCCCCGGGCTTCGAGAATTTTTTCCAGGGATCCGAAGGCCTTTCCCGGGCCCCCGCCGTAGGTGCACACCCCGAAGATACGGGCGGATTCATTCGCTCGAAGAAGCTCGGTGAACCGTCCGACGAGGAGGGGAATATCGCCGTAGTAGTTGGGAAATACGATTCCGATCAATTCGGCGTCGGTTGCAATAGCGCTCACATCTCTGGCGGAGGGTATGGATACGAGGGGCGCCTCGAGTCTCCCGGCAAGCTGTCGAGCAACGACGAGGGAGTTACCGGTACCGGTAAAATAAAATATTTCCGTTTTCATGACAGTCTCCGCAATCCGCGACCTTCCAAATTATTCTATAATCCGTTATCCCCCGGGGCAATCCTTTTTTCTTCCTTGGACAAAACAGAGTTATTACTATATAATAGTTATTACGATATGAAGCGGGAAGAGATTCAGGAAGAAAAGAAGACGAACCATAACACCCAAGGATCCTCCGCGGACCAGCCCGAATCCACCTTCGAGAGGATAGGGGGCTGCTGTAATGTCTACTCGAAAATAGAAAAGCGTCTCAAAGACTCGATGAAGGGGCTGGATCTGGCGCAGGCATATTTTCATGAATTCGGATTCCCCATGCTCTCCCGCCGGTTTCCGGGAGTGGTCAGTCGCATCGCCGCCGGACTCGCGGGACCCGGCTCGGAGTGTTTCGGATATGATGACGAGCTCTCCCGGGACCACGATTGGGGTCCCGGGTTCTGCCTGTGGTTAGAGGATGATGATTTCAAGCGGTACGGAACGGTTCTCGCTGAAGAGTATGCGAAGCTCCCCGGTGAATTCTTAGGCTTCGGCCCCAGGAGGACGAGTCCTGGAGAAGAGGGCCGGATCGGCCCCATGAAGGCTTCCGAGTTCTTCTTTCTATACACCGGACTCGGTCACCCTCCCGATACTATTTCGGAATGGCTGTCCGTCCCGGAGATCAATTGGGGCCTGGTCACCAACGGTCGGGTCTTCTACGATCCCGCGGGAAGCTTTACCGCCCGGAGGAAAGCGATCGCCGCGTATTACCCCGAAGATATCCGTTTGAAGAAGATCGCCTCCCGTTGTCTGACCATCGGTCAGGCTGGGCAGTACAACATGCAGCGGTCCTTTCAGCGGGAAGAGCCCTTCGCCTTCCACTATGCCGCGTCGGAGTTCTCGAGGGATGTAATGTGGATGGTATATCTCCTGAACCGACGATTCGTCCCCTTCTATAAATGGCTGCACCGCGGGGTCAGAGATCTTCCGGTACTCGGGAGGGAGGTATACGACGGGATTACCAAGGTAATCCGCCGGGGCGCCGATATCGGTGCGTTGGACGCCGCCACGGAACTGATCGGCCTTGTCACAGCGGAGATGCGGCGTCAGGGGCTCTCCGGTTCCACGAGCCCCTTCATCCTCGATCATGCAGCCGAAGTCCACGAAAAGATCGAGGACGCAAAGCTCTCGGCATCGCTGACCGTTTTTCAGTGAGGAGTGGTCCATGGATCTTGTAGAAAGAATCGTCGATCTCGAGTACCGGATGTTCATGAAGGTGAACGCCCGGGAGCCCGCCACCTGCAGAGAGGATGCCGAGGCTTTCAGGATGCACCGGAAGTCCCAGCTCACGGTGTGGTCGAAGGATACCCTCGAGAGTTATCTGAAGGATCTGACCGAGGCGGAGGAGGCGGGCAGGAATCTCATGACCGTTAAATATGCCCGGATGGAGAACCTCATTCCACCGGAGAATACGAGCGGGTACATCGATAAGATAACCGAAATTCTCATTCCCTGGCAGGAGGAGTTTATCCGCCGCTATCCGAAGTTTATGCAGCGGGGCCGCCCCTTGAGGAGCTCGGAGGAGGAGGGGGGAATGGTCAGTTTCGAGACCTACCTGCGCTGTGAGCTCGAGACCTACTCCGAACGGACCCTGGCCTCCCTGTACTCCGATGTCCTCCGATACCGGAAAGAGGGGAAGAACATGTCCCAAGAGAGCTATGAGTATCTGGTCCGAGCCATGGGATACGAATCCCTCGATCAGGTCGAATCCTCCCTGCCTTGACGGGGCAACGAACCATCATTATATTGTCTCACCCGGCCGGACTGCAGATATGCGAGTTCTTAGAAACTAGGGAAGGAAATACCCGTGAAAAAGCCTGATATGATACAAGACGGAGTTGGGTCGGCCCTCTTTCGTCTCCTCCTCCCCATGATTCCGGGGACCCTGAGCATAGTGTTGTTCAACCTCGCCGATACCTTCTTCGTCGGACAGCTCGGAGCGGCCCCCCTCGCGGCGATGAGCTTCTCTTTTCCGGTGGTTCTTATCTCCGGGGGACTCTCGATGGGCCTCGGCATCGGAACGACCGCCCACGTCTCCCGGGCCCTCGGGGATTCTCACTATCGAACCCCTCTTTACCGCCTTAGGCGCCGAACCGGAGATTCTCCCTCTGATCCGGACTTATATGACCATATGGTACTCGGGGCTTCCCTTCGTCATTCTGCCCATGATCGGTATAAACGTCCTGCAGGCAACCGGGGACACCAAGATTCCCGGGCTTCGAGCTTTATCATGATCGGAACGGTAATCATCCGGCGTGAAAAGCTCCTGAGTATTCATTTCGGAGGCCTCCGGAGTATCCTCAGGGAGTGGGGGGAGATCCTTTTCATCGGTATCCCCGCTGCGGCGGTGAATATACTCCTTCCCATTTCCCAGGGAGTCATAACCCGACTCGTCTCCGAGTACGGGACCCGAGCGGTTGCCGGGGGCGTAGCCGTGGCAGGGAGCTCGGATCGGAGTTATAATAGCCTGATATGGAGTCACGAGAGTGCGTCTGGTACCGGGTATGCCCCATGAAGCGTGCCTACGAGAGGGGCCTCCTGGAGGAACGTTTCATCCGGGAATACTGCCTCGGTGATTTCGAACTGTGTGTGCGGTATCGAATGGAATCCCGGGGTAAACCGCATCCGGACTGGATGCGCCAGGACGGCGTCCTCGATGAGCGTCTTAAAGGGCGCTGAGCCCGAAGAGGGTGTGGCGGCAGCCACATCATTTCCTCATACATATGTATAATTCTCGGAAACAGCAGACCCCTTTTCATGTACGACTATTTGACCGCGGTGACGACGAGGCGGTCCGCGGCTTCGTTGTAGGGCTCGGCCGAAAAGCCGCCGTAGGCTTTCGCCTCCCGAAAACCGCATGACTCGACAGCCCGCATGAGCTCCCGGGCGGAATAGAGACGGAGCGTAAAACGGTATTCCGTTCTCTTTCCATTTTCTATGATCGTCCACGTGTTGACCATCCGGGACCAGCTGTCGATCACCTTTCGTTCATCCAAATAGATAACATCACCTACCCGGTGCCAGTCCCGCTCCCGGAAAATACCCGCGAGGATCTCCTTTCCGGTCAGCTCTACGACCAGATGGCCCCCCGGTTTGAGGGAGCGGTGGAGATTACGGAGAACTTTCAGATCGTCTTCTTCGTCTTCGAAGAAGCCGAAGGAGGTAAAGAGGTTGACCGCGAGATCGAATGTATCGGGGCGTGCGAAGTTCCGCATATCCGATCGGACCAGCTCGACTTCGACGGCGCGATCAGCGGCCCTTCGCCGGGCCTCTTCTAAGTACTCCTCGGTCAGATCGACTCCGACCGCCGAAAATCCCCGAATGGCGAACTCTAGGGTATGCCGGCCGGGTCCGCAGCACAGGTCTAAGACGATTCCCGGGGGAGAAACTCCGATCAGGTCGAGGAGCCTGCCTATTTCTGTTTCTGCCGAGTCCAGTCGGACCGGAGTAAACATGCGACGGTAGTTATCGTGCCAGAAGAGGGGGTCCTCGTACCAGGCCGCCATATCAATCGGGACTCAGCATCTCGAGGTACTGCTTGACGACAACGGCATTGTTGTGCTCGGTGTCCTTCGAGCTGTAGACGAGGGTAATCCGGTCCCGTTTGGCCCGCTTGGCCAGGGACTTGAGGGTTTCCCTGTTTTCTTTCAGCTGGGACAGATACCGTTTGCGGAACTCCGCCCACCTGGACCGGTCCTCGTGAAACCACTTGCGAAGCTGATCGGAGGGGGCGATATCCTTGAGCCATTTGTCGACGTGGGCGTCGTCCTTCGATAATCCCCGGGGCCACAACCGGTCCACGAGGACTCGGTATCCGTCGGCCTTCTTCGGTTCGTCATAAACCCGTTTGAGCTTTATCGCCATTCATTCCTCCTTTCAGTATCCCTGACCCTCCTGCCCGTATCTGCGCAGTACCCTGAGAGCACGGAGGGCATCGGACATCCTCTCGCCGAACTGGACCCCCGCGGCCCGGAAATAATCGAGGCATTTAAGGATATCGTACTTCCAGCGGGTTGGATAGGGAATCTTAAGCATCTTCTCGTCTATTGTCTTCTCCGCTTTCCTTCATCCACATACTACACCTCGATCTCTCCGATGAGGTAGGTAACAGCGTTGCCCGCAATCTCCACCCTGTCTCCGAGGAAGCCGCAGGCAAGTTCCCCTCCCCGGGGGCTTACCTGGAGAGCCCGGAGGGTGTTCTTACCGAGCCTATCCGCCCAGTAGGGGGTTAGGGTCGTATGAGCCGAACCGGTTACCGGATCTTCGGGTATCCCCGACTGAGGGGCAAAGTACCGGGAAACGAAGTCCGCCTTCTTTCCGGGGGCGGTCACGATAAGCCCCCGGGAGGGAAGGGAGGCTACCGCCGTGAGGTCGGGAACCAGGCTGAGGACATCCCCCTCCGAGGGGAGTATCGCCATAAAATCATCCCTTCCGCGGTAGAGTTCCTTCGGACCTGTGCCCAAAGCCGCGGTGACGAGATCCGCCGCCTCGCCCCTTTCGACCCGGTCCAAGGTATCCGCGGGAAAATCGAGGACCAGGAAGTTTTCCTCCCGGCGGACCCTGAGTTCACCGCTCTTCGAGGAGAAGACGATGATATCGCCCGAAAAATTTCGGTGACGGAAGAGGACATGCCCCGAGGCGAGGGTGGCATGTCCGCAGAGGTCGACCTCCATGGTGGGGGTAAACCAGCGGATGGAAAATTTTTCCTCTTCCTTCCCGACAAAGGCGGTTTCAGCCAGATTGTTCTCTGCAGCGATCGCCTGCATGGTTGCTTCGGCCATCTCCTCCTCGGGAAAAACCACCGCCGCCGGATTCCCGGCAAACAGCCGTGAGGTAAACGCGTCGACCTGATACAGGGGAATCTTCATGGGCCTCTCCTCTGGTCCGGATAGTGTCCGATTCTTTAGTATACCCTCTCGGTTGCATTTTGTCCGTGTTTAGACTTTACTCCTAACAGGAGGAGATATACATGTCCGACAAGAACGATAAGCTCGTGGTAGTGTGGTCGAGCGGCGACCGGGATGTGGCGTTGAAGGTTGCCTTCATGTACACCATCAACTCGAAGAAGAAGGGATGGTGGAACGAGGTAACCCTCGTCGTGTGGGGCCCCTCCGCGGAGCTCTTGTCCCGGGACAAGGAGCTGCAGGATTATCTCGCCGAGATGAAGAATGAAGGGGTCGTTCTCGAGGCGTGTGTTTCCTGTGCCGATATGTACGGGGTCTCCGATGATCTTCGGGGAATGGGGATCGACGTCAAGAAAATGGGTCAGCCCTTGACCGAATATATCAAAGAAGGATGCGGGGTCATCACCTTTTAGTCTCTCCTCAAGGAGTGCCCTCGAGGGAGAAATCGGTGACGTACCGTTCGGGTATTTCCCACAGAACCACACTAAAGTTTATATCGTCCCGGTCCCGAATCTCTTCCAAGAAATCCCGCATAGGGATGAAGGGACCTTCTCCCTCCGTCGAGGAATTGAGGACATCCACGTCCAGGGCGGCCTCTAAGGCCCCTTTGAAATCCCACAAGCTACCGGCGCTGTAGCTCGTACCGACGAGCACCGCCGGGGTGGACAGGTCCCCGAAAAGTCCTCCGTCGGATTCATCCGGTTTGACGGTGGTTCGGGTCACTACCCGGTCGGGTTCGGGACCGAGAGTGTCGGCGAAGGGACCTAAGGGGAGGAATTTCAACAGATCACCCCGGTGAACGACCTCATCGCCGTTTTCCCTGGAATAATTATTCCTCTCGATCGACTCCTCTTCGAGGATCGGAAGCACTTCGGAGGAGACACCCCGGGCGACCATATCTACTCCGTAGGGGCTCCAGTGGGTGTCGGTTCGCAGGAAGGGGACTCCGTCTTTCTTCGCACTTTTCAGCATCCTTAGGGTGTTCGGTACCGGAATATCCAGACCGCGGATCGTCTTGCAGAAGGCGGCGTACCGTCTTTCCAGGCAGGAGGGGTATTCGTACCTGCCGAGTTTCTCAGGATAGACCCGGGCCTTTGCGGGGACTATCAGCACTACCAGACGGATACCCTTTTCGGCGAGGCGGTCCCGGACCCGGCGTATGTAGTCGGCGCTTTCTCTCATTCGTTCATCGGCTTCGGAATGACAAGTGAACTCTTCGGTGGTAAACAGCCAATCTTCTGAACCGACCAAGACACCGTCTTCCCCCTCACGGAAAAGGGCGTACCGGATAACCCCCCATACAGTCCTCGCGAAAGAACGGATGGGAAGCTCGTCTTCGTAGCGCGCCTGATACTCGGCGATCCAGGATCCGTCTAAGACCCGGCTTAATCGCACGGGGGGCGGATTGTAGAGACCGGTGTCGAGGAGACTGACCGTTACTCCGCCTACTAAGACGGCGAGAATAACTATCCCGGGGAGGAGGAGTATCCGTCTCTTCTCTTCCCGGAGATTGATTAGGGGTGCTTCGGTTATCCTTTCTTTCATTCGGTGTTTTCCTTATCCCTCAACCCTCTAGAACTGGAAGTAGAGAAACGGCGCGTAACTGTCCGCTATCACCTTGAGAATTCCGAAAATAAATACGGGAATCATAACGAATTGCGCCCGGACGATACGGGTCCTCGCCGCTTCGGAAATACGGTCGAATCGGGCCCTGAGCCACGGTGCCGTGAATACAATGATGAGCGCCAGGGCGAGAACGCTTAAGGCGAAGCCGTTCAGCCGCCAGCTTATCTGTCCGCTTAAAGCGGTACCGTTCAAACCTATCATCCCCGCGTACATGTCCAGGGCCGAGGAAAATGATCCGGCTCTAAACATTACCCATCCGATGACGACGAAGAGCATGGTCCGGGCTATGGATAAGGGCTTCGGTATTCGGTCCCAGAAGGCGCGGCTTCCCCGGGCCCTCTCCACGGCGAGAAGGATCCCATGGAAGGTCCCCCAGGCGACGAAGGTCCATGCCGCGCCGTGCCACAGCCCTCCGAGCATCATCACGATGATCAGATTGATGTAAGTCCGGCCGACCCCTTTCCGGTTTCCGCCCAAAGGAATGTAGAGGTAGTCCTTGAGCCACGAGGAGAGGCTGATGTGCCACCTCCGCCAAAACTCGGTGATACTCGATGAGATGTAGGGGAAATTGAAGTTTTCGATGAACCGAAAACCCATCATGAGTCCCAAACCTATGGCCATATCGGAATATCCGGAAAAATCGTAGTAGAGCTGGACGGTGTAGGCCAGGGCGCCCAGCCAGGAATCGGCAAGGCTCGGATAGGGAAGGGCGAATATGGCGTCCGCGATAACGGCGACGGTGTCGGCGATGAGCACCTTTTTGCAAAAGCCGATCATGAACCGTAAGGCCCCTTTTGAGAATTTATCCCAGGTATGATCCCTGCTTGCAATCTGTCTGTTTATATCTTTGTACCGGATAATCGGTCCCGCGATGAGCTGCGGAAAGAGGGAGATGAAGGCGGCCAAGTCCACGTACCGCTTCGCCGCGGGGACGTCTCCCCGGTAGACATCGACTAAGTAGCTGGTAGCCTGAAAGATGTAAAATGAGATTCCGATAGGCAGGATCACCTGCCATACCGCGAAGGGGTCTGCTCCGACCGACTCGAGGAAAAAATTGATCGTATCTGCGCCGAAGTTGAAGTACTTGAAATAGGCGAGTACTCCGATGTTGAGGACTACCCCGACGGTACCCGCCGTCTTGGCCGCTCTCGCGGCACCGGGTACTTCGGAGTTCTTCTTAGCCTCTATCCACCGTCCGATAAAGAAGGTCCACACCGTAACCAGAACCATGAGACCCAGAAAGTCGATCCGCCACCAGCCGTAGAAAAACCAGCTTCCCAAGACGATCCAGGCGGAACGGAACCGGAAGGGAAGGAGATAGTACCCGATCAAAAAAACGGGGAGAAAGACGAACAGGAAAATCGTTGTGCTGAAGACCATCGTCCGGGCCTATTCGGCGGCAACCTCGGCCTGTTCCACGAAGATTTTCAGCTCTCCGGAATGATCCACCGCGAAGATACCGTAGGACTGACCCGCTTCCATATCGACCGAGCCTGCCGTTTCCAGTTCCTTCTCTCCCTCGAAGAGGGAGAGCCCGGTCCGGACCGGGTTTACGGCTATAGAAGCCGATTCGCCCGCCTGCACCCCGGAGATGACTTCGCTACCTCCGTCGGCGGTTTTGAGGTTGATCGGTGATATGTCGGTGAGATTGTAGAGGATGAGCTGCGCTTTCAAGGGATCATCGTGCCGCCGGTCCTGAAATACCTTAGGACCGGCATCGGAAACGGCTACGGTGTAGTACTCCCGGGCACCGGCGGCTATGTCGACCTGTCCGTCCCGGGCCTTGATAATGAGCACACCGGGAGTAAGGACCTTGTATGGAGACACCTCGAGAGGTGCGAGTCTCGCGAAACGAACAGCTCCCACAGGGAGCCGCGGCAGGGTATCCGTACCGCTGTTGATTATGCGGACAAAGGCTGCGTCTTCCGGGGCCTTGGAGCCGTAGAGCCCCTCATCCTGGGCCGCAAGAGGCGCTGCAGCGAGAAACACACCGAATAGTCCGATTAGTACTCTTGTCATTGTGACTCCTTTGAGCTGAAGACTGTGTTCTTGACCCTCCCGGGAATATTTCTTGACGCCTTCCGCCGGTTTTTCTAAATTTAAATAATGAGACGCATAAAGTCAATTTTCATCTGCATCGCCTGTATCCTGGTATTTTCCCCTTGGTCCGCGCAAAGCCAGTCCGAACCCCGGGGGCCCGCGGGAAACGTCTACGAGATTACCTTCGACCGGACCTATTCGCCCGCCGAAATCGACGAGTATGCGGCGCAATTGTTCGAAGAAATCAAGAAAAAGCCGTCCCGGTTTACCGTTGACGTCTATATGATCCGTTTTACCAGCCGGTATCTCGACGGATCGGATGCTCCCATCACTGCGCAGCTCTTCGTTCCCCGATATTCTGAACGGACGACGAGGCCTGTCTACATATTCGCCGCCGGCACTACCGGACTCGTCGACGCCTGCAGGCCCTCGCGGGCCCACACGGCGGGCATCAACTGGGGGCTGTACAGAGCCCATGTTCTGGCCCACGCGGGGCAGGGGAACATAGGGCTTTTTCCCGATTACACCGGTTTCGGCGATCCGGATAGACTCCAACCCTACTACGTCCCCCGCGCGGAAGGGATGATGCTCCTCGATGCAATCCGTGCCGTGGACAGTTTCTTCTCTCAGAGGGACGCGGTGGTACAGCCTCATCCCGCCGCCTTCCTCGCGGGTTATTCTCAGGGGGGACACGCCATCTTTGCGGCAGCCGATTACCGGGGGACCTACGCGCCGGAACTCGAAATAGGAGGAATAATCGGCTATGGTCCCGCCCGGGACATAGAAGACCTCTTTCGGGAATGGACCATAGCGGTGCCCCTTATTACCTATACCTACTCGAAGCTCTACGGACGAGAGCGATTCAATCCGGAGGTCATTCTCAAGGACGAGTGGTTAGAGACCTTAGAGGACGATGTGACACGGATGTGTATCGGTGCGCTTCAATCCTACTATCCCCAGACAACCGGGGAGCTCTACAGGCCCGAATTCAATACCGCTCTTCTTGACGGGACCCTCGCGGATGATTATCCTTCCATTGCCCGGATCATGGAAAAGAACAGCACCGGGCTTACAGGACACCGGATTCCCGTAATCATCCTTCAGGGTACCAACGATGTGGTCGCTCATCCCCGGACCATGAACGATTTTGTTACCGAGCTACGGGAGATGGAAAGCGATGTCCTCTATCTCGTCTATGACGACGCCCGCCATGATACGCGGCAGATCAGCTTCGACAGGGTCGTGGGGTGGATGGACGAGATGACCTTCGGGGAATAATAATACGAAGAGGTAAATAGTCCATGATTCTGAGAGTCCTAGTGATTCTTTCTTTGATATTCGGTTTTGTCCCCGCTTTTGCTCAGGAGGAGCCGCCCGGAGAAGGGACCACGGAACAGGTTACTGAAAGCCCCGCGGATTTCGAAAGTGCGTCCGACGGTATCCCCCCGGGGACGATCCTCGAGATCACCGCAACCGGAATCCCCGATCCGGACCGAATCCGGCGCGAGGGCCTTCCCCTGTTCAATGATTTCGTAATTCCCTCCGCTAAGTATGAGGTCGAGACATATCGAATCGTCTACAGGAGCACCGATTTCGACGGAACCCCCGCGGACATCGTCGCCCAGATCTTTATCCCCCGTTTCGACGAGCGGGAGGAGAGGCCGGTGTACGTCTTCGGCTCGGGAACCACCGGGATAGCCGACAAGTGCGCCCCCTCCCTCGAACGTCCGGATATCCGCAGGCTCGGCTATTACCGTGCGAATATGCTTGCCTATGCCGGACTCGGTTTCATATCCATCATCCCCGATTACCTCGGATTTAACGATCCCGGAAGGGACCAGCGTTACTTTGTAAAGGCCGCGGAGGGGCACGTTATGCTCGATGCAATCCGAGCGGTATACGATTTTTTCCAAAGACGGACCATGACTGTCCGGCCCTCGGACGAGGTCTTCGTTGCGGGGGATTCTCAGGGGGGACACGCCGCCTTCGCCGCCGCGGACATGTGGAAGGATTACGCCCCCGAGGTGCCACTTACCGGGGTCATCGGGTACGGGGCGACCACCGACGTTACCGCTTTGCTCAAGGAAGGACCTAAGTATGCCCCGCATGTCCTGTATTCCTACTCCCAGGTCTATGACGACATCGATCCCGCGGATTATTTGAAAGAAAAATGGGTCGAGACACTGGCCGCCGACGTGGCCGGGATGGACGTGGTGGATTTTCAGCTATTTTACCCCGCCGACTCGACCATGCTCTATAACGAGGATTTCTATACCGCCCTCTACGGGAATCGTCTCGACGAAGAGTTTCCGGCGCTGTACAAGCGCCTCGAGGAGAACCGGAGCGGTTTGAGCGGTCACGGACTTCCCTCCCTCATTGTTCAGGGACAGAAGGACACTATCGCACGGACACCATCCCAAACCAAGTTCGTCGTGGAGCTGTGCCGGCGGGACAGCCCGGTCCGCTACCTCAACATCAAGGGAGTCACACATAGAGACACCCGGGCGGCGGGGTTCCAGCCGACGGTCCTGTGGATGCAGCGGATCATATCGGGAGAGGAACCCGAGTCGGACTGTGAGATAATACAGTAATCGAATGGTGAGGGCGATGCGTCCCCCCTCTTTCAAGAGGGGTCTCCAGGTTTAAAGCGCCGCCTCGAATACGATGATATACGCCGCCCCTTTGCTCCAAAAAGGGCCGGAGGAGCTTTCCCCCGAATCCATGCCCCGGTGTTTCGAGACGACGCCGATTATCTGGAGGTAGACGTACCTTCGCGAGCACCTCCCCGGTCTTGATACTAGAGACTTGATCAAGAGAGAAACCTCCGGCACTATGGCGGCAGGAGCACCTATGATAGATGTTGTCGCGGCGGTTATTCAGAGAAACGGTGCGTTCCTCATTGCCCAGCGACGGGGCGGATCTCTGCACGGTAAGTGGGAGTTTCCCGGAGGCAAGGTCGAGCCCGGTGAAAATCATCATGAAGCCCTGGAGCGGGAGATATCCGAAGAATTTTCGGTCCGTATCCGGGCCGAGGGGTTCGTGGCCGCCTCCGACTTTTCCATCGGAGGGACGCCGGCGCGGCTGCACGCCTATTTCGCCGAGTACATTTCGGGGGATTTCAATCCCGCCGATCACCAGGCGGTGCAGTGGGTTCTGCCCGCCGAGCTCGTACGGATTGATTTTGCCCCGCCGGACGTCCCTATCGCGGAACAGGTGGCAGGGGTAGTGGGGTGGGGCTGACCGGCGGAACCCTTCAGGCAAAGAGCAGCAAGCTTATCGCCATCACCGCCATTCCGGCGATGAGTCCTCCTATGGCAACGTGATGTTCTCCGTATTCCTCCGCGGTGGGGAGGAGCTCGTCCAAAGAAATATATACCATGATCCCGGCCACCGCCGCGAATATAAGCCCGAAGGTCGCATCGGTAAAGATATTTCGCAGGATGAAATATCCGACAATTGCGCCTACCGGTTCGGCGAATCCCGACAGGAAGGAGAGCCAGAAGGCCTTCTTCCTGCTCCCGGTGGCGTAATAGATCGGAGCCGAGACGGCGATCCCCTCGGGAATGTTGTGAATGGCGATAGCCACGGCGATACTGATTCCCAAGGCCGGATCGCTCATGGCTCCCATGAATGTGGCGAGACCCTCCGGGAAGTTGTGGATTCCTATGGCGAGGGCTGAAAACATTCCCATCCGAAGAAGCTGTTTGTTGGTCTTTTTTGCTTTTTTCCCAAATTCTTGGATGTTGCTTATCTCGTGGGGGTTCTCAGCGCTCGGTATCAGCCTGTCTATGAGGGCGATTATCCCGATTCCGATAAAGAAGGCGAGGACCGTCAGCCAGTATCCTTTTTTTCCGTCGTAATAGGAGGTCAGTGAATCCTTGGCCTTGAAGAATATCTCCACCAAGGAGACGTAGATCATGACACCAGCGGAAAAACCGAGAGAGCCGGCGAGGAACTTAGGATTGAATTTCCGTGAGAAAAAGGCCATGACGCTTCCCACTCCGGTGGAGAGCCCGGCAAAGACGGTCAAGCCCAATGCGAATAAAATGTTTCCAGTTTCCATACTCCTCCCTTAAGCCTATCCTCTAGAAGCCCCGACGATGGCTTTCATGTGTCAGTCCCTACATTATCGATAATATCGGTTGTCGCTGCAATCCTGCCGAAGCACATTCCCACTGCCTGAACGCTCGCCTCGTGGGCGGCTTTGCTCGAGCTGATGCAGGCCATAATGGTCCTCCGAAAAAAAACTATTCCTCTATTGTATCATCGGGTTTTTCTCGGACGAAGAGAAAAAGAACCGAAGAGAGGAGAAGTACTCCCGCTCCTATCCACCAGGCGCGGGGTATAGAAACCATTTCCGCGACATACCCCATAATGAGGCTTCCCAACAGTCCTCCGAGCTGGAGGAACAACGACTGGAAGCTCAGGAGGGTCGACCTCTCTTTCCCCGGCACCAAGCCGTTGAAAACCGCCATCTGGGTGGGGTTCTGCGCGCCGTTGAAGAGGAAGACGAGGATATAGAAAACGGAGAAACCGGCTATTCCCGTCTGAATACTGAGGAAGATAAAGAATACTCCTTGAACGAGCCTCAGAATGAACAGGGATAGAGTGTTTCTTCCCCGGCACCATGCCACCGTGCGGGACGAGAGAAGGCTCCCCACCGAGCCGGCGAAAAAATATCCCGCGGTCAGGAACCCGAGCCACAGGGGCTCGAAGCGAACCCCGGCGACCCCGCGGAATTGAGGCTGCCAAAAGGTTTCCAGGCCTGAAAATCCGACTCCCCAGGCGAAGCCGGCGAGCATCAACAGGAATATCGACAGGTCCCGGATACCGTAGCGTAGAGAACTAGAGAGGACCTTGGGAACGGCGCGGAATCCGGCCATAAGATTTCCCGTCCGGTCCGGGTCGGGGGTCTCCCGGACCAGTAGGGACGTTAGAATCATCTGAGTTCCCGCAAGCAGCACCAGCACCGCCACGTTGGCGGAATAGATGGTGAGGCCGAACCGGGTCTCCATGACTCTTCCCAGGGATTCCGGGAGCCAGCCGCCGATAAATGCGGCTAGTCCGAGCCCGGCGGGAATAAAAAAATTGACCCGGGCCAGGGCGGACTGGAGCTTGCTTTTTTCCTCTACCCTGTAGAATTCGTCCACGAACCAGGCGTCCATCGCTCCGGAACTGAGGGCCCGCGCCGCTCCCAGAAGGAGAAATCCGACTCCGAGCATATATACACCCGGCGCCGCGATGAGTATGATTCCCGCCGCCGCGATCGTTATGAGGGAGAGGATATAAACCCTCTTTCTCCCCACCGCATCCGCGAGGCCCCCGGTGGGAAGTTCGAGCAGAATGATCGCTCCTCCCGAGATGGACCCGAGTATTCCCACTTCGAAGAGGTTGAGCCCCTTCTCGATGCGGAAAAGGGTAATGACGGGAATTACGATTCCGATCATGAACCAGTGCAGGGTTTGATTGATTATAAAGATTCGCGTCAGTCTGCGGGCTTCACTATTCATGCGATTACGGGGATACGAGACATTCCTTTCCCCGTCCGATGAGGTCCTCCCTCCCGGCCTTACGCAGGGCCTTCCGGACGAGTGCGCGGTTGCGGGGCTTGTGAAAGTGGACTAACGCCCGCTGCATCTCCCGCTCCTCCCGGCTCCGGGGAACATATACCGGCTTCATCGTCCGCGGATCGACTCCCGTGGCATACATACAGGTCGACACCGTCCCCGGGGTAGGGAGGAACTCCTGTACCTGGTCGGGGATAAAGCCGTAGGACTTGAGGAATAACGCGAGGTCGATCGCTTCATCGAGGCCGGTCCCGGGATGGGCGGTTATGAAGTAGGGGATAAGATACTGCTTTTTCCCCGCCCGGCTGCTCTTGGCCTTGAACATCTTCGCGAACTCGGAGAAGACCTCGATAGGGGGTTTTCCCATGGCCTCGAGTACTTTCCGCGATGTATGCTCGGGGGCTACCTTGAGCTGACCGCTCACGTGGTACTTCACCAGATCGTCGAAAAAGCGTTCGTCCCGGTCCTCGAGGAGATAGTCGTACCGGATACCCGAACGGATAAAGACCTTTTTAATCCCCGGGAGGGCGCGAAGCTTTTCGAGGAGCTCCGCGAGATCGCTGTGGTCCGCCTCGAGGGCGGAACAGGGTTCGGGATACAAGCACTGTTTGTCGGAGCAGCAGCCGCGGTCCGTCTGCCGTGTGCACGAGGCGATCCGGAAGTTTGCGGTGGGGCCTCCTACGTCGTGAATGATTCCCTTGAACTCGGGATCTCGGGTAAAGGCGCGGGCCTCGGCGAGGATCGATTCACGGCTCCGGGTGGTAACGATGCGCCCCTGGTGCTGACCGAGGGCGCAGAAGGAGCATCCGCCGAAACACCCCCGGGAGGCGGTAATGCCGAACCGGACCTCTTCGAGGGCGGGAACTCCCCCCGCCGCGTCGTACCGGGGGTGCCACCTCCGGGTAAAGGGGAGGGAGTACACCCTGTCGAGCTCGCCGGTGCCGAGCGGATGGGCCGGCGGGGCCTGTACTGCGTACCAGTCGCCGTAACGCTCGGCTAAGGTCCGGGCGGTAAAGGGGTCCTGATTCTCGAGGCGGATCCGGGTGCTCTCGGCGAAGGCCCGGCCCGCGGCGGCTCCGCCGGCGCCCCGGCCCCGATCGGCGGTTTTGTCGCTCTCCAGGGTTTCGAAGGGGGGCAGCTCGAGGGCCGAAGGGGGATCCCGGGTTTTCCACACCGTTCCGGGAATCCCGGTGATCCCGGATGCGGGAGTTCCGGTGCTGAGAAGCCGTGCGATTTCCGCGAGGGGCCGCTCCCCCATTCCGTAGACGAGGAGGTCCGCCTTCGCGTCGAGCAGGATCGACCGGCGGATTGCATCCGACCAGTAGTCGTAGTGGCTGAGGCGACGCAGGGAAGCTTCGACGCCGCCGAGGATAACCGGAACCCCGTTATAGGCCTGTTTCGCCCGGGAAGTGTAGGTAATTACGGCGCGGTCGGGGCGCATCCCTGAGGCGCCTCCGGGGGAGTACGCGTCGGTTTTCCGCCGCTTCTTAGCCGAGGTGTAGTGATTGACCATGGAATCGAGGTTCCCCGCGGTTACGAGAAAGGCGAAGCCGGGACGCCCGAGAACTCGGAAGGATTCGGCATCGGTCCAGTCGGGCTGCGGAATTATTCCTACCCGGTACCCGAGAGATTCGAGGTATCTCCCTATTATCGCCGCTCCGAAGGAGGGATGGTCGACATAGGCATCCCCTGAAATGATTATGAAATCGCATATCTCCCATCCGTGGGCGGACATATCGTCCCGGGAGATCGGCAAGAAGGTATTCATGATCAACCCACTCTATTTCCGCTTTTCGATAAAGTCAATCGATCCTGAAGTCGGCTGATTCTAGGTGTCGCTTTTCGCCTGCAGCCTCTCTAAGGCCCACTGAGTATACTTCCGTATACGTTTGTCCGGATCGTTTTTGAGCTCGTCTAAGATTTCCTTTCCGCTTTTGGAAGCAAGCCGCTCGAGGGCCTTGGTAACCATGACCCGGACATCGTCGTTCGGATCCCGGGAGGCTAAGACAACCCCCCGGAAGGCCGAGGTAGTCCCTATAAGGGAAAGAACTTCGGCGGCTTCTTTGCGCATCTCAGGGTCCCGGTGGTTGAGCCTGCGTACGAGATGTTCGACATACCCGGTCTGTTCGAGGATGTAGGATAAGTGAGGCATGAGCGAAGAAATCTCCTCTTTGAGGATCTCTACGAGGGGCTGCTCCGCTGCCTCGCCCATACGGCGGAAGACGTCGGTTACGGCGTCCCTCAGCTCCGGGTCCGCATCCTTCAGATGAACGATCAGCTTTTTGATCTGTTTGGTATCTCTCTTGATGGCCAAGGCTTCTTTCGCGGCTTCGGGGAGCTCTTTCGGGCGATCCTTGAGGAACTTGATGAGGATATCCACCGACTTGACCTCTTCACAACGGCCGAGCCCGTCTACGGCCGCGAGCTTGACCGATTCCACCTCGTTTTCGTCGGCAAGAATTTCTGAGAAATCATCCAGAATCGATGAACTCCCCTTCGAGGCCAGTGCCCGGGCAGCTTCCACCCGCACCCGTTCCACCGGATCCCGGAGCAGGTCAAGGGATTCCTTGATCGACCGCTGATCGCCGTATTCCAGGAGCGCCCAGACCGAAGCCCTGCGCACCTCCGGGTCGGCGTCATCCACCGCCTCGCGAATGGGTTTGAGGAAATCTTTGATCCCGGTAGCCGGGATCGCCGATATGAGGGCGGCCCGGACCTTGCCGTCGTCCTTTTCGATGAGGTCGAGAACCCGTTCGACGAAGAGATCTCCGGCGTAGTCGTGGAGATGCCGGGAAAAGTCCCTTGCCTCACTGAAAGGAAGGACCGGCATGTGCTCGAGGATGAACTGCATGCAATAAGTGAGTTTGAGCTTCCCTAAGAGGAGCAAGGCAGAAATCCGCACCGAGTGAGGATGCTCCGCCCGGCTGGACCTCAATATTTCGACGAGCTCATCGATGTAGAAGGAAGGTTCGATCCGTGTAAAGGCCTCGTGGAGCTTTTCCCTCTCCTCGAAATCGGGATCGATGAGGAGGGTTTTGAGTGCCGGCACCACATTCCGCTCGCACGCCGCGGGCAGATTTTCGAGGAAGAGGGCTGCTTCCTCCCTCCTGTACCGCCTTTTGAGGAGCTCGGAGGCCGTCTGATGTACCGCCCCGGGACTTAAGCGGAGGCGAACGCAACGCAGGGTAAGCTCCAAGAGATTCCGATGGTCCGGGTCGTCGATTTTCATGGAAAAGATCCGGCCGGCGAGGGCATCGAGGAGCTCGGAATCTCCCTTATCGCACAGGATGTTCATGGCTATGGAGAGGGACGCCGGATTATGGCTGGAGCGTACCGCCTGGAGGAACCCGAGGACGTTTACCTCGGCGGCTTTTTTCAGGAGCCCAAGGTTGCGCTCGAGCTGGGTACGGTCCTCGAAGGACACATCGACAATCAGCTCATCGAGCCTTCCGGCTTTTTCGAGGAACTGGGCTGCGGTAAATCTCAGCTCGAGGTTCTTGTTCCCGAGATACGAGAGGGCGAGGTTGATATCTTCCGCCGAAGAGGGATCGAGCTGTTCGAGTACGTGAAGCGCCTGTTCGGTGGAGAGCTTTTTATAATCGATCTCGTATCTTGCGACGTAATCCGCGGAGATCCTTTCTTTCGCGGCCCTGCGGATCTCATAGGCGGGGTCATCGGTAAGATATGATACGAGGGTCGAATAGAACTCGTCGTGTTCGGCATTGTCTGCGGGGACGAACTCTTCTATCAGGGTCAGCCGGACGAGGGTATGGGGGTCGTGAAACATTTCCCTCACGGTTCGTTTGGAGCGCTCATCGGGGTCGTTGAGGAGTATCTTTACCGCCATATACCTGGCGGGCCATTCCGGATCTCCGGTCATCTCCCGGATCCGGTCCATACGGTCCGAGAAGAAAACGTAAGCGCGCCTTCCGTCGAAATCCTCCCCCCGTCCGGAGAGGGCAAGTCGTCGGTAGACGAACATGTCTTCGCTCCTCGCGAGCCAGGAGAGGAGCATCTTGGCGATAGGCTTTCTTTTGAGGGCGACCCGGAAGACGGTAAAGAGTCCCGTATCGGGGATGAACTCGAGAATCCTTTTAAGCTTACGCCTGGAGGGATACTCGTAGAACCGCTCGATCCACAACTCATCGATGCCGGTCGCCCGAAGCACCTCAGGGCCCCTTTGCCGGACGACACGCTCGATGGCAGGAGAGCGGTGTGAGAGGGCCCTCGGCGAGTACCGTTCCCTGAGTTTCCGAGCGGTCTCCTCATCTTCGGCGGCCTTCTCCAGAATGCGCCGGAAACGCCGGCGGGAGATCAAAAACCATACGAAGAGGCCGATTATTACGGCCAGTCCCGCCGGAATGGCAATCAAGACCGGCAGAGAAAGTCCTCGAAAGAAACCTATAAGGGCTTCCAGATTCATTATGATCCTCCATGTATATATCGGGAGGCCGGCTCCGGAGAGCTCAGCATACCTGGTTTAATACATTGAATATGTGGATAGGTTTCGCTTTACCCTTGACCTGGACCGGCTTCCGTTCTTCGAGTCTGAACCGGTCGCCTAGAAGGTCCCGGGTAATCTCGGTAATAATTACCTCACCCTTGCCCGCGATCCCTTCCAGCCGGGCTGCAACATTGACGGTGTCTCCGATTACGGAGTAATCCATCCGTTGCCTGCTGCCTAAGTTTCCCGCCACCAGATCGCCGGTGTGAATGCCGATACCTATGCTCAATTCGGATGCTTCACCTTTGAAGAAGTTCCGCTTCTTTGAGCGTACCAGCTCCTGGAGTTTCACGGCGCTGCATACCGCCGCGATCGCGTCCTCCTCCTCGGAGTAGAGGGGAACTCCCCAGGCGGCCATGATCGCGTCCCCTATGAACTTGTCGATGTATCCCCGGTTTTTGATGATGATCTCCACCGCCTCGGAAAAGTACTCGTTCAGGACTTCGATGATGTACTCGGGAGATTTGCTTTCGGAAAAGGTGGTGTAGCCGCGGATATCGGCAAAAAAGATAGTCGCCCGCTTTTTGTCTCCTCCGAGCTTGACCAGTTCCGGCTTTTCGGTGAGGGTTTGTACCAGATCGGCGGACAAGTACCGGCTGAACATGTCCTTGATGATCCGGCGATCTTCCACCACCATCTCCATCTCTTCCTGAAGCTGTTTCTCCCGGGTTTGATCGGTGAATATGAGGGTAAGACCCTCCTTTTTTCCCCGTTTTCCCCGCAGGGGGGAGACATTGAGGGAAAAATCAATCTCTTTGTTCGGTTCGGGTAATGTGATAATACCCTGCAGTCCGAGCCTTTCTTTTCCGTCCTTGTCTGCATTTTGGATGGTCCCCAAAATCCTTTTGCCGAGCCGTCCCTGGAAAACCTGGTCGAAGGGCTTTCCGAGAATTGTTTCGTCGAAACCGAGCTCCTCCGCGGCGGCTCGATTGAAATAGTGGATGCCGCCGTCCTCGTCGGTTGTGATCAGGAGGTCGGTCATCGATGAAAAAACGTTCTCCTGATATCGTTCGAGCTCTTCGATGTACGCGAACTGCCTCCGGAGCTCCCGGTAGAGTTTGCCGTTGTGAAGCATTCCCCCGGCCAGCTTGGTAAGAGAATCGAGGAACAGGAAACGGTCCCGGGTGTAGTATCCGGGACGATGCGACTGGATATAGAGGATCCCGATTTTTCCCGTGGGCGTCATAAGGGGGAGGACGATAGCGCTCCGCATGAGGGGATGGAGGAAGGCATCGGAAAAGAAGGTCCTGTCGGTATCGTGGAGAACGAGGGTTTCCCGGCACTCCTCGAGGAAATCTATCGTCTCACTGTCCCGCGGAAGGGTGGAAGGAATCTCGTAATCCCCCCGCTGGTAGACGTTACGCAGTGTCGGCCCGGGATCTTCGAGGTCGGAATACGCGTAAAGGACGGCCAAGTCGGAGCGGGATATATCGAGGCTCTGCTCCACTAAAATGGAGATTTGAGAGTTATACCTGCTTTCTCCCGAGAGAAGGGAACTGGCCCGTACGAGCTCGCTGAAAACATGGACATCTGTAGACATTTCACATCAAAGCATAAGCCTGTTGATTTGAAAAAACAACTCATTTATTTTTTCGAGTTTTCAAGGCCGGGTGAGGCCAAAATCCCTCGAATAGTTTAAAATTCCTCTTTTTCCGTTCCGTCGGTGTTCAGTTTCGTCAAGCCGAACTGGAGCGACGCCGTCCGTTCCCCATTGCAAGGAGAAAGCGGTTTTCGTCGAGAAGCCCGGCCGACTGTCCGTGGAGAGACCGATAATCATCTCCGGGGGAAGGAACAAAACCGCGGCGCCCGAAACTTCCGAAATCCACCTCCACATCCCGGGAATCGGTGAAATACTCAGTAAGCCTTCTTTCTCTGTACCGACCGCGTTCAGTCCGTGAACGCTCCCGAGCGGAGGAAGAAACGGAAAGACGTCGTACGATAGTGGATGAACCCTCGAAATTCGACAGGATAGAATCGAGGCCACCGCCCTCTTCCGGTATGAGGGCGAGGATCATATCAGGATCAAGCATATCGATTATATTGAATTGAAACTCCGCGTCCTTGAGCTTTTACGAACACTTCACCGGTCGGCTTGATACTTTTTTCCGAACACCCTACTATGCGCCCAGTGAAAAACAACCTCCTCCTGTTATTAGTATCGTGTATTTCACTTTTCCCTGTCCGGGCGGCGCCGGTCCGCCTTTCCGAGGGAGTGACCTCTCGCGAGTTGAATCGAGCCCTCGAATATCTCGTGGATGAAGAAGGGGCCCTCCATCCGGCCGAGGCATTTGAGACGCGAAATGAGTTCGAACCCTTTCCCCTCCGGTCGATCCAAATTCCCCGGGACGGAGTAGTGTGGCTGCTCTTCGAGGTCGAGAATAGGGGAGAATCTTCCCGGTGGATGATAGAGAACTCGATGAATGTCGAGCTCATGGAGCTCTTTCTCTTGGAAGAAGGTACGTGGAGACTGAAACAGAAGACGGGTAACATGGTTCCCTTCGCCCATCGGGAGCTCGAGACGCGGAATCCGGTTTTCGAAGTCCGGCTCGAGAAAAATCAGAGCCGGGACATCCTTATCAGGCTTACCGATTTTCAGTCCGCCAGCGTTCGGTTGAAGATCGAGGATGCCGAACGATTCGCAGTCGAGTACAATCGGAGGACCCTCCTCTTGGGACTCGCCTTCGGTTTCTTCGCGGCCCTCATCGTCTATAATCTGATCGTATACAGTATGAACCGGGAGAGGGTTTATCTCATATATTCGCTGTATATGACCGCCTTCTTCTTCAATCAGCTCGCCCAGGAGCGGCTGTTCTCTCAATTCATAGAGCCGAACCAACCCTACGGATTCAGATGGTTTGTTCTCTTCGGCGGATTGACCGCGGCGTTGGGAATCGAGTTCATCCGCCGGTTTATCGAAACGAAGCGGCGGATGCCCCGGATCGATCTCGGTATGCGGATAAACCGAAATCTGTGTATCCTTCTTGCGATATCCGGCATTTTCTACGCGGGTCCGGTTTCAGCGGATATCCTGAATATTTTGAGCCTTTCGGCGATGGCCCTCATTATTGTCGCACTGAGCCTCCGTATCCGACGGGGCGATATGCTTGCTCTGGTGTGCTTGACCGGGTCCCTGGTGTATCTCGCGGGAACGGCGGCGGAGATAGTCGTTACCCTCGCGCCGGTCCAGGTAACACCTTTCGTATTGAACGCCCAGCTCTACGGCGCTCTTGCGCAGGTGCTTTTTCTGGGCTTTGCTTTAGGAGGGAAGTCTTACCGTCTCCGGGAAGAGTACAATCGCATTCAGCGGCGTTTTCAGGAGGAGCTGGAGAGTAAGGTCCGGGACCGGACGCGGGAACTCGAGGATGCCAACAGGAAACTCGGGGAGCACGCGGTGACCGATGCCCTGACCGGACTTTATAATAGGACCGAGTTGAGCAGGCGCGCCGCCGAGCTCGATACCTACCTGGAACGGAAATCGGCGGAGGATACTGAGTACGTCCTGACCGTAGCGTACCTCGACTTGGACAATTTCAAGTTTTACAACGATACCTACGGCCATGGATTCGGGGACGAGCTCTTGAAACGGGCCGCCGGGGTACTCAAAAACAACACCCGGGGGTACGACCTCATCTTCCGGGTCGGAGGAGATGAGTTTCTGATCGTGATGCCGGAAACCGATCTCGACGAAGCCGCCGGAATCGTGGAGCGGATACGGGGTTCCTTCGAGGCGGAGTTCTCCGGAAGCACCGCCGTTTCAATATCAATAGGCCTCTCTTCTTCGAGACACTTAGAAGGGGCGCCTCTGGAAAAGCTCATCCAAGCCGCCGACACCGCCCTTCTGAGCTCCAAGGAGAAGGGAAAGAACCGGATCTCGGTAACGTCCGCCTGAATGTCCTACTCTCTGCCGCTCTTCAAAGCGTTCGTCACGGCTTGCCTGAAGGCCTTCGTGTTGACGGTGGCCCCTCCGACGACATCGATATCGGCGGATTGTTTTTCCTCCACAGCCGCGCCGGCCTTTTCGAAAAATTCCCTGCTTATCTTGTCGGAGGGTACATTCAATGGCGCGACCTCGATTATCTCCCGGCCGGAGACGGTCACCTCCACCGAGTAATCCCAGCGGGACTTCTTGAACCGGCCGGTATATGTACCGTCGGAAACATCGGCAAGATCGACTGTTTCGATATCCATTCTCTTTATGGACCCCATTCCCGCCGAGGCGGCTATAACCATAATGAGGGCCAGTCCGATTATCGATCCTAAGACAATGAGGGGGATTTTTACCGCTTTTTTCATACTTTTCTCCTGAGTGCGTCAATTTTAAGAGTGACGTTTACCGCTTTGTTCGGACAAACCGAAGTACAGCGGTGGCATAGAATACACTCCGTCGAGAGGACCCTGCAACCTTGTGTTTTGAACGAAAGAATCGGCACGTCCATCGGGCAGCTTCTTTCACAGAGACCGCAGTCGGTGCATTTGTCCGGATCGACGGAGATCTTGAGGAGCGCAAACCTTGTAAATAGCTTCTGGAGGACCGGGATGGGGCAGAGGTACTTGCAGAAGGCCCGGTTGTCCTTGAAGCCTGCGGCAAGTCCTATCCCCGCGACATAGTAGAGGACGTTTCCCGCGGTGAGCCAGTACAGCTCGGAGACGGCGTTCCCGTAGACACTTCGCCTCGTGAGGACGAACCAGATGAAAAGAACCAGACTGAGGGAAAGGGAGAAGTGGAGGTACCGGAGAAGCCCCAGCCTCGGCCGTCTGCCGGGGGATGTCTTCCACGGTAGGAGATCGAGAACCATGGCGGTCCAGCAGGCCCAGGAGCACCATCCGCGGTTAACCACGGCGACTCCGAGCAACTTGGCAAGGAAGTAATGGAGTGTCGCCCCCGCAAATACCCCGCTCATGAGGTAGAAGAAGAACCCCTCTAACTGCATGTTTTCGTTGCGAAGAAATCCGAGGTAGCCGAGCATGTACAGTCCGATAAGTAGTTGGCTGATCCTCCTCCCCCAGTGGGAATGCTTCACCGGGAGGGCATCGAAAAGGAAGATACCTGCGGCGATCGAGGTCCCGATATAGACGAAATTATAGATATAAAAGACCTCGCCGGTGGCAAGGTACCGCCAGATCGCTACGGTGTAGAAGATCGTTATAAAGAGGAGTGGAAACTTAAAGGTGGAAAGGCTCAGGTTCCAGGGGGTCCGTTTTTTCATTGTTTTTGGGCCGTGTCCGTATCGGTATTAGATCTTCGAGCGGACGAAGAGCTTGTTGTAC
>JBKHAJ010000192.1:0-6756 GCA_046542935.1 Spirochaetia bacterium | reverse complement strand
AATTCGTGACCGTTCTTCTGCTTGAGGAGAGTATAGATCTTCGACAGCCATCGGTCGTCTTCGAACTCTTCTTTGTTGCCTTTGGACGGCGCCGAGGTAATCCCGGGGGGATTTTCCGCGAGGTCGACGAGCTTTTCCGGCATATTCTTCGGCCCGAGTACATAATCGACAAGCCCGGTCTTGACCGCGCTTAAGGGCATTCCCGGGAACTTGGCGGACTCTTCCGACTGGGCGATGATGATGCCGTTGTGAGCGTTGATCTCCTTGATCCCCACGCTCCCGTCGGTCCCCGTACCGGAGAGCACTATTGCCACCGCCTTGTCCTCAGCCTCCTGAGCAAGGCTGCGGAAGAATATATCGATGGGATGAATCCTCGACTCCCTCTCCGATAGATCGAAGAGCTGGAGCTCATCATCTAAGAGCCTGAGCTCCCTCTGCGGAGGAGCCACATACACCGCATTTGAGTGAATCTTCATTCCGTCGGTGATGGTTTGCACTTCGAGGCCGGTCTCCCGGGAGATGATTTCGGTCAACAGCTCCTCGTCGGATTTCTGCTGATGAAGTATCACCACGAAGGCCATTCCCGCCGGATCGGGCATCGCCCGGAAAAATTCCTTAAGCGCCTCTACGCCTCCCGCGGAGGCTCCGATTCCTACGACGAAGAAGGTACCGGTGTGTTCTTCCTGTTTCTTAGCGATTGCAGTGTCTCTCCATTCGACGTTTTTCCCACGGCAACACGGCGCGTGTTCTGCCTATATTTTACTATTAATCCGCCGATGAGTAAAACGAAGTTAGTGCCCCGAAACCTCAAGCTTTGGGGCACTAATATAGTTTATTCGTATATTATTAACAACTCTTAAGGGTGCTATGTATTATATTGATGAGCTCCCTGCTGTGTCCCTCAGTATTGACCGGGGATGGGGCGGCCTGTACGATGCTTTCATGGCATCCCGGAAATCCCGAAGAGGCGGCGGAGACCGCGGCGGCGGCAGCGCACGAGGGAGCGTTCGCGGGAGGAAAGGCGGTCCGACCCCCTTGGACGGGGCGGTGGGTCTCGCCTTCTTTACCTACGCGGTAAGCGCGATTGTTACCCCTATCTGTCTCGTGCTTATGGCAAGGGAGCTCGCCTTTACGCTCTCCGCCGGGGGTGGGCTCGAGATCATGCGGAGCATCCTGATCGTCGTGGTCCTCTTAGCGAGCGGGTTCGCCTCGGCGAGGTGGGGGAAGGAGCGCTCTTTAGGGCTCGGCGGTTTCGTCGTCGGCGCGGGATACGTGTTGTACTCGGTCGCCCCGGGGTACGGCTCGGTCTTGGCTGCAGCGGCACTTATAGGAATGGGAAGCGGGATGTGGGAGGGGCTCCTCAATCCGTTGGTGCAGGAGCTTCACCCGGTCGATTCGGGGCGTTACCTGAATCTGATCGGCTCTCTCTATTCGGGGGGAATACTGATTACCGTCTTGGTGAGCGGTGAGCTCTTGACCCGGGCGGTCTCCTGGCGTCTCATCATTCTCGGTGTGGGATTCTTAAGCATCCTTTGCGGGATACTCTTCTTCGTTTTTGATCGAGGCAGGAAGGAGAGGGGATGGACTACAGGCGGCGGAGCCGGGGCGCGGAAAGAAAGGATCCCCCCTTCCGGAGGGGTCCTCGTCTCGGTTTTCAGGAGCAAGACCGATGTCCTCAAGCACCCCCGGTTCTGGATCTTCTTTCCCCTGATGTTTTTAGCCGGCGGTACCGAGGGGGGGCTTACCTACTGGAGCGCAAGCTACATCCAGCTCTACTTCGGAGCTCTCCCCCGGATGGGCGGGGTAGGGACCGCCCTTTTCGCGGCGGGAATGATGATAGGCCGTTTTTCCGCCGGGTGGTTCGTGCGGCAGCACCGCATCTGGCATCTCCTCTTAGGAGCGGCGGTCTTGGGCGCCGGGGTCACCGCGGCAGTACCCTTTGTGGCCAGTCAGTACACCTTCTTCGCGGTGCTCTTCTTAGCGGGCCTATCGGTGGCGAGCTTCTGGCCGAGCATCCAGTCCTACTCGGCGGACCGGATTCCCCTCGATCCCACGGCGCTTTTCATCTTGTTGTCCGTGGGCGGGGTTCCCGGATACGGGGCGGTTGCGTGGATCATGGGGATCGTCGGGGACCGGTACGGTCTGACGGCGAGCTTTATCATGGTGCCGATCCTGTTTGCCGCGCTGGCGGCGCTGTTGATCATTGAAAGATTGTGGAAACCGGCCCGAAACTGAAGAGGGAGGAATTAATCCCTCTCCACGCGGTGGACCTTCATCACGTTGGTCCCCCCGGAGCTTCCCATGGGGATTCCCGCGGATATAACGATGGTATCACCCTCCTCGACGTAGCCGATATCCTTCAAATGTTCCTCGGTATTCTCCACGATTTTCAGAAAATCCTCCTGAAAGACGGGTAAGAGGATGCTCTCCACACCCCACACAAGAGAAAGCTGATTGTGGGTGGAGACGTAGGGGGTAACGGCCAATATCGGCGTGGGCGGGCGCTGCTGGGAGATGAGCCGCGCGGTTAACCCCGACATGGTATGGGCCACGATCCACCGGGCCCCGAGGTTCTCCGCGGAGGAGCACGACGACTGGGCCACAACCATCGACTCGGAGTATTTTTCGTGTTCGTACTCTTTGAGACCCCACCCCAAATCGAGGCCTAGGTTCTGCTCCACTTGGTAGGCGATCCGCCGCATAGTCTTCACTACCGAGACGGGATTCCTTCCTACCGCCGTCTCGCCGGAGAGCATGACCGCGTCGGAGCCGTCGTAGATGGCGTTGGCCACGTCGGTTACCTCCGCCCGGGTGGGCGATGGGGTACGGATCATACTGTCGAGCATCTGGGTGGCGGTTATCACCATCTTACCCCGCCGGTTCGCCTCCCGGATGATCCGCTTCTGATAAACCGGGATCATGGTAAGCTCCGTCTCCAATCCCAAATCCCCGCGGGCCACCATTACCCCGTCGGCTATTTGGAGGATGCCGTCCAGGTTGTCCAGGGCGGCCCCCCGCTCGAGCTTGGCGATGATTGCGGGGGGAGAATCTCCCGAACCTTTCTCCCCCGGTTTCGCTGCTTGACTCTCCTCTTTTCGCCGGTCAAGGAGCCGGTCGATCTCGTCCTTGAGGGCGAGGATGTCGTCCGCCGTCTGCACGAAGCTCAAGGCCACGAAATCGACCCCCAGCTCTATGCCGAAGCGGAGGTCTTCGAGGTCGTCGGGCGTCGGTGCATGCTCTCCTAAGGTCACATCGGGGAAATTGACCCCCTTATGACTCAACAGAAGCCCCCCGAAGGAGACCCGGCACTCCAACCCCCGCTTGGTGCGCCGCTCCACCTGTGCTTCGATGAGCCCGTCGTCCATGAGGATGCGGCTTCCCTCGGGGATGTCGGTCAAGAGGCGGGAATACTGGACGGGGATGATAGGGGGCTTCGTCCCGGCACCGCCCGTGTTACCGCCGGCAGCGGCGTCCCCGCCGTGGGGAACGAGGATGACCGTCGCTCCGGTCGCAAGGGGCACTCCTGTATCGGGGAGCTCTCCGGTGCGGATCTTCGGGCCGCTTAAGTCCTGGAGAATCCCTAAGGAACGCCCGGTCTCCTCTCCGAGATTTTTAAGGATCTCTACCCGCTCACGGTGCTCGTCGTAGCTCCCGTGCGAAAAATTGAGCCTGGCAACGTCCATCCCCGCCTCGAACATTCCCTGTATTACCGCCGGATCGGATGACGCGGGGCCTAGGGTACAGACTATTTTCGTTTTGGTGTGCATTGGGTATCTCCGCCGCAGCCGAAAAAGGCCGTGATATATAAAACCTAGGGAAAGGGGGGCGCCGAGTCAAGGGACGCCGCTGCTGAAACCGACCGGCCGTTCGACCTCAGCCTCCCTGTTCAAGAATAATTAAAAACTTTCTTGACAGCTGTAAGTTACCGCCCTAAGATGGAAGGTGCTGTATTTTTTAAAACAAAAGGAGGATTCTTCACACATGAAGAAGAAAGGAACGCTCAAAAAAGTATCGCTTATTCTTCTCCTGATCTGTCTGGCCGTCTCCGTGCTGGTTGTCGGCTGCAAGAAGGAAGAAGAAGCGGCTGCGGTCGAAGAGACCGAGAAACAAGAGAAGGCGGAAGCAGTCAGAGAAACCTTGGTCTACGCCACCACCGATAAGGTCTCCGATATGGATCCGGCTAACGCCTACGACTTCCACACCTGGGAGCTGTTTCGAAATGTTAGCCGCGGCCTCTTGGCGTATAGGCCCGGCACCACCGAGCTCATCCCCGGTTTGGCTGAAGACTACACCGTCAACGACGCAGGAGACGTGTACACCTTCGAGCTCCGGGAAGGGGTGAACTTCAGTGACGGGACTCCCTTCGACGCGGAAGCGGTCAAATGGTCCATCGACCGGGTCATGAATATTGCCGGAGATCCGTCCTGGCTGGTTACCGATTTCGTCGATTCGGTAGACGTGGTGGATGAATACACCGTACGGTTCAACCTCAAGGGATCGGTGGGGTTTTTCCCCGATTTAGTGGCAACGGTTCCCTACTTTCCGATGAATCCGAACATCTTCCCCGCGGACCGGTGGGTCAACGAACCCTCCGAGCTCGAGGGCGGAGAACTTTCGGGACTCGGTCCCTATAAGATCGTAAGCTTTAAAAGGGACGAAGAGGTTATTCTCGAAAAGAACGCCGAGTACTACGGCGAAGAGCCCGCTGTCGACATGATTGCCATCCGGTACTATGCCGACGCAACGACTATGCGCCTGGCTCTCGAGAACGGGGAAGTGGACCTTGTTTACAAGGACCTGAACCCCTCGGACAAGGCGGACCTTCTGGAGATGACCGAGTATAAGAACTTCGAAATCCCGAGCTCCTACATCCGCTATCTCTGCTTCGAGACCTCCGAAAGCGTCTTTCAAGACGCCCGGACCCGGCAGGCGGTAGCCGCTCTGATCGACCGGCCCGACGTTATCGACAAGGTCTTCTTAGGTCAAATGGAGCCCCTCTACTCGATGATTCCTCGGGGCATGAAGTGGCATTCCGACGATTTCGAAGACGCCCTGGGCGACGGAAACGTGGAATTGGCCACCGAACTGTTGAGCGGGATGGGCTATTCCGAGGCCGATCCCTTCAGTTTTGAATTGTGGTATACTCCGACTCACTATGGGGATACCGAAGTCGACGTCGCGGAGGTCTTACGGGTACAGTTCGAGAAGTGCCCGCTCATCGATGTAACCATCAAGTCAGCCGAATGGTCCACCTACATAGACAACTGGGACAGCAAGACCATGCCGAGCTTCCTCTTGGGCTGGTATCCCGACTATATGGATCCGGACAATTACACCGCGGCCTTCGCAGGAACGAGCGGGTCGAAGGGAATGGGAATCTATTTCTCCGATCCCGAATGGGACGCTCTTTTCCAGAAAGAGCAGCAGACTCCCGATCAGGATGCGCGGGAAGACGTCTTTATGCAGATCCAGGAAATGTGGACCGAGGAGGTCCCCACCGCTCCTATCTTCCAGGGGAAGCTGTACATCTTTACCCAACCCGATGTGGGGGGTGTTAAGGTCGGTACCGACATGGTGCTCCATTACGATACCCTGTATTTCGAATAGGGTTTACTACAAGTAAGAATTTTTCCACCGGGGGCTTGATTTCGAGTCAGGTCCCCGGCATACTTCTTCGGCATCCATATGAAACGACTTCTTAAGTACGCGATTCTGCGGATACTCTTCACCATCCCCATGCTCTTCATCCTGCTGACCCTTGTGTTCGTAGTACTCCGGGTGATGCCCGGTGATCCGGTGAAGGCGGTCCTAGGCGCTCACGCTCCGCCCCACGTTATCGAGGAGAAGCGGGTCGAGCTCGGCCTGGACAAGCCGCTGGTCGTTCAGTATTTCCAGTATCTAGGGCAGCTTGCCCGGTTCGATCTAGGCGAATCGATGATCCTCAAACAGAAGGTCATCACCCCCATAAAGGAGAAACTCCCCGCGACCTTGGAGCTTTCCCTTATGGGGATGCTGTTCACCTTCATGCTCGGTATTCCGTTAGGTGCCTTCGCGGCGAGTAAGCGGCGTTCGGCGAGGGATATAGGAATACGGGTCTATGGAAATATCGTTTACTGTATCCCGGTCTACTGGATGGGACTGATGCTCCAGCTCGTATTCGGAATCTGGCTCGGCGTGCTTCCCATCGCCGGGAGGACGGGAACCCGGGTTTTCGCTTCCACCTTCGAGCGGACCGGATTCTACCTTTTAGACACCCTCTTGATCGGCGACTTTCAGGCCTTCAGGGACGTCTTTATGCATCTGCTGCTCCCTTCGATTACCCTGGGAGTTGTGTTATCCGGAGTATTTGTCCGGCTGACCCGGGCTAATATGATCGATATATTAAAAAGCGACTTCGTCCTGGCCGCCCGGGCCCGGGGAATCCCTCAGAGGAGGATAGTCTTCAGACACGCGCTGAAGAACGCCTTTATCCCAATCCTCACCATGCTCGGACTCCAGTTCGCCCTCTTGCTGGCGAATGCGGTCTTGACCGAGACCACCTTTTCATGGCCGGGGGTGGCCAGGCTGCTCTTGGAACGAATTTATCTGAGGGACTATCCGACGGTGCAGGGGGTCATTGTCATATTCGCCCTCATGGTAAGTCTCATATCCCTTATCGTGGATATCGTTTACGCGTTGATCGACCCGAGGGTCAAGTATTGAGAGGAGGAGTAGGAATTGTGAAGCAGCGGGCGCGTTTTTCACCGGCCAATGTTA
>JBKHAJ010000191.1:0-6789 GCA_046542935.1 Spirochaetia bacterium | reverse complement strand
AAAGAACAGGAAAATACCGGCGGCGACTATGACAAGAGCGGCAAAATTGACTACGAGGGGAAGAGTTCCGGAGTTCTTTCTAGCTGTATAGGTAAGATCCTTTTCGGATATATCAATCCTGTCCTTAGAAACCGCATTTTCTATCTGTCCGAGAATTTCTCTGCCGTCTTCCTCGGAAATGCCGAGCTCCTCGGCGGAGAGGAGCTTTTCCTTCGGGAGAAACGATTTTGCTTTTTTATATAATCCGCCCATCTATCCGCTTTAGAACGCATTATGCGTATTGCATAAATTCGAGATACGACAATACTAGTATATAAATGGCCGGGAATAAAGACAAGCATAATCCATACGACCTATGAAGATACGAAATCAGATATCTCTCATCGTTCTCCCTCTTATTATCGTGCCCCTTGTTCTTACCGGAATCGCCTCGTCCTTCGCGGCGAGAAACGGCATAACCCAGGTAATTACCGATTTCCTGAGTTTCAAAGCGGAGGAGCTTCACGACTATGCGGCCAGTCAGTGGGAACTTCTCGTGGATAACGACTTGGAATCGAACGAGGAATTCGTATCCGTTGCGCAATCAGCGGTGGCATCATTTGCCGCCTCCCTCGTACGGGATGACACCGAGCGCATTTTTGCTCTTTCATCCGAGGGTACCATCGATTTTTCCACCGGCGAAATAGATATTTCGGAAAATGAAAGGGATGCTCTTCTCGATCTATTGACGAGGGGGAGCACCGGTTGGCACCAGATAGATATCGGCGGCGTTTCCCGGGTAGCTCAAGTCCTCCCGTTCGAACCCTTCGGCTGGTACTTATTCATAACCCAGATGAGGGAGGTGTTCTATAATCCGGTCGATCAGATATATCTCCAGACCGCGGTTATTCTATCTTTCTTTCTGATTGTGTCGGTTGTGCTCCTCGTCGTCTTTACCGGTCATTTTACCAAACCTTTGAGAAATATTGCCGGCGCCATGAAAAGAATCATCGCCACAAACGACCTGTCCCACAAAGTGGACATACCCTATCACGACGAGACCGGTGACCTCGGACATTCCTTCAACTTGATGACAGAAGAGCTTCAAAACGCCTACGATCAGATGAAGGTATATGCCCTGGAGAAGGCGGTATCCCAGAAGAAGGAAGAAAAGATACGTCACGTATTTCAGAAATACGTCCCCAAGGACGTCATCGAAAGGTACTTAGCCTCTCCCGAATCGATGCTTGTGGGAGAGGACAGATTATTGGCGGTCCTCTTCAGCGACATCAGGGAATTCACTTCCATTTCGGAACGAATGGAGCCGGGCCAGATAGTGGAGTCTCTCAATAGATACTTCTCGAACATGGTCAACGTCATAATGGAAAACGGCGGGATCGTGGACAAATATATCGGCGATGCTATTATGGCCTTTTTCGGAGCCCCCGTCAGGCACGAGGACGACACCTTAAAGGCCTTGGAGTCCGGATTTCAGATGCTCGACGCCTTGGAAAAGTTCAACGATGACCAGGTACGCCGGGGAGAGCGTCAGTACAGGATCGGCATCGGGATCAACTACGGTCTCGTTACGGTCGGGAACATCGGTTCCGAACGTAAGATGGATTATACGGTTATTGGAGACATCGTTAATCTTACCTCGCGATTAGAAGGATTGACCAAGGTGTACGGCGAGAATTTTCTCATATCGGAATCGATGTACCGTAAAGTGATCCATAAATACCCCTGCCGGATGATCGACAGGGTCGCGGTAAAGGGAAAATCGGTGGGTATGGGTATCTATACTCCCCGTAGGTCCATAACTCCCGAGGAAGAAAGGGCTTGGAAGCTCCATCATGCGGGGCTCATCTACTACTATCACCGTAGATTCGACCAGGCCCTTTCGTATTTCACAAAGGTCCTGGAACTCCTGCCTGAGGATCCCGCATCCGAACTCTTTTCCCGCCGATGTGAGGAACTCATTGCGAAGCCGCCCGCCGAGGAGTGGGACGGCATCGTTCACATGACCGAAAAATAAAAAGAGTGCCCCCGATCGTGGGGATAGAATTGGTCAAAAACACATTCACTCAAGGAATTAGCTGAACGTGACTCTATTACCCAAGCGTGGGCTTAGTAATTCAAGCTATCACGATCAATTGGAGGATTTTTATCCCCACGATCGGGGGCACTCTCAAAAACAAACGAATAAAGAGACGGGACCCCTCAGCCGTCGAGAATGGGGAAGATCTTTTCGATATCCGTTCCCTTGACGATGTAGTGGTCGAAGAGCCTTTCCGACTTTCGGGTGTCCGGAGCGTACCCCGAGAGGGCGATGAGGACCGCCTTATCCATATCGGGTATTTCTCTGATCCGCTCGGCCAAGGTATACCCGTCCATGTCGGAAAGTCCTATGTCGATGATCATAAACTCCGGCTTCTCCGCCGCCGCTTTATCAAGGGCCTTTTCCCCGGTCTCCACGGCGTCGACATCGTGTCCCTCGTCTTCGAGGGTTTCCCGGAGAAGCTCGGCGAAATCGGCGTTGTCCTCGGCGATAAGAATTGTCCGCCGCTCCCCCGGACGGCGGGGCAATTCAGCTTCGGGCAGGGAGGCGGTATTTTCCGGGGCCGATGAACCGGCCGACAGAGGAAGCCGTACGATAAACTCGCTTCCCTGCAGGGGCCCCTCGCTCGAAGCCTCGACTGTGCCGCCGTGGAGCTCGACGAGCTGCTTGACCACAGAAAGCCCTATACCCAAGCCTCCCTCATCGAGGTCTCCTCCCGCGCGGTCGGTCATAAAGGGTTCGAAGAGGAGGCTCATCTGCTCAGGTTCTATACCGACTCCGTTGTCCCGGACGATTATTACGGCTTCATTCCCGTCGGCCTCGGCTGAGAACCGGATCTCCCCCCCTTCGGGGGTAAACTGAGAACCGTTCTTCAGGAGATTGCCGAAGATCTGCTGGAGCCTGATAGGGTCGGCCCGGAGCCGGACCTCCTTCTCCGGCGGGGACAGCCGCACATTCTGGCTCTTTGCCGAGGTAAGAGGATACACGGATTCGACGGCGGTCTCCATCTGGCTCAGAAGATCCACATCCTCGAGCTGGAGAAAGATTTTTCCCCGGGTGATGCGGGAAATGTCTACCAAGTCGTCGACCAGCCTCTGGAGATGAGCAACCTGCTTTTTCAAAGTTTCCTTATACCTCCTCCGTCTGTCGGTCCCCTGAACGGAGCCCAAGCGGTCTACCGCGGCGGCCGCAACGGCTAAAGGGTTCCGGAGCTCGTGTCCGAGGACGGCGAGAAACTCGTTCTTCCTCCGGGACTCTTTCTTGAGCTGTCTTTCCATCTCCCTTCTCGTTTTGAGCTCATCCCTCACTTGATACTGCCTCGAGCGGGCGTTCAAGGCGGCCCGGACCGCGCTGATGAGCTCCGCGGTATGGAGGGGACGATCGAGGATCTGGATTTGCCCCGAGTAATCGAGGTCCTGAACGAGGTTCCACACCGTCAAGGGGCTCCAGGTGTGCCCGCTCAAGATGATAATCGGAAAATAGGACCAGTTGGGCTCGCGGGCGAGGATCTCTTTCAGATCATTCAGCTCGCTTCCGAAAAGCATTTCGTCCGTTATGATCGCGGCGTCGGCACCGCCGGTGATACGGCCGCGGAGATCATCTACTCCCCTGCACGCGATCCCGCCGATGCCGGCCAGCTCGAGAGTCCGAAGTATGACGTCCGCGTCGGCCCCCCGGGAGGTCAGGACGATAACCGCACCGGTGGAGGGACCCGCTTTATCACTATTGTGAGAGGGAGACGGATTCACCGAGATTTATTCCCTTATCAGTTATTATCAGCTCGTACATACCGGTGTCGTGGGGCCCTGTTCTGCGCTTGAATACCGACAGCGCTTTTTTGAGCCGCCCCTCCACCTCCACATACCGGTGCTGAAGGACGGTATCGGAAAGGTAGCTGATATCGAAAATATTCGAGTTGGTCTCGCTCAATAACCTCCGCATAGCAACGATGTAGATGCTTGTGACTCTTTGCTGATTGAGGTAGCTCGTGAGCTCGTGGAGGTAGAGGGTAAGGTACCTCTCGTCGGGCATCGCGTAGGAGTATCCGTTTAGGCTGTCGATAACTATCAACGACACACCCTCTTCGATCTCCCTCTGCACGTAACTGCTGAACTCGCCGGGGCTGAGCTCCGCCGGGTCTATCTGACGGATGCGGATATTTCCGTCCCGGTAGGACCGGTCGAGGTCGATTCCCGCGGAAGATGACCGCTGCAGGAGGGTCTGGATCCGCTCGTCGAAGATGTACATCGCTGCTTTCTCGCCCCGTTCGACGGCGGCGGCGGCACATTGAGCAGCAAAGAGGGACTTCCCGGTCCCCGAGGGTCCCATGAGAAGGGTGCTGGTCCCCCGGTCAAGACCTCCGCCTAATATTTCGTCGAAACGGAGGATGCCGGTGCTTATAGTCTCCGCTTCGAAGCGTTGCCGGTGTTCCGCGGCAATGAGCCGGGGGAAGCAGATGAGCCCTCCTGTTACGATCCGGCAGTCATGATAGCCTTCGAGAAAAGATTTGCCCTGTATCTTATTGACCCTCAACCGTCTTCTATCCGGTCCGAAGCCGGGAGAGACTTGTTCGAGTTCGATTTTTCCGTGAACGATGCTGTGGATCGCGGAGAAGGGCTCGGGGGCCGGAATCTCCATAAGGAGCACGGTGCACCGCTTGCCTGTAAAGAACCGCTTCAGAGCAAGGAGCTGACTCCAGTACCAGTAATCCTCCCGGGCCATCAAGCGTATCTCGGTAAGGGAGTCCATGACCAGCCGTTCCGGACGTTCCCGCTCCACCGTTTCGAGGATCTTCTCCATGGTCCGGGGGAGCTCCACCTCGGCGGGAAGGAGCACGGTCTGCTCGAAAAGCTCCCTGTCCTCCACTCCGTCGTGGTGGTACATCCCTATTCCTTCGAAACTCCAGCCGTGGGACCCGGCTATGCGGAGGATCTCACCTTCGGTCTCGGAAGTTCCTATAAGGAGCGTTTTCTCGCCTCTCTTGACTCCCTCGAGGAGGAACTGCAGCCCAAGCGTGGTCTTTCCGGTCCCGCTCGCTCCCTCTACGAGATACAGCTGATGTGCGGGGAACCCCCCTTCTAAGACCTTATCCAGCCCGGGCACTCCGCTCGGGACCAATCCGTTTTCAGTCTCATCGCGCATGCGTCTAATTGTACCCGATATTTGGGAGCTGTCAACGCGGATGTCAATGTCCGTCATTTTCGTATCGTATCGCTGAAATATATGGTATACTGCAAGAACTATGCCGGAGGCGGTTCCCGGGCTCAGCGACCTGTGTCTTCATTACCTCGACCATCCCCGAGAGCTTAAAGATTGCGGTAAGGTATGCGGGGACATCGCCCGTCTGTCCGGAGCCGAATTCGTTTTTTTGGCCCATTACGATCCCTCCGCTTCGAAGGTCATATCATGGGCGGTATCCTCTTCGGAAAAGTCCGGCAAAAACGATACGAACGGGTGGGATGATTTCGCCCGCCGGTTGTGCCGAAAGCTCGCGGCCGAATCCGCTGATACACAACACCGAGGTTTTATTCCCCTTCCCCGGGAAGATCGGCCGATTATTCACAACGGAGACGGGTGCTACTACATGGAGATCCGGGACGAGCTTCATTTCCACGGGTTCGTGCTCGTAAGCGGAAAACCGGAGCGTTTACGGAGAGTTTCCAAGAAAATCGAGCTCTTTATCCGGGTTGTAGCACTTCTGTGTACCCGCTGCTTTTCCGCGGAAGCTTCGAGGTCCACGGCTGTACGGTTCGAGCAGTTCATGGAGAATCTTCCGGCCTATGCTTTCATAAAGGATCGTGAGGGAAGATACATTTTCACCAATCAGGCGTATAAAAAGATCGGATCGGTAGACCCCCGCGAGAGGCTCGGGCGGACCGACTTCGAGCTGTTCCCCCCGGAAACCGCCCGCCGTATCCGTGAAAACGACGAAGCGGTTTTCCAAAGCGGTGTCCCCGTAGAAACGATCGAAGAAATACCCTACGCGGGGAAGATCCAGCACCAACTGACGGTGAAATTCCCCCTAACCGAAGCGGACGGGAGCGTAAGCCTCGCGGGCATTGCAATCGATATAACCCTGCTCGTGGAAACCGAGCGGGCCCTCGAGACAGCCTGCAAAGAAAAAGAAATCCTTTACCGGGAGCTCCAGCACAGGATCAAGAATACCTTTTCCGTTATTACGAGTCTGTTGAGGCTGGAAAACACCCGGGAATTATCACCGGAAAGCGAAGCACTGCTTCGCAAGCTCTTAAGCAGGGTCGATGCCGTCTCCTTAGTGTATCACAACCTCTACGGAAAGGAGGGGTCCGCCCCCGTCGACGCCTCTGCGTATCTCGTACAGATAGCGGAGAATCTTATCCGGTCCTACACCGATGCTGCGGACGAAGGAAACAGGATACGCCTCGAGACCGAAATCGAACCTGTGGAGCTTTCCCCGGACACGGCCGTCCCTCTCGGGATAATACTCACCGAGCTCTTGACCAACGCGGTCAAGTACGGTTTTCGAAAAGAGGGAACAACTGTCCGGCTCTCCTTGAGCTCCGGTGCGGAGGGACTCGTTTTTCGCGTGTTCGACAACGGGAAACCCCTCCCCAAATCGGTCGATGTGGAAAATCCCGAGACCCTCGGTCTCAAACTCGTTCGGGCTCTTACTTCCCAGCTTCGGGGTACGCTTTCACTCTCCCGAAAAGGGGGAACCGAGTTTACCCTGCGTATTCCGTCACCGGATACCGGCCGGCTGGAAAAACCCTCCG
>JBKHAJ010000190.1:0-6791 GCA_046542935.1 Spirochaetia bacterium | reverse complement strand
TGTATACAAGGAAAAGGGTTCTCCTGATTCAATCCCCACGATCGGGGGCACTCTTTAAACTGTTTGCCAAACAGGGGAGAGTATACTATCCTATAAAAGATTCAAGGAGGGATGTGTGAGAACAATCGACAAAATATCCTACGAGCAGGAAGAAGGGCGGGATACCGGAAAGAAACTGACCGTCTACGCCCTCTCTACATGCGGATTCTGCAAAAGGGCATTGAGTTACCTGAGGGATAATAATATCAAGTTTCAGTACGCATATGTGGACTACCTCCAGGATTTTCAGCGGAAGGAGGTCAAGAAGGAGCTTAAGGAGGAGTTCGGCGAGCGTCCTCTGTTCCCTTTTCTCGTCATAGACGATACCGACTACCTCATCGGCTTCGATGAGGACGAATGGCAAGAAAAGCTCGAGCTCGCCGGGACCGCCGGTAAAACTGCGGTCGAGGAGGCTTCCGGGAACATCCCCGAGAAGGAGCTCAAGGACGCGTGGAAGTTCGCGAGAATGGTGTCGAAGCACCAGGGATGGAAGCTTAACGGGGACGAACAATTCCTCAGGGACCTGATCGAGGGGCTTCATACCAACAAGAAGCGTCTCGGATACTACCTCTGCCCCTGCAGGCTCGGGTCGGGGGACAAGGAAAAAGACAAGGATATCATCTGCCCCTGCGATTACGCGCGGCCGGATATTGAGGAATACGGCCATTGCTACTGCAGCCTCTACCTTTCGGAAGAGTTCTATGAGTCGAAAGAGAAACCCAAGAGCATCCCGGAACGGCGCCCCGAAGACAAGCGGGCCGACTGAGTAGTATGAACCGCTTCGACATGCGGGTAGACGACATATCCGAATTCTTCCGCGGCATCATGGAGGGGCTGCAGTCGTCCACCCGGCAGCAGACCCTTATCGTTCTTATAATCGCGGGCTTCGTAATCCTACTCCTCGCCGTTTATCTCGTTCAGAGGTGGGTAAATCACCTCCGGATTGTCGAAGAGTCCCGGAAGTCTTTCGTCAACGCTCTGAAGAATGTGGAGCTGACCCGGGAGGAGCGGGATTTCCTCGAGCAGCTTACCAACGAACTGCCTAAGAAACAGGAGCAAAAGTATCTCCTCGTGCAGGAGCCGATCTGGTTCAGCCGGGCGGCGGAAAGACTCATCGAGAAGGGGGCGGTGACTCCGGCAATGCTCAAGCCGCTGAGGCAGAAGCTCGATGTGTGCTGCTTCAAACGGGAAAGACCCCTCACTTCGACCAAGGAGCTTCCCCCCGGGCTCCATCTCTACATTACCGAAGGGACTGTAGAGGGCTACCATGCCCGGATCGTCAAGCAGAAGCACGAGCTCTTTGCCGCGGTTGTGAGGAAGCAGGATGTGCCTCTCCTCAAGGAAGGAAATAGGTATACTCTCTTCTTCAAACGGAGAAGGAACACGTACCGTTTTTCGAGTGCCGCCCGGTTTATTCGGAACAATATCGTCTGGTTCAAGCACACCGAGGAAATCGACAAGGTTCAGCGGCGCAACTACTACCGGAAGAAAGTAACCCTTCCTGTGGAATTGGAAAAGTCGGGATATGAGACCTACCGGGCCGCGACCCGCCTTATCGACTTGGGCGGCGGCGGGGCAAAAATGGAGAATCCCCACGGCATGTTCAAGTCGGGCGACCTCATGCGGGTCCTCCTCAAACTGCCTCCGGAAGACACGTTGGAGATAGGAGGGGAAGTGGTCAAAACCTCAGACGAGGGCGAGGCCATCCATGTCAGGTTCGATCCCATAAAGCCTCATCAGGTCGACCGGATAATTCGGTACGTCATGCTGGACGAGGTCGATGAAGCCCCAGGGGAGCCCGCCGAAGAGGGGGATGGGGAGCGAACCCCCCCGGAATGATCCCCCTCCGCCCCGAGGGGTGTTACTCCAGCATCTTCTTGAGCTCGAGGGCGTTCAAGGCGGCGTACCCCTTTTCATCGTTATCGAAGTAGCAGTAGATATCATTCCCTCCCTTTCGCCATGCCGAAATCGCCCCGGCCCATCCGCTTAGGGCTCCGGTGGTGTACCTGCCCCGGTAGGCTTCTTCCGAGGGGCCGTGGAGACGGATATAGACGAAGTCCGCGGTAGGTTCCTTCGGAGAGGTATATCCTTCGAGATGATAAAAACAAAGGGCCGCGTTGTTGAGGCTCAGGATTCGGAAAACATCGTCGGTAAACCAGGAGGGGTCCCGGAACTCGAAGGTGTATCTGTAGTTGTCCGGCAGGAGAGCGATAAAGCGCTTCAGCCGGTCGGCGTTGACCTTCCATTTCGGTGGGAATTGAAAGAGAATGACGTCGGTCTTAGCCCCTAAGGGGCGGATACTGTCGAAGAACCGATCGATGCTGTCGCCGGGATCTTTAAGCTTCTTCATATGGGTTATGTACCGATTTGCTTTGACGGCGAAACGGAAGTTTTCCGGGGCGGAATCATTCCAGGTACGCGCGGCATCCTCCGACAGGGTCGAATAAAAGGTGTTGTTGATCTCCACGGTGGAAAAGCGGGTCAGGTAATGGGAGAACCACTCCTTTTGGGCAAGCTCCTCGGGATAGAAACTTCCCTTCCAGTGGGAGTAGTTCCACCCTGAGGTTCCTATATGAAGGCTTCCTTTATCGTGCATACTCTAAATTTAGGGAAAACCGGGGGGAAAGTAAAACAAACCTGCTGTCGATGAGCGGAAAATCGGGTATAATCAGGGGGGAGGGGAAGATGGACACCTGCATATCCGCGCTCATGACCCGAATTCAGGAAATTCAGTCCCGTATCCGGGAAATCCAGGGGATGGCCGCACGGGGACTGCCTTCGAAGAAGGGAGTCGAAGGACCGGAATCGGCGGTGCCCCCGGAGGTCCCGTCCGTATCGGACGGGACCGCAGCGGCCGATGCCGCGGCCCAGGGGTCTGAGTTTTCGGCCCTCCTCGACGAGGCCCTCGCCCTTTTGGGGCAGGACGGAACAACGGGTGACGCCGGGGCGGGGGATGTGAGGGGAGCGGCGGATCTCATGTCAAGCGCCTTGAACAGTCTGTCGTCCCTTACCGGCATCGATGAGGACGAGGAGTCTGAGATTCTCATGTCCCGGGAAAACCTCTCCCGGCTGACCGACTTGGAGAGAGTCTTGAGAGGGACCCTCGACGACTCTACTTTCGGGAAATAACCCTAAGCTCGTACTTCCCGCTTCCGAGTCCGATCCTCTCGCCGTGGTCGAGCTGAATAGTCGGATCGAGATCGGTATAACCGGCTTCGGCGAGACTCTTCGATGAGCGCTCGAGGGGCAGGTCAGGGTGGCCTGGTCGACGGCTACAGGATCGGTGGATGCGATGATCCCCACATCCGGGAGCACCGGTTCCTGTTTCCTGCCGATGCAGTCGCACTCCTTGGTCATATCGAAGAGAAAAGCCGAACGGGCGAAGGGCCCCACTTAGGCGGTAAAGCCTTGAAAATCCTCGCGAGATAGGCAGCTTCGGGGCCGAGTGGGGGGATGGAAATCCTTGAGACCTCGCCCCGGGGAAGCGGGGTGTGAAATGGAGCTTGCCGGGGCATTGGGATAGCGACGAGAAAGAGGCTTCACGGGAAACGGAGGTTCGGCGCGGGACTATCCCGCGAGGGGAAGGCTCACCGAAAAAACCGATCCCCCGCCGGGGACGCTGGTCGCCCAGAGCCGGCCCCCGTTCCGCTCGGCGAACTCCTTACACAGGAGAAGGCCTAAGCCCGTCCCGTGTTCCGATGCGGTACCGGGTCTGCTTATCGATTCGCCGAGGCTGAAGAGCTTCTCGAGATCCTTCTCCTCGATCCCGGTCCCGGTATCCTCGACCCGGATAATGAGTTCTTCCCCCGCCCGGCGGGTGGTTATACGGATATGTCCCCCGCTGTAGGTAAACTTGACCGCGTTGGACAGGAGGTTCCGCAGGATAAGGTCCACCATGTTTCGATCGGCGTACACCTCGGCGTCATCGGTCAGATCGGTTTCGATACGTATCCTTTTCTTGCGGGCGGGGGTCTTGAAGATCTCCGCCGCGGTCCACACCGCCTTGCCCGCGGGGAAGGTTTCCGGCTTCGCCGTCATCCGGCCTGTCTGCATCCGCGCCCATACGAGGAGGTTGTCCAGGAGGTCTAAAGAGAGCTTGGCCGATTCGGCGATCAGCCCGATGTACTCCCTCTTTTCGCTTTCCGTGAGCTCGTCGTACTCGGTTCGCAGAATTTCGGACATCGATTGGATTCCGCTGAAAGGGTTCTTGAGATCGTGGGCGATGATGGAAAAGAACTTGTCCTTTTCGGCGTTGAGGGTCGAGAGCTCTCGAAAGATGATGTCCATGGGCCTCTGCAGGGAGGTTTCGATGATCGCCTTGTAGATCAAATAAAAGCTTCCTATTTTGAAGACGTGCCCGATGAAATTGGCGATGCCGTAGTTATCGAAGTAGAAGGTGAAGGCGATTTCGCTCAATATAGTCAGGATGATGGATGCGAAGATGAACCGGAAGACCCTCCGGTCGAAGTCACGCCTCCGTCTGATCAGAAAGAGCACCGAAGCCAAGAGGATTCCCGAGATGATAAACTCACTTACGAGCTTGAAAGTCGTCTGTCCCTCTCCCTCGACATAACACTCGGGAAAGATCCTCCAACCGAAGATAGAGGCGATCAGGGCGGCCGTTACCGCTCCGTAGATTCCGAGGATCGTGCCGTATTTGGGATGCTTTCTCTTATTCTCCTTAAGGGAGATGAAGACGAGCAGGGAGATGCTTTCCACGTACCGGGCCGCTATCCACAGCTGATTGGCGTAGTAATCGTAGTCGAGGAATATATTCATTCCCTTGTATCCAAGGGTATGAAGGATGTCGAGAACGGCGATGGACAGATAGGCGATGCCGAGATAGTTGAGGAACCCGGTATCCGCGAAGCGGCGGGAGTTCCAGGCTATCATGAAAACACCTGCGGCGATAATGATGGAAAAGAGCTCCGCTATGGAATGGAACAGGAGATAGTTGGGGATGGTCAACCCGTAGAGCCCCGCGAGGATAGCTAATCCCGCCGCCGCCTTGCCCGCTATTCCCGCGATCCTTCGCCTGCGGCCTTCGTCGAGTCCCCGGGGATATTCAATGCGGGGCTTATTCGTATTCACCGCTTTTCTCCGGTTTCTCCCCCCTGTCGAGGGAGGGGGGAAGCTTTTCTTCGAGGCGGACCATCTTCAGGGTCAGGTGGCGGATTTCGTTTCGAAGTACAAAGATGCAGTCGGTCTTATCCGCGCCTCCCCGCACGATGTCCTCGGCCAGGGCACGGCAGCTGGGAGCGCCGCAGGAGCCGCAGTCCAGTCCCGGAAGGTCCTCGGTTATCTCTTCGATCCGGTCGAGCATCCGGATGGCCGTCTCCACGTCGTCGTCGAGCTTGAGGATATGCCGCGGCTTAGGAGCCGTGCTCCATCTGAGCTCTCCCGCGGGAAGAGGACGGGTGTCGGCTTTTTCGGTCTCGGAGGCACGGGCTTGGTCCCGGATACGGCTTCGGGCGATGTAGGGATTTTCCGGATTGAGGGCACCGCCGACGCACCCTCCCGGACAGGCCATGGCCTCGATAAAGTCGACCCCGCCGAGGTTTCCGTCTTCTACCTGCTCGAGGATCTCGATGATCCGGTGGATACCGTCGACGACTACGGTTTCGGAAGTACCCGAAGCCTCGGCCTCGCCGCTACTCCGCGCCCAAGAGATCCCCTCGGAGGAGGAGGTTCGTCTGATCGAGGGAACCGTTATTTCCTTCGCCGCCTGATTGATGAGCAGATGGATATCTTTGACCGATATCACACCGTCCACCGCAGAGCTTATCGAACCGATGGGGGCGCGGACGGCGGTCACCTTTGCCGGACAGGGGGTAATAAAGAATACCCCGGTCCGTTCAGGGTCCTCGGCAAGATTCTTCACCCTCCGGGCGGCCGCCTCCATGGGGGATTCCACCGGCAGAAGGTGGTCGAGAAGCCCGGGAAAGCGGACCTGGATAAGCCTGACGACCGCGGGACAGGAGCTGGAGATGACCGGTTTGGGGATGGATCCTTCGGCGAGGAGCTCCGCGGTCAGCTGCGACACGGTGTCGGCCGCCAGGGCCACCTCGTAGACCGCATTGAAGCCTAAGGAGAGCAGACCGCTTAAAACCGCATCAGGAGAGATATCTCCGAATTGTCCGTAGAGGCTCGGAGCGGGAAGTGCCACGGTCCGCTCGTACCCGCTGATCAAGGCCGGGTCATCGGAAACGGCCATTTTCGCGTGGTGCGGGCAGACCCGGATACACTCCCCGCAATCGATGCACCTTTCGGTGATGATAACGGCCTTTCCCTTCCTGACCCGGATGGCCTCGGTGGGGCAGTTCTTTATGCAGTTGGTACACCCCTTGCATTTGTCTTCATCAAGGGTAACCGAATGAAAATACTCACGCTTTGTATTCATTATATTATATCGCTATCGTCATGACCACCGTGGTCCCCTCTCCGGGTGCCGAGGTGATCTCGAAATTGTCGGAGTTCTTCTCCATGTTGGGGAGTCCCATACCCGCTCCGAAACCGAGGGCGCGGGTTTCTTCGGGGGCGGTCGAATACCCCTCCTGCATCGCCAGATCGACGTCCGCGATCCCGGGACCGGTGTCTTCGAGCCTAATTGTAATCGTCGCCGGAGATATCTCCACGGTGCTCGTCCCCCCTTTCGCATGGATGATCATATTGATCTCTCCTTCGTAGATACAGATTGCCGCCCGCTTGATAATAGAAGGAGGAAAGCCGATCTGTTTGAGCACCTTTTTTAC
>JBKHAJ010000189.1:0-6831 GCA_046542935.1 Spirochaetia bacterium | reverse complement strand
AGGCTTAAACCGGCGGATAAACCGGAGAAATACCGGGAACCCCCTGTGACATTGATCTTCACCGTCATGGATTCCCTCAGGCGGCGCGTGGGTCAAAAGAATGTCGAGATACCGCCCGTGGACAAGACGGTTCCATAAAAGCTTCGGTACCATCTTGATGATCCGCACTGCCATCCCCGCATTGGTAAACTGATGGTTTCCTTTGCTATACAGGATGCTCCCGCCGAGTCCTCCGATAAGGACACCCTTGACCTTTTTTATCTTCCCGTCGATAAAGGTTGCACCGCAGAAACGCTTGTCGGACGGATCGGGACAGGTATTTAAGGAAAGATTTTTTGCGCCTCGGAAAAAGCCGATGTCTTCATTCTGATGATTGCCGAATACGAAAAGAAGGGGCTTGTTGAGGGAGCTCACGATAAAATCGTAGTAGGTTAAGGGTAAATCGCCTGCGGAGAGGACAAGATCTATGTGCCCGAAATTTTCACGAAGCGTTTTGCTGTAAATTTGTTTGTCTATATGGTCGGCAATGCAGAGTATGATGAAGGAAGATTGTTTTTCGGAATATGGGAACCCATATAAGTAGTTGTTGAAGAAGTGAATCATCTTCACGTTCGTACATCCGCAAGCTGCCTTTCTAAGGCGTTTATGTGCCTGTTTTCCTCAGCGGAAAGTTCACTGAAGAGCTGCTCGAGGACCGGACGGTTTGTTTCCGTTTCGATTGCGTGTTCTAACACAACATTAAACAGCACGGTATCAAAAAGCATGTATATGTTCCTTCATGATCTACTGTATATGATACATTTTAGCAGAACAAGCCTAGTCTTTGTTGATACCTAGGGGGCAGGAGCGAGCGTGATATCATGTATGGCGGCATCTTTCAGCAAAATGCTCGCCTATTGTATTCTCGGGATTAGCTGTGCCTCATTACCGAAAACACTCCGTCGGTTACCTTTATTTTTTCGTCACCGTCAACAAGCTCTCCGGAGAAAGTCCCTTCTATAAGGGCTCCTACCGGGCCGTAAGCGGTTACGTTGATTGAAAACGAACAGCCTTTATCGTCTTCCCAGGTATAGTATAGCGAGTCGAGCAGGATACCTATCCGGGGAAGGTCGCTCGAGTCAGGCGGACCGGTGAAGGTGTCCGCGTCATTTCCCGGAAAATAGATGTGGATCGCGTTCTCGGCCGAGGCACCCACAGCGTCTGAAGCGACGACACATGTCAGATCATCATCTATGGTGTACCCGGCCCCCAGATTCTCCGTGAAAACATACTGCTCCGTCCCGACTACGAAGGATATGCCCTGACCGTCTCCGAGACCGTCCGAATCTATGCCCATTTCGGAGTTGCATGAAGGTAAAAGGGCTAAGGTCAAAAAAGCCGCTAACAATAATTGCAATGCTATCTTACGCATATCACACCTCATGTAAAGATAAAGCGGACAGGGTCCGCCGATGTCCGGTTCTGTACCGATCCCGTCACTCGAGAAACCATACGGTCCCCGCCGGCTCCGCCTCTGTTTTCAGTGTGACAACTTTATTAATTTCATCCTCTTGAAAAACGGCCCTGTTCCAGCCGGCGGTGAGCTGCAAATCCACCGTCACCTTGTAATCGCCGGATTCGAAGTCAGTTATGGTAATGCTGGTACTTCCGTCGGCATAGATCCAACTTATCTCAACCCGGGGATTGACGGTCATCCCCCGAAGGATCCCGTAGTCAGTATACTGAACCTCCAGATAACAGAATGATTGAAACCGTACCGAGTCGTCAGTTATGGTTACGGGCATGGTGTATAGTTCGTAACAGTATACCTCCTGAAAATCCTCCCAGCTGAGGAGCACTTCCGGGGGCGGAGGCTCGATCGTCATGCCGGGGAAGGCTCCGTCTTCCACCGTGACCGGTCCGTATCCTTTGACGACTTCGGCGTCAGAGTCCATTAGGACGACGACCACATCGTCACGGGTTCCCAGGTTCCAGTCGGAAATATTTCCTTCCGGCAGGACCAGCGCCTCACCCGGGTTGTCCGATCCGACTATGCCCGTCGAGTCGCACCCGAACAGGACGATAAGCAGCGTCATGATACAGGTCATAATACGGATAGACGTCAAAGCCCATCCCTTCGATTTAAATCGCCGGTGTGTATAACTCATCATCTCATCCCTCCGAAATTCGGTTATACACAATTATACCAGCTTGTATCGGGACGCATTGGCGATTCCGGCACTCTTTTTGACGGAAGAGGACCTATCGAAGGCCTAAAAAAGATGATATAATCTATATCAACGGAGGGGCGTATCGATGGAATCTCCGGACTCGTTCGAGACAAAGCTGCGGACGTGCATTACACTTGCAGGCAATGGTTCCCCGCTTCAGCGTGTATCGGTATTAAATTCCGGAGAACTCGAAGAGACTTTCCAATTTCAGGATTCCCTGGTCGACGGCAGGCTCGACGCAGTCCAAACGGGCAGGGGTCTCGGTGTTATCAACACTACGTTTACGAGCGGCGAGGAGGAGTTCGTCGCCAGAATTCATTCACCGAGCAGGCCCCTTCGGTTCAGTTTTGTCCTCTCGCCGGGGCCGACAACGGTCTCCTTCGCCGGTGAGCAAGGGGCTTTTCACGTTGCCGGAGGGCAATCCGCGGTGCTCTCGGTCCCTTCGGAGTTGGAAAACGTTGTTCCTCCGCATCATAAATTCCACAACCTCTGTATTCTGCTCGACGGGAGCTTCTTGGAGTCCTGTTTGGGAGAGACATCGCTCCGCACATTATCAGGGCTGTTCAAGGCGATAAAAAAGGAGGGGGCTCCCTATTCTCACATCAGTGCAATTGCCCCGTGCATGCAGATGGTCCTCGAACAAATATTCTCGTCTGCTTATAGGGGAAGCTTGAGGAGATTCTACCTCGAGGCGAAGTGCATGGAACTTGTCACGATGCGCCTTGACCAGCTCTGTCACGAGAGTGAGGTCCGAAGCCGTACACCGCTTAGAAAGGCGGACATTGAGCGTATCCACGAGGCACGGGAGATCCTGGCTGAGCGGATAGCCGATCCTCCCTCATTGCGGGAGATTGCGTTGGCTGTCGGCGTCAATTGCAACAAGTTGAAGTACGGTTTTCGAGAGATCTTCGGAACGACTGTGTTCGGCTATCTGCGTAAAATGCGCCTCGAGGAGGCACGACAACTCTTACAGGACGGCGATTGTTCGGTGACGGAGGTTGCGTTTCATGTCGGTTACAGCAGCCTCAGCCACTTCGCACATATATTCAAGCAGACGTACGGGAGCAGTCCGCATTGCTATTCCCGAAATAGTTGTCGTCCCGGCGGTTAGCAGATGGGGCCTCGCGCACGCACCTCCGTTTCAAGTCCTACAGCCAAATAAAAAAATGGCCGAAACACATCAGTGTTCCGGCCATTCATAGCAGGGGTAGGACTTGAACCTACGACCTCCGGGTTATGAGCCCGACGAGCTGCCAACTGCTCTACCCTGCGTCGTTGAGGATAATATATCAACAGCTCTTAAAAGTGTCAACCATTCGAAGACAAGGGGGCGAAACAGATATACATCGCTTACAAAAGGCACGTATAACCGATCCCTTCTTGTCAGGATGTAACATTCGTTACGGACGTACGTTTCTGTAATTGTTATTGTTGGAGAAACACTAAAATATTAAGGAAGGATTAAGCATGAACATTATTCAACCTGAACAAGGGACAAAGTCCTACGACAAGGAAACCGTTACGGCGAAGAAACTGCTCTCGAAGCCGGAGGTAGAGGTGGTGAGAGTTGAATTGGGCCCGGGGGGCAGCCTGCCCGCGCATACCACCCCAGTGGACGTATTTTTCTTCATCATCAGGGGAACAGGGGAAGTCGAAATCGGGGAAGGGCGCGAGACGGTAAACGCGGGCAGCATTATTGAAAGCCCGAAGGATATTATCCACGGCTTGCACAATACATCGAAAGATATATTTGAAGTGCTTGTCGTTAAAACCCCGAAACCGTAAGAAAAGTGCCGTCCGCCGGAGGGGGACTCTTCCGACGGACGGCTATATATTGAAAGCGGAGGCACAGCCGCCGCTAATCTGCGGGTAGTTGTATATAAAAAGCCGAGCCGCTGCCCGGCACACTTTCGGCCCAGATGCGGCCGCCGTGCGCCTCGATAACGCTCTTTGCGATGGAGAGACCCAGACCGCTCCCCTCCCGGGTGTTCCCCGGTACCCGGTAGAACCGGTCGAAGATATAGTCAAGCTCCTCCGGGGCGATACCCTCGCCATGGTCCCGAACGATGATCTGACAACCACGCTCGCCCGGCGGACGTTTGTAGGGGGTGACGGTGCACTCGATACCGGATCCCGGGGGAGAGTGTTTGACCGCGTTTTCCAGGAGATTAGTTATGACCGTTTCCATCCATTTGCGGTCGCACCGGACGAGCTTGCAGTCCGATTTGACGTCGATCTCGAGGTTCACCGATTTCTTCATGAACCTCCCGTTGACTCCCTTCCAGCCGGTTTCGATCAGCTTCGCGATGTCGTTCGGCTCGCGAACGAGGGTCGTACCGGAGGAGTCGAACCGGGAGAGCTTGAGAAGCTTGTCGATGAGCCAGGAGATCTTCTCGAGCTGCCGGCTGCTCTCGGTCAAGAACTCTTTCCGGGTTTTCTCGTCGGAGCCCTTTTCCGACCTAAGAATTTCAGAGAATGTCATGAGCGCGGTTACCGGCGTGCGGAGGTGGTGAGAAGCGTCCTGCATAAAAGATTTCAGTACATCCCGTTCCTTGGCAAGATCGGAGTACGATCCGAAAAGCCGGTCCGCCATAGTGTTGAACTGTTTGGCCAGCTCGCCGATCTCGTCTTTTCCGGGGACCTCGACATGAAAGGGAGCTTCGCTCCGGTCCGGTCCCGTAAACTCGAGGGCCTGTACGGCCCGGGATAATTGAAGAATCGGTTTAGTCATTCTGTTTCCTATTATGATGCCGAAGAATACCGCCGCGGCCAACGCGCCGAAGGCGGCGAAGAGAAAAGCATTCAGAGCCGTTGCCCTGACCTGTCCGGCCAGATCCGGACCTCCCCCGACTCGGATGAATCCGGAGGGGTTCCCCGGGTCCCCCACCGGAACAGTGACGGTCTCGCGACCGCCCTGCTCCGGCGATACGGGGTCGGAGGGGCCGGCCTGGGGGGCCGGCCCGGATATGTACTCTGAAGGAGGAAGTGATGCCGGACCGTCCGGCATCTGAAAGGAGAGACTCATAATAGGTATCCGCGCGTCCTTCCGCAGGATGACGTAACCGTCTAAATCCATGTCGGTCTGCGCTTGGAGTCTCTCTTTCAGTTGCCTGCTCTCTTCGAGCATCTCGGCGAGCTCCTCGGAGTGGAGCTTTACCGATTGGGAAGATTTTCTTCCGCCCTGCATCGATACGCGGAAGCCGGCCGACGCGCCGCTTGTGGTTCCGGTCAGGATTTTCCTGCGGGGGTCGAGAATCTGTACCGAGACATTGTTGAAAAAACCGGCTGTTTCCGCGATCTCCTTGAGCCTTCCGATATCCTGGAACTGCCCCTCCCCGACCTGCCGGGCGATTCCCTCCGCCGTGGAGGCCAGAAAGGATTGTTCCTGCCGCTGTGCCGTTTTCACAAGAAGAGAAAACGACAGAGTGCCTATGACAAAGATCACTAGAAATGTAAGGACGAGATAACTTAAGATAAGCTTCAGCCGTATCGATTTCATTCATTCATCCTTAACAATTAAGAGTGTACAGTACGGGTTTTAAGGGGAGTTTACGGGTTTATTAAGGATTCTTAACAGTAAAGACGTACCCGAGATTGCGGACCGTTTTTATCCAAACCGGTTTCGAGGGGTCATTCTCGAGTTTTTCCCGAAGATGCCTGACGTGGACATCCACCGTCCTCTCGTCTCCGTAGTAGGTCGAGGAGCCCCAAACCGACTCGAGAATACGCTCCCGGGAAAGAGGGACTTTGGGATTGTCAATAAACAGCTTTAAAAGCTTGAATTCGAGGGGAGTAAGCTCGATCTCGGTCCCGTTTTTTGTGACTGCTAAACGTTCGGTGTCGATTTCCACATCTCCGAAGCGGACTATCCGGCTACCCTCGGTCCGGGAGAGCTCACCATAGCTTCTTCTTAATAAGGCCCGGATGCGGGAAACGAGCTCCCGCAGGCTGAAGGGCTTGATCATGTAATCATCAGCGCCGATTTCGAGTCCCAATACCTTGTCGGTCTCCTCGTCCCGGGCGGTGAGCATCAGGATGGGGAGATTCCGCCCCTCTGAGCGGAGCTTTTTACAGTAATCGAAGCCGTTCATTCCGGGGAGCCGGATGTCGAGGACGATCAGCTTAGGCGTGTGTTCTTTCATCAGATCATCAGCCCGCTCGGCGGATTCGGCCCTCAAGGGAGTGAAGCCCTCTTCTCGGAGGGCGAAAACCAGTCCTTTGGCTACCGCATCGTCGTCTTCGATTATGAGCAAGGTTTCTTTTTCCATACCTGTGATAGTATAAAATAAACTCTTGATTCTTGGAATTGTTTATCTGTATAATAAGCCTTTAATTCGAGGAGTTTTACAAGCTCACACAACTTCAATAAGGAGGGAGAAATGCGTTTACGCAACATCCTGCTCGTGGCAGTTGCCGTACTGTCCGTAATCACACTCTCATGTAAAAAGGAAGAAAAGAAGGCCGAAGGGCCGATCAAGATCGCCGTAGCCGGTGCTCATTCCGGGGATCTGGCTTCATACGGTCTTCCCACCGTCAACGCCGCCCAGCTGGTGGCGGCCGACGTCAACGAAAACGGTGGAATCCTAGGAAGACAGGTGGAGCTTGTCGTCGAAGACGATCA
>JBKHAJ010000188.1:0-6837 GCA_046542935.1 Spirochaetia bacterium | reverse complement strand
CGTTTATAACGGGTTCTCCGTTTCCGTCTATGAGGGTACAGTGGATTCCCGTCGCAATTGAATAGTCCTTGACCGCCTTTTCCGCTGTGGTGAGGTCAAAATCGTAGCTGTGCTGCAGGATGTCCTGTTCAGTTTTACCCATATACGCCGAATTTATTATTTTTCAATCCTATAGTACACGTAAGTATTATTCAATGTATTGGAATTTATTATACTCTTTATAAATTTATTGCGGGATCGGCCGGAAAAAACTGCGAATGAAATGATTTTTAGCGGCGACTGGACTCGAACCAGTGACCTAACGGATATGAGCCGTTTGCTCTACCAACTGAGCTACACCGCCGATTCTCAGGGAGGTACTATACCAGCAGGTGTTTTTTATGTCAATATTTAACCTTATGGAACACACCTGCACCTTAGCTGTACGCTCATACGAATGCGACGGATACCGTCATGTCAATAACGCGGTATATCTCAATTACCTCGAGTTCGCGCGGATTGAATTCCTTCGGGATATCGGATTCGATTACGAGAGAATGCGTGAAATGGGCTTCGGTATCTTTGTAAAATCGATTAGTATTGAATTCAAATCCCCGGCTGAGGCGGGAGATACCCTGACCATCGTGACCGAGCCGATCATCAAGAAAAGGGCGAGCGGGACCTTCCGGCAGATAATATACAAAGGCGGCGCGGTTTCGGCTGCGGCGGATGTAACCTGGGTATTCGTCGATTCCTCGGGGAAACCGTCGAAGATTCCCGATGAGTTCGACAGACCTCAACTGATACCGGAGATGTAGAAAGAAATGGCGGCGCATCTTATATTCCGCGGCAAGCGATACCGGAAAATAAACTTTATCATCAAGCGGGACGCCGATTTCGGAGAAATCCTCGATTTTCTGAGCTCGATCGAATTCGAAGGGGTCGAGCTTCCCATTAAAGCCGAACAGATATCCTTTGCCGTACTCGAGCTTATCAATAACAGTCTAAGGGCACATAGGGAAAAGGGGGTCGAAGAACCGGTCCGCCTCCGTTTCGCGGGGAAGGACTCGGGTGTCCATATCCAGGTCCAGGATTGGGGGGGAGGCTTCGATACATCCCGCCTTCCGTACGACCTGAACGCATCGCCCGAGAAGATAGACACCAATGCCGATCAATTCCAGGAGTACCGGGAGAACCACGGATACTTGAGGTTCGGAATCGGACTCTACGTGGCAAAGCGGACCTTTGACCGGTTCTCCCTGTACTTCATCGACGGGGAGCACAATGAGGTGAAGTGGGGTGAAGACGGGTGCATGGGCACCCAGATAGAACTGGAGATAACAGGAGTTTCCCGTGAACGATAAGAGCAAGAGCAACGCCGCACGAAAGGAACGTGAGAAATGCTACGCCAAGGTCATCTTCAAAGACACCAACACCCCCGGGTATGTGCGGGACATCAGCACCGGCGGTTTTCGTTTCGAGCTCCTTAAGGATGTGGACTGGGAAATTGGAAGCTCGAAGAAGGTTGTGATAGTTCCCGAAGAAGAAATCGGATTCGCTCCGGTTCACGGAAGCGTGGAGATCCGGTGGAAACGGTCCGAGGGTGTATTCATCAACATCGGGGCGAAACTCGTTTCGGTCCAGGACAAGTACTCCCTGGAAAATTACAAGCTTCTCATGAAATACTTCAAGACCCACGTCCGGCCGGATGTAACCGGCCGGAATCCGGATTCATAAATCAGTCATCGAAAAGATCCAAAGCGGGCGGCGGTGCACCTCCCTCCCAGCGGCTTTCATCCTCCCCCGTGAACTCCCGTCCGTAGATGTAATCGAAGAGGTATCTGAAGTCCTCCGGCTGTATCTCTAAGAAGAGAATCCCGTAATAATAGAGATCCTCCTCCGAGAACTTCCGCATGACCCGGGAAGGAATGGTCATCTTCCGGTTCTCGAAGCTCAAGACGAGATTGAAGTCGGTGTACAGACCGAACTGATCGGCTAAGTGCGGCGAGCCATGCGCAAAGAGCATTCCCGATGCCGAGACGTCCACAATCTCAGGCACAAACTCTTCGTCCGTCGGCTTTTCCCCCTTGAAATAGCCGTGGAGCTTGAGGGAATAAGCTAGGACCTTAGAGAATTGGGATACATAGTCCACAAGCTCCTCGCTGAATCCTTTTCGTTTCTCCTCGCCGTTCATGAGGTAGATGTATCCGGTCACATAGTCTTGGAAAAGGATCGGACAGTAGACCTCGGAAAAGATACCCTCGTCCGATTTCTCGGTCAATATCGCCGACATCCTCAGATGGACATTCTTGGGATTGGTGCCCTCTTCGACGAGTACCTCTTTCAACATATCCCGGGAAATGATACGGGTCGATCCGTACATCTCCTCCTGAATGAAGGACCTGTTCGTATCGGGAATGTAGAACACCCGCCCGAACCGGGTTATACACCGCTCTTCAAAGGTCTCGGGATCTTTATCACGGAACATCCGGATTTTATTGTCCTCGGCTATGCCTCCTATCTTGTAACGAAAGTTATCGGTAAGCTTCTGAATGCTGGTGACATCGAAATCTTCGTCGAACGCCGGCTCGTTTAGGGGTTCATAGGTGCGGCTCCGGGGAAAATCGAGAACGATCTGTTGTCCCTGAACGACGAAGGAGGCTTCGGCACCCTGCGGGGGAGGTACACGCTCGTATTTTCGTTCCAAATTCTTGACCATGAGCTTTGGATATCGGATCTGCATCAAAGACCGCTCGGTATTTTCGACGGTACTCTCGAAGGTCATAGTGTGCCCATAATATGAAAAGAAGATACGTATCGATTCCTCTTCCCGGTAGTGTGACAAATCCCCGTCTTCTTTGATCAGACTGATGCTGCTTCCGTCGAACCGGAATATCTTGGCGGTATCCAGCTTTTTATCTCCATGGATATCGACGGGCATTCCCTTATCGCGGACGGCTGAAAGGACAAACTCTTTTTCGATTCTGCCGATTGGTATTCCCACTGCTCCTCCCGAATTAAAAGAGATCGGTCATATTATACATTTTCGGTTCGTAACGCCCGTTTACATTATAGTCCTCGAGTAATTCGTAGAGGTCAGCCTGAAAATCGGTTATCTTCCAGCCCCCTTCGGGACCGGATTGGAGAAGGTAGATCTCGCCGGAGCTTCTGCCGCGATCGGAGAGGAGCCTCACATTGGCCGCGGCGGTTTCCCCTTCGATACGGATCTCACCCACCCGATATCGTTTCGGAACCGCCCCCTCCCCGAGGGGATCCTCCAAGGAGCTCTTCACAAGCCAACGCCGCTCCTCCTCGATGATCTTATCTTCTACCCTCCCCTCGGTGAGTCCTTCCAAAAATCCGGTGATGATCGAATATACCCGGCTTATCCCGGGACCGGCGTAAGGAGCGTTAGATTGGAGAGCCCCGATCTCGGTGTCTTGGGGAATGATCGTCTCTCCCCCCGGAAGGGCGAGGAGGGCCCTCCGTCCCGATTCGAGCCGGCTGAGAACAGCGCCCGCGTCTTTTTCTTCCGGATCGGTCTTCTCCATTTCCAGGAGAAGACGTCCTTCCTTCCGTGAGGCCTCTTCCACCGCCTTTCCTCCGGTCGACTCGGCCCGTCCGGAGGATTCTCCAGCGGTAAATCCCCTTTCCCGGTCCTTGACGCATCCGAAGACGAGCACGGCGGCCGCGCACAGGAGCAACAGATAGCGTTTCACGATTCATTACTATCAAAACCGGGCACCTCTGTCCATACTGTAGACACTCCAGATCAGACCTATTAATATAATTGGATAACAATTAAAAAATTCAAGGAGTCGCCCATGGGCCTGACAGCCGCGGAAAAAATTCTCAAAAATCATCTCGTGGAGGGGTCCTTCGATCCGGGAAGCACCATTGCAATCCGAATCGACCAGACATTGACCCAAGACGCTACCGGCACCATGGTCTATCTGCAGTTCGAAGCCATGGATATACCCAGAATCCGGACCGAGCTCTCGGTATCCTACGTCGATCACAATACCCTGCAATCCGATTTCCGGAACATGGACGACCACATCTATCTCCAAGATACCGCCCGGAAGTACGGGCTCTACTTTTCGCGGCCCGGAAACGGGATCTGCCATCAGGTACACCTCGAACGGTTCGGCGCACCCGGCAAGACCCTCTTGGGCTCCGATTCCCATACCCCCACCGGCGGGGGCCTGGGGATGATAGCGATAGGAGCGGGAGGACTGGACGTGGCGGTAGCCATGGCCGGAGCCCCCTTCTACCTGACCCGCCCCGAGATCGTGGGGGTCGAGCTTACGGGAAGCTTGAATCCCATGTGTTCCGCGAAGGACGTCATCCTCGAGCTCTTGAAGCGGGAAACCGTGAAAGGGGGAGTCGGAAAGATCTACGAGTACTTCGGCGAGGGAGTTGCTACACTCTCCGTACCGGAGAGAGCCACGATCACCAACATGGGGGCCGAGCTCGGAGCCACCACCTCCTTATTCCCTTCCGACGAAGTAACCCGGGACTTCCTTAAGCTGCAGGAACGGCCCGAAGTGTGGCGGGAAATTACCGCCGATCCGGATGCGGAGTATTCGAGAACGGTGGAAATAGATCTTTCTTCGGTGGAACCCTTGGCGGCGGCACCGCACATGCCCGACAATGTGGTCACCATCCGGGAGCTCGAGGGCAAACGGGTCGATCAAGTGGCCATAGGATCGTGTACGAACTCCTCGATCAACGATTTAGGCGTCGCGGCGGACATCCTCGACGGCAACGTAATCGCACCGAATGTCTCCTTAGGCGTTTCGCCGGGCTCCCGGCAGACCCTGGAGAACTCCATCGAAGCGGGAATCGTGGAGAAGCTGGTCAGAAGCGGCGCCCGGGTCCTGGAAAGCGCCTGCGGCCCCTGTATCGGAATGGGATTCGCCCCGTCCTCGAAGGGGGTGAGCGTGAGGACCTTCAACCGGAACTTCAAGGGGCGAAGCGGTACCGCCGACGCGGAGATCTACTTAGTCTCACCGGAATCCGCCGCCGCCGCGGCGCTCGAGGGGGAATTCTTCGATCCGAGAAAGATCAAGGGAGTTACCAAGAAGGACTACACCTCCTATATCAAGGCGGACGAGAACCTTATTCTTCCCCCCCTCTCCCCGGAAGAGGCGGCCGACGCTGAGGTAAGGAGGGGTCCCAATATCCAGCCCCTTCCGAAGGGGGAACCGGTGGAGGAGCACCTCGAAACGAAGGTCCTGATCAAGACCGGAGACAACATAACCACCGACGACATCATGCCCGCGGGTTCCCGGATCCTCCCCTTGCGCAGCAATATTCCCGAGATCGCTAAATACGTTTTCGAGGCCCTGAATCCCGAGTTCCACAAGACGGCCAAGGAGAGCGGTACGGGAATTATCGTGGGAGGCGATAACTACGGCCAGGGATCTTCCCGGGAGCATGCCGCCTTAGCCCCGATGTACCTGGGGGTGAAGGCGGTGGTCGCCAAGAGCTTCGCCCGGATCCACAAGGCGAACCTGATCAATTTCGGCATTATTCCCTTAGTCTTCGCCGAGCCCGCGGACTACCAGTGGCTCGAAGAGGGCCAGGAGATCGTCCTTCCCAGTTTGAGGACCAATCTCGAAGCGGGAGGAGGAATCAAGCTCCAGATTCCCGTCTTGGGCCGGACGATTACGACCCTCTGCGAGATAGACGAGCGCTCCAAGCGGATCCTCCTCGCCGGAGGGCTCCTCGCCCATACCAAGCAGAGGATCACAGAGGAAAAGGGGTGAGCTGGAAGGAAACGATCCTCAAACACCTGGATCAGGACTTTACCGAGCCGGTTCGGGACCCCATCTGGCAGAACATCCATCTCTCGCCGGGACTCAAGGCGATAACCACTCACGAGAGCTTCCAAAAGCTCGGGAGGATCAAGCAGCTCGGTCCCGCCTTTCATGTCTACCCCGGGGCCACCCACACCCGTCTTGCTCACAGCTTCGGGGTGCTCATGATATCGCGCAGAATCCTGAGGCAGCTGCTTGCCTCGGATGAGTGCATCGAGCTGAGCCCGGAGTCGGTCAGGGGTTTTCTATGCGCCTGTCTTCTCCACGATTTGGGGCACTTTCCCTATGCCCACAGCCTGAAGGAGCTCCCCTTGAAAGAGCACGAGGCTCTGACCGGCGAGCTCATTCTCTCGGATCCCCTGAAATCGATGCTCACAAATAAAGCCGGGGCCGATCCCGAGACGGTGGCGGCCATCATCGATCTCTCCATGTCGGAGGGAAAATCGAAAGAAATACCCTTCTTCCGGAATATCCTTTCGGGGGTCCTCGATCCGGACAAACTCGACTATCTGACCCGGGACGCCTTCTTCTGCGGAGTGCCCTACGGTATGCAGGACATCGATTTTATCGTAAGTCGTATTGTCCCCCACCCCGAATCGGGCCTGGCCATCGAAGAACAGGGGGTGACCGCGGTAGAAAACCTTCTCTTTTCGAAGTATCTGATGTATCGAACCGTGTACTGGCATAAAACGGTGAGAATCGCAACGGCGATGATTAAGAAGGCGGTATTGATGGGCATGCGGGCCGGAGCGGTTGTCCCCACCGACCTCTACGGTATCGACGACGAACAGTTCAGCCGACTCTTCTCCAAGCTCTACACCGTCGCGGCGGGGCTTGTCGACCGGGTGACCCACCGAAACCTCTACAAGATGATCTTCGAAACCAACTTCGACGGTTCCGAGCAGCTTCATCTCAAACTCACCAACGTCCAATCGCGCCTCCAATTCGAGCAGCACTTGGCAAAACGTCTCTCCAAGCTCTGTGGAATGGAGGTCGCTGAGGAGCAGGTAATTATCGACATACCCGAACCGATATC
>JBKHAJ010000187.1:0-6978 GCA_046542935.1 Spirochaetia bacterium | reverse complement strand
CAGGTTTCCCGGGCATTGGAAGAGCAGCAGAAACGGCTGGGGCAGCCCGCCGAGGAAAAGGAAAAGGTTCAGCGCCGGGACATCCGGGTCGATACCGATAAGCTCGACAAGCTCTTCGACCTCATGGGTGAGCTCATCACCGCGCAAGCCATGGTCATCGATAATCCGGATCTCGAGCGGTATAACCTCGAGCGGTTCCAAGCGGCGGCAGGATATCTCTCCAAGGTAACCCGGGAGATGCAGGAGGTGACCATGCTGGTCCGGATGGTACCTCTGGAGGGGCTGTTCAACAAGATGCGCCGTCTTGTTCGGGACCTTTCGAGGAACTATGATAAGAAGGTCAATCTGGACTTAAGCGGCCAGGATACCGAGATGGACCGGAACATCATGGATGATATCTCCGAGCCCTTGGTCAACGTTATCGAGAATGCCGTTCGCCATGGAATCGAGCTCCCGAAGGTACGGGAGGAGGTGGGGAAACAAACCACGGGGATTATCTCTCTCGATGCCCGGTACGAGGGGAATGAGATTTGGATATCCGTCAAGGATGACGGACGAGGCCTTGACCGGGAGTTAATCCTCGAGAAAGCCCGGGCCCTCGGCTTGATTTCACAAGCAGATGCCGATAAGCTGAGCGATACCCGGGTATGGGCCCTTATCATGCAGCCCGGCTTTTCCGCCGCGGTGGGTGCTGCAGGAGCGGGAAGCGGCGAGGGCTTAGGCAAGGTCAAGTCGGCTATCGAACAACTCAAGGGACGGGTCGACATCTTAAGCCAAAAGGGCAGGGGGACCGAAATACTCCTCCGCATCCCCCAGACTCAAGCTTTAATAGACGGAATCATCTTCAAGGTAGCCGACAAGCTCTACTCGATGCCCATCAGCGACATTTTGACCTTTCATAAAGCCCGGGCCGAACAGGTAACCGTTACTAAGCGGGGACGGGAGGTCCTAAACCTCCGGGGCGAGCTGATTCCGGTCCTCAAGCTCTACGAGATGCACCGGATCGCGACGGAGAAGCGGACGGTGGAGGATGGGATAGTGGTGGTCATCCTCGCCGACAACAAAAAGGCCGCCCTCCTGGTAGACGAAATCCTCGATTACAAGCAGCTCGTCGTAAAACCCCTCCCCGATTCGATGGGAATTATGCGGGGTGTATCGGGTTGCAGCATTATGGGAGACGGCAACGTGAGTCTAATAATCGACACCCCTTCTCTGGTAAACTCCGTAATCGAGTAGGACCCGGAGATGATCGGATTCAACTCGGAGCTGAAAGAAGCAACTGTCCGCCAGAATCTGAAGGACCTGTACGTCAACTCGCCCCGCTACCGGATGGGCGAGGCGGACAAGCTGGTCATCTTCAGCGACCTCCATTTAGGCGACGGGGGCAAGCAGGACGATTTTTTGTGGAACTCGGGGTTGTTTACCCATGTCCTGGAGCACTACTATGAAACGAACGGCTATACTCTCTTCTTAAACGGCGACATTGAGGAGCTTCAGCGGTTTCGTATAGAGAGGATCAAGGCGAGATGGGGCCACATATACCGGATCTTCGCCGAACTGCACGAAGAGGGGCGGTTGATCAAGATCGTGGGAAATCACGATCTCAAGCTCAAGGTACTCGAGGAGGATTGGACCTCTCTCTACGATTCGATGCGGGTGGAGCATCCCGCGGGAACGATATTTGTCTTCCACGGACATCAGGCATCGATGTTCTTCTACAAGTACAATAATATATCCGGGTTTTTTCTCAAGTATTTCGCTAAGCCTCTGCGCATACGCAATTACTCGGTTGCCCACGACAGCAACAAGCAGTTCAAGATCGAGAGCCGGGTCTACGATTTCGCCGCCGCCGAGAAGATCGTAAGCATTATCGGGCATACCCACCGTCCCCTGTTCGAATCACTCTCCAAGGCCGATTCGATCCGTTACAGGATCGAAGAGCTCTTAAGAAAGCATCCCGGCAAGAACGGGGCGGAACGAATCGAGATCGAAAAGGAGATCCTCGAGAACAAACGGGAGCTCGAACAGATCTACGCGGAGGACCGAAGCCTCGATATCCGCAGCAGCATATACAATTCCGATATTGTGGTGCCGAGCCTGTTTAACTCCGGCTGCGTCATCGGTAAACGGGGCATTACCTCCATCGAGATCGACGGGAGCTCGATTCGGCTGGTGCACTGGTTCGAGGAGGGGCGCACGGATCACTATTCGACTCATGAAGACGGAATCGAGCGGCTCGAGCGGACCCCCATCTACCGAAAAATCATCAAGCAGGACAAGCTCGCCTACATTTTTACCCGGATCAACCTGCTCACTTAAGACCCTTGGGGCCGGCCTCCGGAAGGGGCTGTATCGGTGAGGCTCAAATAGAGCTCTTCGAGCATATTATCCTCCCGAATTCCTTTGATAATCAGCCCGAGGTTTATAAGTGTTTTTTGAAGCTCCGCGACGGCCCCCTCCCTTTCTTCGCCGGTCCTATCGCCCGAACTTTCGAGAACGAGCTTGTACTCGGTCTCCCCGGTTTTAGCGAAGTTCCCCGCGGGTACCGCCGCGGAGCATTCCTGTATCTCTTCTCCGGTCAAGGGACGGTTGAGTTCGACGGTAATGACGTAACTTCCTCCGGTAACCTCTTCCACGGGGCCGACCGCTTTGAGCCGGCCGCTTTCGAGGACGGCAACCGAATCACAGAGCTCCTTCATCTCGGTCATATTGTGGCTGCTTATAAGTACGGTGGCATCTTCCCTGAGCTCCCGGATGGTTTCCCGTATCCGTTTCGCGCTCTTCCAGTCGAGGCCGGAAGTAGGTTCGTCGAGGATTACCAGCTCCGGAGATCCTAAAAAGGCCTGAGCCAGGGCCAGCCGCTTATACATTCCGTGGGACAGGGTTGCCGCTTCACGGTACAGGACCGAGTCGAGACCTACTATCTCCATGACACGCCGTATTTCTCCCTCCGCGTCGGGATCGGACCACCCCTGAAGCCTCAAGAAGAACCGGAGCTGGTAGATAATGGGTACGTTGGCCTGGAAGTGGGCGTCCTGGGGAAGGATCCCGACCCTCCCTTTTATCTCTTCCGGTGATGAGTGACCAAGGATAGTGAACGATCCCTCGTCGTGGGTGATGAACCCTGCTAAGACCGAGAAGAGGGTGGTTTTTCCCGCTCCGTTCGGTCCCAAAACCCCGAAAATGAGATTTCTAGGAACCTCGAAGGATACATCACGCAGGGCCTGTACCCGACCGAAGGATTTGGAGACGCCGTGAATGGAAAGAGCGTTATACTGTGTCATTCTAGAGATCCCTCTTTCTGAATGCCATATACCCCAGTCCGAGGTAAAGGGCGGTATATCCGAGCATGCCGGCCGCCGCGAGTAAAACGGGCCCCTCCTTAGGATAGAAGAGGTAGTAGCTCGCCCGGTAGGGGATGAGGTAGTGGAGAACCGTCAGGGGTTCCCAGACCCCGGCTAAGAGGCGGACAAAGAGGGGATAGACGACCAGCGCGCCGAAAACGGCACCCAGAGAGGCGATACCGGAGTTGATCATCCCGGAAAAGAGAATCGCCGCCGCCAAGTAGGGGAGGGATACCAGGATAAACGAGACGAAGCCGCGGATTCCCCACCGGACCGTGGAGTAGACCGCGTAAAAATCGAACTTGAACCGGACGTAGAGAATCACCGCGAGAAAGAGGACCGCCAGGGCAAGGACTCCCACCACCGCGGCGCCCGTAAATTTGCCGAAGTAGATGCTCTTTCTATGAGTACGCATCAAGAGATATCTGAGCCCCCGGTTCCGGGCATCCCCGGATATCTGATTGAATCCGCTGAAAATTACGAGAAAAGGGATGATAAAGCAGTAGAGGAGGAAGAGGAGCGACAAGAATCCCGGCTTTTCCCGGATCAGAAAGTCGGCCCACCATCGGGCGCGGGAGGCCTCCTCGAGGGGGTCCCCCGCCTCGGGCACCGCGAACCGACCGGAGAAGAGCTCCCCGAAGTTTTCCTTAGGCTCTCCGGTTACGTTGGAGAGTATCCTCCCTAACAGCGGCACGATTCCGGTCTCGAGCCGGGACATCATCTCGGCCTCGTCGGCGGTGTCGCCGAATTGTGCCGCCCGGTTGGTGACGAATTCCACCGGCAGAAGGAGGACTTGCGCCGCGAAGAGTCCGAAGGCGAGTACCGCGAGGACGAGGATTATCCCGGCGGCGCTGCGGAGGGTCTGTTTTACCGTGTGTCCGGCGATGAGGAGTATGTGAGACCCCGCCTCCCGTCTTCCGGCGGTCGGCGCCGCGGCCGGGGCTGTCCTTTCCGGCCGCCAAAGATCGGCGAAAACCACATTATAGAAGAAGAGGACGAGCACGGGGTACACCAGCGAAGCGATGGTAAACATGGAAACTCCGCCGCCCAATCCCCCGCCGAGCAGAGTGAGAACCACGGTCCGTGCGGCGACCAATAATACGTAAAGATTCGCCCCCCACCGGCCGCCGGCGCTACGGACCTTGAGGGATCCGATCCCCGACACGACAAGAGCCGCCGCGATACCCGTATTGAAGAGAATGCCGGCCATCTTGACTACGGTCGGCTCGGCTATTGCCTCGCCCTGGACCTGGATGGTGCACCCGAAGCTAAGGAGTGAAAAAAGGACTCCTAAAATCTGGAACCCCCCGAAGACTAACTGGAGAATTCCTAGGACTGTCAGGCCGCTTGGGCGAAGCGTTCGGCTCAAACCTTACGCGCCCTCCTCCCCGAGGTAGTAATCCTTGACCTTTCGGCGGTTTAGGAGGACCAAGAGGACCACCGGATAGGCGGATCCGAGAATCAGGCTGAAGGTCCCCGCTATGACCGGGATGATGCGCTTCATCGTCTGAAGGGCCATGAGGTCCTGGGCGGACATCTCGGACATAATCATCGGGTTAGAGAAGACCTGATCCATGAGCTGCCGGAGGATAACGAAATTGGCGAGCAGGAGCACGATAGTGGCGATTGCGTAGATGTTGCTCAAGAGAATGCTCCACCTCTTGCTTCCTAAGAGCCCGATTCCCGCGGTCAATCCCGTTCCGTTGATCAGAAACTGCACGATAGTGATGACGAAGAGAATCGTGAAAAAGGCGTTCATGGTAGTCATAACAACCTGCAGCTCCGGTTCGTAGGCCATGGCGATGCTGAAGACCCCTCTCATTACTAGGAATACGACGATTCCGAAGATCCCCCCTAAAAGCCCGAATCCGCAGAATATGATGTTGAGCACTCCTAACGCGGTGCCCGCCTTAGGCCGCCGGTTTTTCTGTCCTTCCGATACGTTTTCTTCCATTGTATTATCTCCTCACACTCAATCTTATTTCTGAAATGCGTCCTTCTCTCTCGGCGGCTTTCCGTTAAACGGCAGGAAAGGCGGGAAGGCAACGCCAGAGGCAAACCTCCGAATATAGACAATTAATAGCATAAATCCAAATCCGGTTGCAAATAGTCCGAACCACTGTCCGGTGGAAAAGGGACCGAAGAATCCCCGTTCCGGATCGCCCCGGGTAAACTCCTGGAGGAAGCGGAAGGGCCCGTAGAGGAGGAAGTAGAGAGCGGTTACCTGTCCCCTGCTCCGGGTAAACCGAAAGACAAGGTAGAGGACAACCCCGATTAAGAACAATCCGATAGCCGCGATCAGCGGCGACGCGATCCTCGGCCCTGAGACGAAACCCGCCTCCTTGAAAAGGAGGACCGGCCAATCAGGGGGATAGGTTATAGTCAGCGTACAGTGATCACACACCCTGCCGTAGCAGCATCCTGCGGTCAGACATCCGATCCTCCCGAGCATATGTCCGAAGGGAAAGGCCATGGCCATGACGTCGACGGTCTGCCAATTCATGATCCGGTGCGGGTCGATACGGGAATAAATAACGGTTCCGATTATCGCGAAAAGAAGACCCCCGGTTACGGTCCCTCCGGTGGACTGGAGGATCTCCCAGGTAGTGAGCCCCTGGCCCGCTTTAACCTTCAAGTCGATAAGGAATTGAACGATTCTCGCTCCGATTAGGGAAAAAAGGAGTATCCCCCCGAGAAAGATGATGTGGGCGGCGATCTTTTTCCGTCCGTCCCGTACGTGGAAGATGTAGATAAATCCGGTGGCGAGAATAGCCGCTAGGGCCAGGATCGAGTAGGTGCCTACGGTTATGCGATAATCGCCGATCCAAAAATCGACGATATAGGGATGCATATGAACTCCTCACGGGACCGATAAAAAAAGAGAGAAGGGTGCGCCTCCTCTCTTATTCGAATTGTGTAACCTGCTTGATGCCCGGGGTTTTAATCGCCGAGCTGTTCGGCGGCTTCCTCGGCCGCCTTTTCGACCGCTTCGAGAAGTCCCTGGCCCTCCTTGCCGATCGCCGCGGCGGTGATTCCGCAGGCAAGAAGCGCGATGAGACCGTAGACTGTTCCTACGATCCCTAAGATAAAGCCGGCGATAGCCATTCCCCTCTTGTCGGGGAACTTCTTCATTCCCAAGACGCCTAAGACGATCGCGATGATACCGAGTATCATGCAGAGAATCTGGCTCACGATGGGGAGCCAGCACAGGATCCAGTTGAGGGCAACCGACAGGATCCCTAAGACCAATGAAGCGACTACCATAATCTTCCTCCTATAAAATATGGCGATTATTCGATGCCCTATACTATTATGAATTTTGGCCATCGTGTCAAATGTTTCTGCTCTTTTCCCTATTTTAACAATTGGTCCCATTGGTCCTTGAAGAGACCGAAGCTTTTAAGGTTTTCTTTTTTATCCAGGGGACGCCCCGACTGGTCGAGGACGGACCTGATCTCGCAGGCGTTATCCAGGACGTCTTTTTTCCGGGCAATAAAAAACCATCCCGGCGGTTCCACGTAGACGATGATGTGGGTGGCGGTCTTTGCCGTCTTTTCCGGAAGGCGGTATTTTAGCTCGGTTATCTTCGGAGGGCCTATAAGATCGAAGGCGACCACACCGATGCTGCAGATCC
>JBKHAJ010000186.1:0-7026 GCA_046542935.1 Spirochaetia bacterium | reverse complement strand
TTTCCGCATCTCAATCTCCTCCCCCGATAAACTTCAAAAAAGTTTGATCCTTTTTACCGGGAAAGTAAAGCCCTAAATTCCAAAAGCCGCCCCGAAGGACGGCTTTCATAAAATCTTGACTGATTCCGCGCGGCTCTAGAACGCCCAGCCGATGTTGACTCCCCAATGAAAGCCCCCGGCGGCAACTGCACCTATAGCAAGCAGATAGCCGATTACAGGTTCAACGAAGAATCCGTTCTGACCCCCGTTCATAAGTGTGAACTTATACCCCCCTTCGAAGAGGATCTCAGGAACAACACCCGAATACGAGGATCCATAATAGGAAAAGTTTATAATCCCGACGCCTCCGCTTGCCCCGACAAATGGACCGTTGACGGCTGTATCGGCAACACCGAGATGAAGGAAATACCACCGAACGCCGCCGAGTACATTTATATAAGTGCCACCGTAAACCGACATAAACCCACCGGTGATCTTCAAGCTCAGGAACGGCGTAAGACTGCGTTCGTATGCACCGCCGATTCCGAAACCGCCTGAAATCAAACCGGAAAATAACCAGGACAGATCTAAGTGTACCGCATTCTTCGGGTTACTCCCCTGCGGGGCGACCCCGGGCAGATTCTGCGCGAAAGCGTTGCTGCCCACTCCCACGAGCATCGCAACAACAACAAGTACGAGTAAAAGTTTCTTCATATCTCTCTCCTTCCTCCTGAATATAGACTATTTTAAGGTTAATATAATATTCACTACCTGTAAAGAGATTGAAAATAAAAAAATATCTATACATTTGTTAAGAAAAGGTTCAGTGCACCGTCGCCTACCGGAAAAAGGAAAAAAAAGGCCCGCCGGCAGGCAGACCTTATTAGATGATAGTTAACCGCCCGGGGTTAGAACGACCAGCCGAGGTTAGCGCCGAAACTGAACCCCCCGAGATTGACCATTCCAGGACCGCTTATATTAAAAGGCTGATAGCTGAATCCGACGAAGGGTTCGACGAAAAATCCGCTCTCCCCGCCGTTCATAACGGTAAACTTGTATCCCCCTTCACCGTAGATAATGGGCATGACCGCCGTCCCTCCGGTGAGCATAATACCGACTCCACCGCCCGCACTTACATAGGGTCCGTTGAGAGAGGTCTTAAGGAAATACCACCGCGCGGCACCGGTTGCGCTGACTAACGATCCATACAAGGGGAACGAGGCGAACGAGCCGGTCACCTTGATCGAGAGAATAGGTATCAGTTCTCTCTCATAAGAGCCTCCGATCCCGAAACCGCCGGCAATCAAACTGCCGAACAAGGTACCGAGGTCGATTCCTACGGCATTCTTAGGATTGTCGCCCTCCGGCGCCACACCGGGTAGATTCTGTGCAAACACATTCCCGCCGACTCCTCCAAGCATAACGACAACCACGAGTACGATAAGTAGTCTTTTCATGTTTTTTCTCCTTCCTCATTGATTAGGTTGTTACGAAGTTAATAAGAAAATAACTCAGAGTAAAGGAAGGGCAAAAAGACTCAGAACACCAATCCCAGGTTGAATCCGAGGATGAGCAGCCCGATTGTAGACCCCGAGGGGGCGACGGAGGAGAGGTTGCCCATCTCGGCAAAGGTCGTCCCCTCGAAGATGAACAGAAAGTGAACGTAGGGCTCGAGGAAGAAGCCGACCCTGCGGCGGCCGAAGACGAACTTCCATCCCGCCTCGGCGGACACGAAGGGCATATGCAGACCCATCGAGCTCGGGACATCTCCTTCCCTCCCGCGGACGGAAACGCCGATGTAGCCGCCGTTTATACCGAAATACGGACCCCGCGGCGATCTGCCTGCGGGATAACCCCGTACTCCCGCGAGGAGGGTCCCTGTCAGATACCGTCCGGAGATATCGTACTCGGCGAAGGGAATGTAGATGATTCCCCCTCCGGCTCGGAGGCTGAGATACCGGAAAACGGCGCGTTCGTAGCTCGCCCCGAAGCCGATGCCTCCCGCCGCGGCGGCGATACCCGGCGGGGCCAGATCGACGGACACCGCGTTCGGTCGGTTCGCGTCGGCCGGCAGACCGGCGGCTGCAAGAATAAAAAAACAGACGGTAACGGGGAGGAACCGCGTGACAAACATACCGGACTCTATCACACTTTCTTGACCCCGGATAATCCCGCTGATAGATTCTAGACGATGTTCCTCGAAGTAAGGTCACATTTGCGAAACTCCCTCCGCGCCGGAATACGCCGGGCGCTCCTTATTATAACCGCCGCGACGGCGGCCGCGGTATTCTCCGCCTGTGAGATGGTTTTTTTCTTCGGTTCCGGCGGCGAAATCTTAGGCGAAAATCTTCCCGAACACTTCGAGCTCATCTACCGGCAGCGGGACCTCAGGAACGCCGTGCTGAACGGGGGAATCCGGGCCCCGGACGAGTACTTCTCCGGCAAGAACGTCCACGGGGCCTTCCAGGCGGAGTCCGAAGTCCTCTACGTTACCTTCTTCGGGTCGGAAAGCCCGGCGGACTATTTCGACAACATGATCCACCTTTTGATAGATGCCCCTTTTTCCGGCGCCCCGGAGGGGATGCAGGTCCACGCCGGGTTCTCCCGGGGGTACGACCGGGTCAAGACGGAAGTACGCGCCCGGGTTATGGACCATCTCGACACGGGATATAGCCGGGTAGTCGTCGAGGGGCACAGTTCCGGGGCGGCGATTGCAACCCTCTGCGCCGCCGATCTGTTCTATCTCTACGAGAGCCGGGGCATCGATCTCTTCTGCTTTGCCAGCGCGAGCCCCCGGGTGGGGAACCGGGCCTTCGCCGAGGAGTTCGACCGGCACATCGAATGCCGCCGATACATCAACGGTGACGATATGTTTCCCTCCCTTCCCACCGAGGGGATGGGGTTCGTCCATGTGGGAATTCCCCACCGGATCGGAAATCCGCCGAATCCCCTGAGGACCGGGACGGGACTGTGGGTCTTAGACCACTTTATTACCGACTACGCCGAATCAATCGACGCGGGACTGTACTAGCCCCCAAGGAGGCTCGGCAGGTGCCGGAGCGCCTCATGCACCGGGATTATCTCGATATCATCGCAGTATTCGCGCCTATCACCCCGGTAGAAGAGAAGGCATCTCGCCTCCGGATAATCCCGAGAGAAAGACCTTAACCCGCTCAAGTCCCTCTCCGAGACGCGGCCGGTATTCTTTACCTCCACCGCTATCAATCCTCTATCCCCGTAGAGGATGAAATCGACCTCATTTCCGTTGCTCGTCCGCCAGAATCGTATATCGAACCCGAATCCGAGGTAATCATTGATTGCTGCAAGCTCTTGAAAAACGAGGGTCTCGAGGGCGGCACCGTCTATTTCAGACGGTCCGTCCAGCGGTCCTGAAGGACGAACAGCCCGAAATACCCCGGCATCGAAGAAGTAGAACTTATCGTGCGAGACCAGGCGGCGTTTTGCACGGCGGGAAAACACGGGGAGCCTATAGGCCAAGAGAAGATCCTCGAGGATCGAAAAATAGGTGGAAACACTCCTCCTCTCGATACCAGCTTCCCGTGCAACTTCGGATATATTGAGCACCGAAGCTTGGGAAAAGCTCGCGGTTTCGAGGAACCGGGTAAAGGCGCCGATATTTCTGGTTATCCCCTCCTGAAGCACCTCCTCGCGGAGATAGGTTTGAACAAACGAATCGAGATACCCTTGCCGATCCTTTCCCGTCACCGCGAGGGGCATGTGACCGCTCCGGAGGGACCTCTCGAGGTCGAAGTCGCTCCCCATCTCTTCGGCAGTCAAGGGATAGAGATGGTACCTTCGCGCTCTCCCCGCCAGGAGATTCACCCCTGACCTCCTCAAGGTCCGGGCGCTCGATCCGGTCATAATAAACCGAAAATCCCGTTCCTCGATGAGGCGGTGAACCTCGTTCAAGAGCATAGGAACTCGCTGGATTTCATCAATGATTATCCACCCTTTATGCCGGGGAGGAACGATTCGTTCGAGATACTCCGGTCGAGCAAGGAGCTCCCGATACATCCCCGACTCGAGAAGATCGATCCGAATTGCCTCGGGGAGTCGTGTTTTGAGCCAAGTCGTTTTTCCGGACCCCCTGGGACCGAAGAGGAAGAAACTCGTTTCCGATTCGAGAGGAAATTTCAGTAATCTGGCATACATAATTCCATTTTACAATGTATTTTGGAATTGATCTACTCGTTTTTCAACGGTTCTTCAACAGTTCTCTTGAACAGAACCCGTCTATGAAGTACCCTTGTACCGGAGGATACCATCATGTTCACGCGTGAATTACTCAGGAAGAGCCGGAGTTACAGGCGTTTCAACGAAAACGCGAAACTCTCCAAATCGACCTTAGAGGAGCTCGTGGCCCTGACACGGTACTGCCCGAGCGCGGCGAATCGGCAGCCGCTGAAGTTCGTCTTATCCTGCACTGTCAAGCGGAACAACGCTGTCTTTCCCTGCCTTTCCTGGGCGGGATATCTCGAGGATTGGGACGGTCCGGCAAAGGGGGAGCGCCCGGCGGGGTACATCATCATTCTTCTGGATACCGAGATATCCGAAGATCCCTCGGTGGACCACGGCATTGCCGCTCAGAGCATTCTCCTCGGCGCCGCCGAGCTCGGGATCGGCGGGTGCATCATCGGATCGGTAGACCGGGAGCTCCTAAAGGAAAAACTTTCTCTGCCCGAGCGGTACAAGATTCTCCTAGTCGTCGCCTTGGGCGAGCCGGGAGAGGAGATAATCATCGAGAATCCGATAGACAACGACATCAGATACTACCGCGACAAGAACCAAGTCCACCACGTTCCCAAGCGGGGACTTGCCGAGCTTATTCTGGAATTGTAAATATGATACTCACTACCTATCACACTCACTCCGACTTGTGCGACGGAAAGGGGAAGCTCGAAGAATACGTGGACTCGGCCCGTCGCAAGGGCTTTACGGCCTTCGGCTTCTCGGGACACAGCCCCCTGCCGGTCCCCGAAGAGTGGACCCTCAAGGAGGAGGATATTCCCGGCTACCTCAAAACGGCCCGGGAGCTCCAACGGCGGACCGCAGGCGGGCTCGAGCTCTATGTGGGTATCGAGGCGGACTACCTCGAGGAGGGCCCGAAGGCGCCGGGCAATCCCCAAGACGGCCCGGCCTTGGCCCCCGATCTTCCGAGTATCAGGAACCTCGACCTCGACTACATCATCGGGAGCGTCCACACGGTGGCCCGCTTTTCCGACGGGAGCTATCCGGGGGTAGACGGTCCCCTGGATATCTACCGTAGAATTTTCGAGGAGCTTTTCGATTCCGACATGCAGGGGATGGTCAAAGAGTACTACCGCCTCGTTCGGAGAATGATTACCGAACACCGGTTCGATATCCTGGGGCACATCGATCTGGTAAAACTCCGAAATCCCGGCGAAATGTATTACCGGGAATCGGACGCGTGGTACCGGCGTGAGGTGCTTTCCACCTTGGACGCCCTCGAGGCGAACGGCGCCGTCCTGGAGATCAACACCGGAGGGCTCGCCCGGGGTAAGTGCCACGATATGTACCCCTCAGAATGGATCGTCGCCGAGGCCCGGAAACGGTCCATTCCCCTGCAGATCAATTCCGACGCCCACCACCCGGAGGGGATCGATTCCTACTACGGGGCCGCCGCCGAGCGGGCCCGCCGGGCGGGGTACACCGTTCAGCGGGTACTCCTAGGCGGCGAGTGGCGGGATGTGCCCCTGGACATACCCGCCGGGCTCGGAATGCCCGACAGCGCAATAGAAGCGCCCGGGGGTTCTCCGCGGTGAACGGAGGGATTCTCGCCGCGGCGGCGGGAGGGGCGGCGGTGCTCCTCCTGATTCTCCTCATTATCGTTCTCCTCGGAAAGCGCGGCCGGATAGGAAGCGGTGACGCAGCCCCCCTCCTGGATCAGATAAACCGCCGATTAGGGGCCCTCGAGGATATTCAAGGCGGCCTCGACGAGCTCTCGAAAATATTCTTAGTTCCCTATGCCCGGGGAGGATTCGCCGAGGAGTTCCTCGAAAATCTCCTTAAAAATTGGCTTCCCAAGGGCGCCTATCAGATGCAGTACCGATTCAAATCGGGAGAACGGGTCGACGCGGTAGTTCACCTCGGCGCCTACATGGTGGCTATCGATTCGAAGTTCCCCCTCGAGGCAGTCAAGCGGAGCATCGAGGCCGGTGAGGCCCCTCGGGGCGAGGAGCCGTCCGCCGGGCGGCTGACACTCACCGGCGAGGCGAAGCGGAGCTACCTCAAGCACATAAAAGACGTTGCATCCAAATACATCCGTCCCGAGGAGGGGACCCTGAGCTTTGCCCTCCTCTACATCCCGTCGGAGAGGGTCTACTACCACGGGTTCGTCGAATCGGGTTCGGATCTCCTGGAAGAAGCACTCAATCTACGGGTACTACCGGTAAGCCCGTCGAGTCTCTTTCTGTATCTGCAGACGGTCTCTTACGGCCTGAAGGGATTCGCCTTTCACAAAAAGGCGGCGGAACTTGCCGGACTCGTATATCAGCTGAAGACCGATTACCAGAGCTTAGCGAGGAGCTTAGGGGTGGCGGGAACACATCTGAAAAATCTCGACCGGGCCTTCGACGACGCGCGGGATAAGCTCGACGGGGTTGAAACGTCTATCCACAAGCTCGACGTCAGGTGAAACAGCCCTGCACCGTGCCGGACCTACACTTCTACCCACCCCCCGCTCTTTTCCGACGCGTAGAGGGCGTCCAAGACCTTTTGGTTGGCTACCGCGTCGGCGGGATTGACGGGAACGGGGGTTCCATTTCGGACCGCCCGGGAAAACTCCTCGAACTCGATCCGGTACATATCGTTGATCTCGGTCTCCACCACTCTCTTCCCGATACCGTTTATAACGGTAACCCTGCCGGGGACGTCGGGATAGGTGTTAAAGGGAACCTCGATGGAGAGATACCCCGCGGAGCCGAAAACCTGAACATGCTGCTGGAGAAACACCTGCGTCCCCACGGTGATGTTGGCCCTCGCACCTCCCCCGAAATCGAGAATGGC
>JBKHAJ010000185.1:0-7185 GCA_046542935.1 Spirochaetia bacterium | reverse complement strand
ATCGGGAGCCTCCTACGGGATCTTGTTTTCGAAAAACTCCTGAACAAGCCTGAGAACATTAGTGTAACGAGTTGTAAGGCCTTTACTCGGATTCTTGCCGACCGCATAAGCGGGGAAACTAAGTCCTTCGTGTACCTGTCCGCCGTTATCCTCAAGAATACCCGTAACATCGGAATGCTGGAATTGAAATGCGCCGGAAACCGATCCCGAACGACCTACTCCCTGGGGAAACTCGCCGCCACACTGATACGTCTCATTATCTACTATACGGAATGTCCTCTCTTCTCGGGACTACGAAAATACGGAGACCAATACCGGATTCGGACCGCCTACGATGATGAAAGCTGAGTTAGAGAAACCTGCACAGACAATCCTGATACTCGGCGGCGGGAGCTGTCAGCTCGAGGCCATATACCGGGTGCGGCGCATGGGGTTCCGAACGGCGGTTGCCTCGAATGACCCGGCATGCCCGGGGCGAAGGGCTGCGGACATCTTCCTCGAGGTATCGACCTTCGATATCGAGGGAATCCATAGGGCCGCCGGGGACATCCGGGCCGACGGGATACTCGTGGTCGGGACCGATCAGCCGGTGGCCGTCGCCGCAGAAGTCTCCGAGAAACGCGGCCTCCCTTCTTTTCTCTCAGCCGAAGCAGCTTTGAATGTCACCAATAAGAGGAGAATGAAGTCGCTCCTTACGGACCGGAACATTCCGATGAATCCGTACCGTATATGCACCCTCGATGTCCTCGAAACCGCGGCCAAAGACCTTAGGCCTCCTTTCGTGGTAAAACCCCTGGACAGTCAGGGGCAGCGGGGCGTCTACCTCGCGGGAACAGTCAAAGAGGCCGCGGATCGGGCCCGGGAAACCTTGTCCTTCTCCCGGGAGATGACACTGTGCATGGAGGAGTACTATCCGAGCGGGGAGATAACGGCGAGCTGCTGGTCCCGGGAGGGGGAACTCTTTCTTCTCTCGGCAACCGACCGGTTGAGCTTTTTCCATCCCCCCTACATCGGAATATGCAACGCCCATATCTTTCCCTCCCGTTTCCTGCCCGACCTGACCGAGGAGATCTATGATCTCTGTTGTAAATCGGCGGAGGCCTGCGGAATAACCGAGGGGCCGGTCTACGTGCAGCTCCTCCGGGGAAAGGAGGGCTTACGGGTAAACGAAATCGCCGCCCGTATAGGCGGGGCGTATGAGGATGTCTTTATTCCCCGGATAGAGGGTTTCGATATCCTCGAGGCGAATATCCGCGGAGTCCTCGGGGAGAGGGTCGAGCCGCCGGACCGGCGGATCTTTTCTTTTCCGCCGAATACCTATATCACCTCACAACTCTTCTACCTCAGTCCAGGAGAAGTGCGGAAGGTCACCCCGATGGAGGAAGTCCGGGGGATTCCGGGGGTCCTGGAACTCTTTACGGCGGTTCGTCCCGGAGACATGATGCGGCCGGTGGTATCATCCTCCCAGCGGGCGGGGTTCATCGTTATAGCGGGGGAATCGCGGAGGGAGCTCAACTCCAGGATTACCGAGGTCTACAGGCGGTTCCGGATCGAAGACGGAGAGGGCGAACAGATGATCCTCCCCTTCCCTAGAATCAGCGGTGCGGATTGACCCGATAGATCCGAACCTTCCAGTCCTCATCTCCGATGTAGCGAACGATTCTCATCCCGTAGATAGGGGCGGTAAATTCGCCGATAACCGTGCATTCTTCATCGAGAAACCGGTTCATCTCCTCGTAGTACAGCCAGACATTGCCGTAGAGGATATTCCAGATAGGACGGTGGTTGTAGATATAATCCATTTCGTCGGGATAGATCACGTATTCTATGTTTCTATCCCGGATATACTCCGGGAAAGCGAGTCCCTTCTCGGGCAGGAAGACGAGATTTCTATAATCCTTCAAGACGCCGTTACGGAAATAGAAATCGGTATTCAGATTCGCGAGGACCGGTACATCCGGAGGAACCGTGTCGGCAAGCTCCTCGAGGTATTCCCGGTAATGGTCTCTGCCTATCCAAGGGAGTACCTGCAGGATCGACGAAACGAGGGTGGCGGACAGGAGAAGCACCGGGAGTGCCGGGATGATATACCTCCGCGTCCGGTGCTCCTGCACCGGCAGATTGATAACGCCCATCACGAGGATGATCATCGGGGGAAAGATGAAGATGACATTCGTCACATTGTACTTCCCGATAAGGAGGATACCTATATTCAGGGCAACGACTATCCCCGCGAGATCGAGTACCGGCGCCGTTGCTGAGGTCCCAGGCTCCCTTTTTCCTATTTTCCGAGGGGATACCCTGGAAAAGATATAGGCTCCGACACCGACGGCCATGGCGAGTCCGAAGACGATCAGCTGTCCCTTGATCCCGGGAAGGTAGTAAGTCCCGGTCACCCGGTGGAACAGCTTATAATAGTAATGTCCGAGCTGGATTATCTTATTTCCCAGGGATGCATCGACCCCGTATGTACTTCCGTAGGAGAGGTAATTCCCGATGAAACCGGGGTCGAAGCGAAAACTCAGTCCTGCGAACAGCGCCGCCCCGCCGAGGATCGGCATGAGAAAGACGGCAAACTGGGATAGGGTTTTCCTTTTTCCCCGAGAAAAGTAGAGCCCGTAGAGATAGAGGAGGGGCAAAAAGATTACGAAGGCATTCGGATGGAATCCTATCGCCGTGCCCAGGATCAGTCCCGTGCAGAGATCGTAAATACTACCGCGCCGGAGGGCTTGAACGGATAGGGAGCGGTAAAAGAGGAACAAGGCGGACAGGAAGAAGAATAGGAGGAATATCTCCTGCCGGGCGAAGTGGGATGCATAGATGTACTGGATATCCGCCGCAAGCAGGACCGCGGCGAGCAGCCCGTATTCCCGGGAACCGACAATCCGGCTCGCAAGGCGGTAGAACACCAGCAACGCCGCGCAGGAGAAAAGCAGGGATACGAGACGCACGGTGAAAATCGAATGGCCGAATAGGCCGATAAAACCCATTTGCACAGCATGAAAGAGCACCTTTATAGCGTGGGGGTACCTGTCGTAGATATCGAAGAACGGCTCGGTAACCCCGAGATACCCTTCCGCGAGCATGTGTCTGCTCAACCCCGCGAGCCAGGATTCGTCGGAGTGGACAAAGGGGAAACGGGTCAGAAAGAGAAGATGAACTGTTAGATAGAGGAGGAGAAGGGCCGCCGGTATGAGGATTTGTCTGCCCCGGAGGGGTTGACTTGACCATTTCATTGATAAAGAATTATAACTGATGTGAATTTAAAAGAATACCTTGGAGGAATTAATTGTGAAACTACACAAAATTCTCGTACTATTGAGCGTCGTTCTTATCTCGGCGGCGCTGTTTGTGGGATGCCATCCGGAACAACAGACCGGAGAGTACATCATCGATGCGGAGGATGCAATAGCCTTGCTCCAATCGGAAAATACCGTTCTCGTCGATACCCAGGAGTCCACGGCATACAGGGAAGCCCATTGTACGGGGGCGGTTAACATCAGCAGGGCGAATATAGTCGTCAACAAGCCCTATCCTAATATGCTCGCTCCCGCGAGTCAGATGGAGCAGATCTTGAGCGCCCGGGGGATATCGAAAGAAAGTACGGTTATTATCTACGATAATAACAAGAACATGGATGCGGCGCGCCTATGGTGGTCCCTCCTCGTTTACGGCCACGATAATGCAAAGGTGGTCAGCGGCGGCTTCGAAGCCCTCAAAGCAGCGGGTATGTCCGTAGACAGCGGGCGGGTGGCGGTAAAACCGACCGACTACACTATCGAGACCAACCGGTCCCAGTACGTGGCATCCACGGGTGACGTCAAGGCGGAGGTGGACAATCCTCATGAGGACATCTGCATCATCGATACTCGTACCACGGAGGAGTTCAACGACGGTACGATTCCGACCTCCGTCCACATCGATTTTGCGCGGAACAACTTCAAAGACGGCACCTATAAGCCCGTTCGGCAGATACTGATTCTCTACGACGATTTCAATATCGCCCCCGATGACACGGTCATTGTTTTCTGCAAGACCTCTGTCCGGGCCGCCCAGACCTTCCTTGCGCTGTATAACGCGGGATACCGGGATGTTAAAGTCTACGACGCCGCCTGGTTAGGCTGGTCGGCGGATTCCTCGCTTCCGGTACAGCGGCCGAACGGAGACCGTGTTGCACCGACGGTACAGGACGGCTCCTAGAAATAAATTTCTTGGGGCTATTGGAAAAAATGAATTTTACCTCTTGTTTTTTTTGAGTTTTCTTGATAATATTACTCATTATTAATAAATTTATCTGGAGGTAATAGATAGATGTTTAAGATTAGGAATATACTTCTCCTCTTTATCGTTCTGGCCCTCGCGATTGCGTTTGTCGGCTGTAATAAGGAAGAGAAGACTGCGGCGGCGGCCACCGCTGAGAAAGAGGCCGAAACTCAGGCACCGGAAGAAACCGTTGCAATAGACCCTGTGGAAGAGGGTGTCATGGCCTACTTCGCGAACAAACCCGCCCACAACTATAAGATCCCCCAGAAGGATTTCGTAGACAAGGTTCGGGCCGGTGAGGATATGTTCATCCTCGATATCCGTCAACCGGATGTGTATGCCGAAGGACACGCCAAAGGCGCCCCGCTCTAGGCGATGTTTTTACTCAGATTCCCGCCGGCAAACCGGTCATGGTGTACTGCTATACCGGACAGACCGCAGGACAGGCCGTCATGACCCTCAACCTCGCGGGTTTCGAGGCATACTCGGTGAACCTGGGTTGGAACTTAGGGATCTCCAAGGTCGAGGGTGTAGAGGATGTCGTCGAGACCACCGCTAACGACTTCCCCGGTACCGAGACCACCATCGATATCGATGTACTGACCGCTGTCAAGGAATACTACAGCGCCCTCGCTTCCGCGGAAATCAAGAACAACATCATCGCCGAAAACAACCTCAAAGATCTTCTCGATGCCGAAGATCCGAGCATCTACGTTCTTTCTATCCGCAGCGCCGAACACTACGACGAGGGGCACATCGCCGGCGCGGCGAACATCCCCTGGGGCCCGGGTATGGAGAGGTCTTTCGCCACCCTGCCCAAGGACAAGACCATCGCGGTTTACTGCTACACCGGTCAAACCGCAGGCCAGACCGTTGCGGGCCTGAGGCTTCTCGGTTACGATGCCGTTTCCCTCAGGGGCGGTATGGGAATGCCGGTCAATCAGCCCCAGGGCTGGGCAAACCAGGGATATCCCGTCGTTCAGTAAACTCGACTGCTTACAGCACAGCTCATGATAAACCCCGGCGTACCGCCGGGGTTTTTTTTCGAGTGCTCCTTGATTTCACAGCTCGGACATGATGTCGAAGAGATAATGAGCCTTTGCCTGGAACTCCGATGAATGGGGGTCCCGGGGGATCGGAAGGTCGTTTTCGAAAAACTCTAATGGTCCGCCGAGTTTATCGATAATCATGATTCGCCCGCAGAGAATCAGAGCCTCTTTGATATCGTGGGTCACGAAAACAACCGTTAATTCGCTCTTCATCCGGATATCGAGGAGCAGCCCCTGCAGCCTGACCCGGGAGGCCGCGTCAAGACTTCCGAAGGGCTCGTCCATACACAGAACCGCGGGTTCCGCCGCTAAGGCCCGGGCGATGGCGACCCTCTGCTTCATCCCGCCGGAGAGTTCGGACGGGTATGAGCCCTCCCGACCCTCGAGTCCGACCAAGCTTAAGTATTCAGATATCTTTGCCTTCTCAATTTTCCTTTCCGATTTTAACCGTCTCGGAAGAAGGGGCAGCGATACGTTTTCCGCTACGGTCTTCCACGGCAGAAGCTGATTGAAATCCTGGAATACCATAATGATCTCGGAGGTAGGCCCCTCTACCTCCCGGTTTCCATAGAGGACCCTGCCCCGATCGGGCCGATCGAACCCGCAGAGGAGGTTCAGGAAGGTCGTCTTACCGCATCCGGACGGCCCGAGTACACCGAATAACTCATGCCGGAGGATTTCCACGGATAGGCCGGAGAAAACATGGATCTCCTTCTCCCCTCCGGAATATCTCTTAGAAACATCATCAATCACGAGATTCACGAGCCTGTCCCCCAAGCACCGAATGTTTTTCTCTCGAGGAAGCCGAATACCGCATCCTCCACGATAAGGCCGATGACCGCAACCATAATAAGCCCCGCGAAGAGTCCGGGGGTATCCATGAATACCCTCTTTTGGAACAGGAACCAGCCCAGACCTCCCGTCGCCCCTACGGCGCCGAAGATCATTTCGGCGCTTATCAGGGCGCGCCAAGACCTGGCCCATCCTATCTTCAATCCCGCGGTAAGACTCGGCATGCACCCCGGCAGATAGATATGCCGGATCATATGTCCGGTTCCGAGCATGTAATTTCGGCCGATCCTCGTCCAGATCCGGGGGAGGGCTTCGTATCCTCCCATCAGGCTGGTATAGAGAGGCCACAGCACCGAGTGGATGATCACGATCAGTACCGGGGGAGTTCCCGTCCCGAACCAGAGGATAAAAAGCGGCAGAAGGGCAATACCTGGAAGAGGGTGGAGAAAAGACTGGAGAAAGAAGAAGAAATCCTTGAGCCTCCGGGAAAGAACGGAAAGTGTAAAAAGGATAAGGGTAAGTACTCCGCTGAGGGCCAGGGCTGAGAGGATAAGAAGCAGAGAAAACCCGGTCTGGACAAGCAGACCTCCCCCGAGGAGGGAGCGGAAAAGACTTATTAAGATGTCCGCTAAGGGGGGAAAAAGGAGCTCCGGAAATAAATCGAGCCGGGAGATGAGCTCCCACAGTCCGGCTATCACCAGAATCCAGAGGAGGCGGCGAAGCCGCCGCCTCTTAAGCGGTCCCCGATCTCCCCGACCGCTCACGGCTCAGAACCGTCCCGGAATACCGCCTCAGCTGAAAAATCGGACTCGATATAACCGCTTTTTCTCATGAAGGTAATAAACCGATCGACCCCTTTGACCTCGGTGGTAAAGACCATCCCCGGATACTCGATATAGGAGCGGAGGGTTTCCGCGGGTATACCGTAGGTTTCGGCGACGGAAGCAGCCGAGGCGGAAGTCTCTTTATTGATAAGGGCAATAGCCTCCTCGATACTCTCGTTTAGGGCTTCGACGGTTTCCCGGTTTTCGAAGAGAAACTCCCGTCGGGCGGCTCCGACAATAAACGAAAAATCGCCTCC
>JBKHAJ010000184.1:0-7224 GCA_046542935.1 Spirochaetia bacterium | reverse complement strand
GAAGGCGAAGAAGCTCGCCTCCGGAGGGAAGAAAATCAGGGACCGGATAAAGGATACCAACTACGAGGGGCTCCATATCCTGCCGTCCCACCTCTCCTATCGTGACCTTGCGTTAGAATTGAATGAAAAGAAGAAGTCCGGCTCCAGGATAAAAACTTCACTAAAACAGGCGGCAAAAGGATACGATCTTCTGATCATCGATTCTCCGGCCTCCCTCGATCTCGAGGCGGAGAATATTTTCCGGATGGCGGATATTATTCTCATCCCCCTCATTCCCACTACCCTTTCGCTCAATTCCTATACCCTAATCAGGGAGTTCCTCGAAAAACAGGAGTTGGATTCCGTCAAAATTCGGCTTTTCTTTGCTCTCGCCGACCTCCGCAAGAAAATGCACCGGTCTATCATAGAAGAAATCAAGCCTTCGTCCCCCGAGTTTTTCCACACGGTAATTCCCTATTCCTCCGCGGTAGAAAAGATGGGACTCTACAGGGAGCCTTTCCTCACGCACAGCCGAAAGACCAAAGCCGCCCTCGCCTACGAGGACTTGTGGACGGAGATACGGGAGGAGGCGGGGCTCATTACCGCGCCCATACCCCGGAATCCCTAAGTATCTTTTCCGCCTGTTCCGCCCAGCCCCGGTTCGCCCGGGGATTGGCGGGACTCGGGTGCAGGAGGGTGACCACCTCGATTTCCCGTCCCTCGTCGACGGCTTCGGTAATTCTGCCCGCGACGAAATTTCCGAACCCCGCCAGATAGAGGGGGGCGTAGAGATCGATACAGGTAATAAGATAGTCGTCACAGTGACGAAAGAGCCTGAGCCGGTCCTCTTTTTTAAGTTTGTCCGGGGTGATGTTCTTCCCCTCGGAAGCGAAAAACAGGAGGGGACAGTAATTGAGGATGAGGTGGTCCTCGAAAAACCGCCCGGGTGTCCCGAACCGTTCCCGCATAAGCCCCCATACCCGCCTGCCGCTTACCTCGCTTCGTCGGCAGTCGAACCCGGTTACCGGACGTTTGGGGATCTCGTCTACTGGCTTTTCCACCGGTCCCTCGATACCGAGCCAGTCCCTGACCGCCGCTACCTCGCCGAAGGGTACTCCGGTCTGGGCCATTCCCCAGGGGCCGGGATTCATCCCTACGAAAAGTACCCTTTTTTCGGTTTCCCCGTACCGGGAGATATATTCCGCGTATTGTTCCGAGGCGTAGACCAAGGGGTTGTAAATCGTCTCCACGGGGGGGTTGAAATCGAGCCTTCCGAGCTCGCGTGCCAAGTGATCGGTTGCCGCGAGAACGGCTTCGGTCCGAGCTTTACGGGTCATATCAGCAGGCCTTGTCAGAACGATTCCATCACATCGCCGAGATTACCGGATTCACGGCTCCCTTCTCCCGAAGCGGCTCTCCGGTACTCCCTCCACAGGCGCGTATCGATGTAGATGTAATCGACCACGCTGGTTTCGGACTGGGGTCTCGATTCTCGCACCTGGAGAAGAACGGTGACATCCTCTTGGGGCCAAAACGCGAGCATCGAGTATGTTTCGAGGGTCCCGCCGTAGTAGGTCCCGTCGTAGCTCTCCGGGTTGAATCCGATCCTGCCCCGGATAGACTCCTCGATCCGGTCGTAGACCGCGTGGTACCGTCCATTCAGGCGTGTCCTCTTACGAACGAGAAAAAGCCTCCCCTCCGCCCCGCCCCCGGGCCCTGTAAAGAAAAAGATCTCGATCCCGTATCTCCCGTTTGTACCGACCGAGTACTTCGCCGCGTACTTCTCGTCGAGCCAGACATAGGCCGCGCCCGGTTTGGCGGGAGCGCTGATCCCGGGCCCGAAAAAATCGGCCGCCCCGGTATTCGCGTCGCGGATGACCGCGTCATGGGCAAGAAAAGCCGCGTCGGGGGAATCGGCCCGATCGAGATTTTCCTCTATCCGACTCCCTATTTCCCCGATTCCCTCGCCGAAGGGGATCGTTCCGTATGAGAAGATATCAGACTGCTGGGCGAACCCTGTTCCTCCACAAGCGAAAAAAGGAATAAAAACAAGCAAAAAAAAATTCGTTTTTATCATTGTCTTCGGTAGAATTCCTTTTTCATCGCCTCCCGTGATTTAAGGTCCATACAGCGGTCGCAGAAGAAGTTTGCCCCCCCGCATGCGGCGGCGGGGCGTATTCGGGAATCGCAATTCTCACAATAAAAGGCGATATCGTAACTCCTTCCGCACAAAACGCACCTATAAAATTCTCCGCTTCCCTCGAGCTTGCCGCCGCAGTGTGGACACTCCATACGGGTAAAATATACCGGAAATCCTTGATCGGGTCTATCCGCCCTCTGCGGCGACCACCCCTTCCCAGGGCCGGAGCTCGAGGGCGCCGCCGGAAAACTCGGGAAAGGGCTCGGTCGAGGTGAGCGGGGTAAAGCCGGTCCCGGGGAAGACCCTAACGGACTTGGATGAAAAATTGAGATATACCGTAAGAACAGAATGCTCGCCCTCCGCCGCTTGGAGATAACCTCTTCGGTACCCAAGTACCGTTTTCGGTAGCATCTGCATGTCGATAAGCTCGAGCGTACCTCTCCGCAGGGCGGGCTCTTTTTTCCTTAGGTGAAGAAACTTTTTATAACAGGAGAGGACCGAACCGGGAAGATCTGTCTCGTATTCGACATTGATCGTCTCGAAATCGGGATGGATGGGCAGCCAGGGACTCACCGCCCCGGGGCAGAAACCGGCGTTCGCGCCTCCGGACCACTGCATGGGCGTTCTCGCACCGTCCCGTATAACGGAACCGCCGCTTATCCGCTGCATTGTTCGAATAATAAAATTGGGGAGGCGGGAAAACTGTTTTGTTACACCGTCTAAGGCAATATCCGGGTCCCGTTCGTACTGCAGCATTCCGATCTCTTCACCGTAATAGGTGTAGGGTATTCCCCGTACAGTAAACATGAACGCCGCCGTGAGCTTGGCTTTGGCGGGATCGTTCCCGTGGACGCTTATCCACCGGTACCGGTCGTGATTGGAGAAGACGTAGGTGGGGATGAGGGGTTCAGGGAAACCTTTTTCGAATTCCTCGATGAGACTGCGGAAATCATCTGAGCGCATCTTCTTGTCCAGGGTCTGGAAAAGGAAAACCGTATGAAGCCCGTCCTGTTTTTCTTCGCCGCAGTATTTCCGCAAGGTGGGCATATCGCCGAAGGCCTCTCCCACCATAAAACGCGGCGGGGATGAGTACTCGTCCACCACCTTCCTTAACTCTTTGATGAAGTCGAAGGTGTCGGGATGGTGCTCGGTCATGACGCTGGAGCGGAAGAGCATATCCGGATCGTCCGCACTGGGGAAGAGCTTGAAGGTGAAGGGGTTGTCCCGAAACTCTTCATCCTCGAAGAGACTCCCGATAATATCCAGACGCATCCCGTCCGTCCCCCGGTCGAGCCAGAACCGGACCGCGTCGATTATCGCCCCCCGGACCTCGGGGTTACGGAAATTCAGGTCCGGCTGACAGGGGAGAAACGCCGCCCAGTACCACTGCTCCGTGGCCGGATCGTAGTGCCATCCGCTTCCCGTTACCTTGGACCTCCAGTTGTTAGGGGGCTCTTTCCCTACGGGCTTTCTCCCGTCCCGCCAGACGTACCAGTCCCTCTTCCGATTTTCCCGGGATGACTGGGATTCTATAAACCAAGGGTGCTGATCGGAAGTATGGTTTAACACCATATCGAGGACGATCTTCATCCCCCTGTCGTGCATCTCCTTCACCAAGGTGTCGAAGGTCTCCAGCGTCCCGTACTCGGGATGGATATCGGTAAAATCGGTTATATCGTAGCCGAAATCGCGCTGCGGACTCGGATAAAACGGTGAGAACCAGATAGTCTCGAAGCCCAAGTCATGTATATAATCGAGCCGGGAAATGACCCCCTCGAGGTTTCCCACACCGTCGCCGTCGGTATCGAGATAGGACCGTGGATATATCTGATAGACGGTGGTCTCCTTCCACCAGGGAAAGTCGTTTTCGCCCAAAAGTGTTCCTCCTCTGTCTCAGGCATTACCTATAGGGTACTAGCCATTGTTCATTCCTTCAAGCACGAGTATGATAAACCGGTGAGTAGAGATAGGCAGGAGGAGACATGATCGAGCTTCAAAGTATTACCTGTACATCCGGGGGATATCCCCTTACCCTCGAGTCTCGATCGACATCCGTCGCCGGGGGAGTGGTGATCGAGATAACCCTTCCCCGAAACCTTTCTAGCCCCATCCCCCTCGATGGGTGTGAACTCTTTTACAGCTTCGATGAAGCCGCCCTTGGGTGTTTCAAAAACGGGTTTCAATCCTGGTCCACAAGCAGAGAATACTCTCCCTATGAACGCGATTCCCTCCTCGCCCCCTTGGCCCGTTTGATAAAACTCCACCGCTTCGGAGACAATCATTTCCTCCGCCCGTCGATTAGAAGTTGGTGTGACCGCCCGGGAAAATTCGTAAGCCATACATATACCTACCTTCGGTACGCCGCCGATTCGATAACCCTGGCGGGAAGCGTCGACGAGAGTCCCGGGTACACATTGTTTTCCGTCGACCTCCCGGAGAGGAGGCTTATCGTCTCTAAGGATGTGGAGGGAGGCCTCTTTTCCGCCGGAGATCTTCTTCTCGCCCTCCTCATCTGCGACGGCCCGGAAAAAGACTGCTTTTCCCAATACTGGAAGGAAGGGGCTTCCCGGGCGGGGTGTTCTTCCACATCTACCGACCTGCTCCCTACCGGCTGGACCAGCTGGTATAACTATTACACCGATATCTCCGAGGAGATACTCCTCGGCAACATCGAGGCCCTCGAGAAATTCGGGGCACCCATAAATTACTTCCAGATCGACGACGGGTATCAGGAAGCCGTTGGGGACTGGCTCCGAATCAAAGACTCCTTTCCCCGGGGGATGAAGTATCTCGCCGACAGGTCCCGGACCGCGGGCTTCACGCCCGGGCTATGGCTCGCCCCCTTCATCTGCGAAAGGCGCTGTGCCCTGGCTCGGGAACATCCCGAGTGGATACTTACCGACGAACGGGGCCGGAGAGTTCCCGCCGGATGGAACCCCGGCTGGAGCGGGACCTTCTACGCCCTGGATACCGATAATTCCGATTTTCGGGCACACCTCCGCGGCGTTTTCGAGACGGTATTAGGCGACTGGGGTTACGAGATGGTCAAGCTCGACTTCCTCTACGCCGCGGGAATGGTTCCCCGAAACGGCAAATCCCGGGGAAAGCGCATGTACGAGGCGATGAAATTCGTACGGTCCTGCGCCGGGGAAAAGACAATCCTCGGCTGCGGGGTACCCTTGGGCTCCGCCTTCTTCCAAGTCGATATCTGCAGGATCGGGAGCGATGTTGCCCTCACCTGGGAAGACCGGCTCCTCCGCCGCCTCCGCTATCCCGAACGGGTATCCACCATCAACAGTCTGACCGGCACCGTGGAAAGACGGCAGATGGGGATGGGCTGGTCGCCTCCCGGTACCGGCACGGATGCTTCGGATGCCGACCGCCGTCCCCGGCCGTTCCTCTCCGACCCGGACGTCTTTATCCTCCGGTCCCGGGGGGTTGCGCTGACCCCCGCCGAACGGTACACCTTGTTTTTGCTCAACGCCCTGTTCGGACAGCTCCTGTTTACCTCCGACGATGTTTCCCGCTATACGCCGGAGGAGGGGAAGCTCTTCCTCTCCCTCTTCCCCTTCCGCGAAAAGAGATTCGAATCTGTCCGGTCCGCCGGGGGCGTCACGGCCGCGGTTTTTTCCCTGCGGGGGAACCGCTATAGGGTCTACGCGAACCTGACCGAAGGTCCGGTCCGCTTCGTTCTGCCCCCGCCGTACCCCCTGTCACACAACCCCGGTTGTTACTTCCGCTCCCGTAGTGTCGAGGGACGCCCCGATCCCGTCTTCGCCGCGGAAGGGGACCCTGTCGGGCTCGAGGGGCATGAATCAGCGTGTTTCGTATCGGTGCCGAACGAAGATTATGCGGTTGCTGGGAGCACAGGGAACCTCTTTCCGGGGTCGGAGATAACCGGGATAGGAGCCTCGATGGGGAAGCTCGACCTCGAGCTCCATCCCCATACCCGAAACCGGGGCGAGGTTTTCATAAGGGTCCCCGGTCCGGGGAAATATATCGTCAACGGCTTAGAAACAGAAGCCTACGAACCCCTTCCCCTAACGTGGATCGTGAAAACCGGCTTCTAGCACTCTTCGGTACTGTAACTAAACCTTCCCCAGGGCGGTCCCGGCCGCTTCCATTTCCCGGGCCCGGGTCTCCATCAGCTCTTTGAGCTTCTTCCGGTCGAGGGTTATATACTTAGCCACCATAAAAAAGATAATCCCGCAGGGGAGCCACCAGGCGACGGCAAAGTTCATCATAAAGAGATAGCCGACCGAAACCAGAAGTCCTCCGATTGCCGGGCCGAATCCCTGACCGAGGTTGTCGGTGATGTTGAACACCGCGAAGACCGAGCCCCGGTGCTCGGGACGGTTTACGTTCATGAGGATCGCCTTGACGTTAGCCGAGGGGACAGAGACCAGAAAGCCCGCGAGGAACGACAATGCGTAGTAGAGGATCAGCATCCCGCCGGAAGGATCGTATACGGGCATGTTGATAACCGGAATCACCGGGATAATTCCGATGAGGACTCCGGTCCCGCATAGAATGGGCATATACTTGGGATTTTTCCGGTAGAGCCGCTCTCCGATCATAGCGAAGACCACAGCCCCGATAGTGGCTCCGATTCCGAGCATCAGGTACACGGTGGTGGCGTTCTGCTTGGGAAAGTTCCGGTACCGCTCGAGATAGAGGATCATCCAGTACCCCAGGATTCCCCAGGGGATGGTCCCCGGAATCCCCTGTAAAAAAGTCCAGATGTTCGTCCGGTTCGAGAAGATGAGCTTGAAATCGCTCAGGCGGATCCGCTGTTTGTAGGCTACCCCCTTCCGGATAAGATCTTCCAAGGCGTCCTCCGTCTTCCCTCTCTCGGGTTCCTTGGCAAAGATCGAGAAGATAAGAACAAGGGGGAAGTTAGGAATGGCCGCGATAAGAAATGCGATCCGCCAACCGAAAGCGCCGGTCATATATCCCGCCGCCGCGGGACCGACCATCATTCCGATGGCCCAGGACACCCCGAGCCACGCCGATGCGGAGGCCCGGTGCTCTTCCCGGAAGAGATCGGCGATGAGAGAGAAGGAGATCGGATATATTCCTCCGATACCTATGCCCGTCAGGATCCG
>JBKHAJ010000183.1:0-7314 GCA_046542935.1 Spirochaetia bacterium | reverse complement strand
GGCGGGGTGCATCCCCGCGACTATAAGGGATATGCCGCCGAAAAGCCGATTACAAACGCTTTCATACCCTCTTTGCTCAAAATACCCCTTCTTCAGCACATCGGAAGTCCCGCGGAGTGCCTTGTGGACAAGGGAGACGAGGTCCATGAGGAGATGCTCCTCGGGAAGAGCACCGGTTTTATATCGGCGAATATCCATTGCTCGGTCCCTGGGGTCGTCAAGGGGATCGAGGATATCATCCTTCCCTCGGGAGCCCGGGCGAAGAGCATTGCCGTCGAGATGCAGGGGGAGTTCAACCGCCTCGGAAGGAATCGGGAACCCTTCGATTGGAGAAATGCGTCGAAACAGGATCTTCTGGAGCTCATCAAGGAGCGGGGAATCGTAGGGCTCGGCGGAGCAACCTTTCCCACCCATGTGAAATACACCATACCCAGGCAGAAGAAGGTCGAGGCCTTCGTGGTCAACGGAGTGGAGTGCGAGCCGTATCTCAATTCCGATTACAGGATCATGCTCGAAAAGAGTAAGGAGATCCTCGAAGGGATCAGAATCGTCTCCCGGATACTCGAGCCTGAAAAGATTTACTTCGGAATAGAGTCCAACAAGCCCGAAGCGATAGAGCTGGTAGCGAAGGTCTGTGCCGAGGAGAATCTCGATGTCGAGGTTGTTCCCTTGGAGCTCAAATATCCCCAGGGGGATGAAAAACAGCTCTTGAAGGCGATACTGGATAGGGAAGTGCCCTCGGGTGCACTCCCCATCGATATCGGTGCGGTCGTTTCCAATGTAGGAACTATCTACGCGATCTATGAAGCGATTGTCCAAGCGAAACCCCTTATCGAGCGTATCGTCACCGTATCCGGCGGGGCAATCAAGAATCCCATGAACTTCAAGGTCCGGATCGGGACCCCGGTCAGGACCCTGATCGAAGAGTGCGGCGGATTTACCAAGGAACCCGCCAAGGTTCTCATGGGGGGACCGATGATGGGCTTCGCCCTGTGCGACCTCGATATGCCGGTTATCAAAGGTACCTCGGGGATTCTTGCGCTGACCAAGCGGGAGGTAAAACCGGCACCCACTACACCATGCATCAAGTGCGGTCGATGTATTGCCGCGTGTCCCCTCGGACTCAATCCCACCCGTCTGTACAAAGCGGTCGACCACGGCATGTACTACGAAGCCCGGGAGATAGGGCTCATGGACTGCAAGGAGTGCGGGTGCTGCGGCTACGTGTGTCCCGCCCACATTCCCCTCATCCAGGGAATGAAGCTGGGAAAGCGGATGTTGAAAAAGGAACTCTGATGGAGCAGAAAACCGAACTTGTCGTAACACCTTCACCACAGATCAACACCCAGTCGTCTACGGCGAAGATCATGTGGTCCGTCTCCGCGTGTCTCGTTCCCGCTGGAGTGTGGGGAGTCTATGTCTTCGGACTTCGGGCACTTTTAGTCGTCGCGGTTTCGATTTTAAGCGCCCTCGCCGGGGAGTATGTGATCGGCCGCTTTATGAAGCGGTCTACTCTGTGGGACGGGAGCGCCTTTCTGACCGGCCTCCTGGTCGGCTACAACATGCCCCCGGCGGTTCCGGTGTATATTCCTATTATCGCCTCTCTTTTCGCCATTCTGGTAGTCAAGTGGAGCTTCGGCGGTCTCGGGGCTAACTGGATGAATCCCGCCCTGGCGGGACGGGTTTTCGTCTTTTTTTCGTGGACCGGGGGAATGACCAAGTGGACGGTACCTCGAACCCTTCCCGCGGTCGACGCGATTACGGGGTCGTCTCCTCTCAACCTTCTCAAGACCGGACTGTCGAATTACTCCGGGGGAATGGGGGGACCGGTGGAATTCCTGAATGCCGGCGGGTATCCTCATACCGCCTTCGACGGGCGGGTCGTCGAATGGCTCAACAGGGTCCTTTTTAACGGAAGTCTGGAAAACGGGTATATGGACTTCTTCGTCGGAAACGTGCCCGGCTGCATCGGCGAGGTTTCGGCCCTGTTCCTCCTGCTCGGCGTAATCTATCTTTTCGCGACCAAGATAATCACATGGAGGATACCGGTTTCGTATCTGGCGAGTTTCGGGATTCTCACCTGGATATTCGGAGGGATGCGGTTCGGGGCCGGCGCCTTCAGCGGAGATGTTGTGTTTCATCTGTTTACGGGCGGACTCATCCTGGGGGTCTTCTACATGGCAACCGATATGGTTACATCACCGGTCACAAAGAGAGGGATGATCATTTTCGGTATCGGGTGCGGTTTCTTTACTTTCCTCATCAGGCTCTACGGTTCTTTTCCGGAAGGAGTTTCCCTCGCGATCATCATTATGAACATCTTCGTGCCGCTGATAAACCGGCTGACTCAGCCGAAACGGTTCGGTATGCTCGAGAAGGAGCGGTCGTAGATGAAACAGACGAAACAGATGAAACAGACAATCATCACGGGGGGAAAGCTCGCAATCATCTGCGCCTGTGCGGCGATTGTCCTCGGCTTTATTAACGCTATGACCGAACCGGTTATTGCCGAGAACAAGCGTGAAGAGCTACGGGTCGCCCTTGCGGGGGTCGCAGGGGACCAGGAGGTCGGCGAGCGGAATAGGGCCGAGGAGAACGGGACCGTCCAGGGGTATTACCCGGTGGACGGGGACGGATACATCCTGGAGCTTCGAGGCTTGGGATACGGCGGGGACATGCAGATTCTCGCCGGGTTCAGGCGGGACGGCAGGGTCTTTTCGGTCGTTCTCTTGGAGAACCAGGAAACCCCGGGACTGGGAAAAAAGGCGGAAGACCCCGCTTACATGGAGAGGTTTATCGGAAAGGGAGGGGATGAGCCGGTTCCCGTCCGAAAGGACGATCTGACGCGGGAACAGGCGGATTCTATCTCAGGAGCCACCCTGACTTTCGCGGGGATCGCCAACGCCCTCGCCGAAGGATCCGAATTCGTAAAATCCATAGAAGAGGGTGCGCAATGATCCGGGAATTTACCAAAGGTATTTTCAGGGAAAATCCGATTTTCGTAATCGTTTTGGGCCTCTGTCCGGCCCTGGCGGTGAGCACTCAGGTGGTCAACGCCCTGGGAATGGGGGCGGGGGTAATCTTCGTCATGCTGGGATCGAACATCTTCGTCAGCCTGCTCAAAGATTTCATTCCCGAGAAGGTAAGAATACCGTCTTATATAGTTATAATCGCCTCGTTCGTGACCATCGTCGATCTGTCCATGAAAGCCTACGTACCGAGTCTCTCCAAAAGCTTAGGTGTTTTCGTGCAGCTCATCGTCGTCAACTGTATTATTTTGGGACGGGCCGAAGCCTTTGCGAGCAAGAATACACTCAAAGCTTCGGTCTTCGACGCCCTGGGGATGGGGATCGGTTTTACCTTTGGGCTCACCCTGATCGCGCTGGTGAGGGAGGTTTTTGGATCGGGAACCATAACCCTGTTCGCAATAGGGGGGTTCGACGGGATTATCGAGATTCCCGGCTTAGTCGACTCTCCCGCGCGGATTGTCGGGCTTTCCGCGGGGGCCCTCTTGGTAGTGGGATATCTCAAAGCGGTCTTCGACAGCGCTTTAGAGCGGAGTAAGGGAGGCTCGAAATGACTTATATCGGAATAATTATAACTTTCGTGTTCGTCAATAACTTTATTCTGACACAATTCCTGGGGCTGTGCCCGTTTATCGGGGTTTCCAAAAACGTCGAATCCGCTGTGGGAATGGGTTTCGCGGTCACCTTCGTCATGTCCATAGCATCCCTGGTAACCTACATAATCCAGCACTTCGTCCTGGTTCCTCTGGACATCACCTTTCTCCAGACGATTACCTTTATCCTGGTTATAGCTTCTCTGGTTCAGTTCGTGGAGATGATCATCCAGAAGATCTCGCCGCCCCTGTATAAGGCGCTGGGGATCTACCTGCCGTTGATCACCACCAACTGCGCGGTCATGGGTATTGCCCTCATCGCGGTGCGCAACGACTACAACGCTTTAGAGAGCTTTGTCGCCGGTTTCGCGGCGGGGCTCGGATTCATGCTAGCTATCGTGCTCATGTCCACCCTCCGGGAGAATCTCGACAAGGAGTGGGTGCCCAAGCCGCTTCGCGGCATACCCATAGCCTTCGTTACCGGAGGCCTCATGGCTCTTGCCTTCATGGCCTTCGACAAGGCGCTCCTTAGAAATCTCATCGGATAGGATCGGGTCGGAATGATAAAAGTACTGTATGCATTTATATCGGTAAGCGCGCTGGGCGTTCTCCTCGGAATCGCCCTCGCCGTAGCCTCGAGGTTCCTCCAAGTAAAAAAGGACAAGAGAATAGCCGAAGTGGAAGAGCAGCTCCCCGGACTCAACTGCGGGGCCTGCGGATACGCCGGGTGCGCCGCTTACGCCGAGGCTATTGTCGAAGAATCGGCGGAACTCACCAAATGTACCCCCGGGGGCCGGTCGACGGCGAAGGGACTCGCAGCCATCATGGGTCAGGAGATCGAAGTATCAGCCGACAAGAAGGTGGCCCAGTGTTTCTGTAACGGGGACACGACCAAAGCCAAAATCGAGTTCGAGTATCAGGGTATGCGGGACTGCAACGCCGTTCACCTCCTGTACGAGGGGAACAAGGTATGTAAGTACGGGTGTCTGGGCATGGGAAGCTGCATCCGCGTCTGTCCTGTCGACGCCATATCGTACCGGGAGAACGGGTTGGTATGGGTCGACAAAGATATCTGTATATCCTGCGGCCGTTGTCTCAAAGTCTGTCCCACCGGGGTCATGCAGTGGATACCCTACGACGCCGACTACATGGTCATCTGCAGCTCCACGGACAAAGGGGCGGCGGTTCGCAAGTATTGTGAGGTGGGATGCATCGCCTGCAAACTGTGTGAAAAGAAATCTCCCGATGGCGGGTATAAGGTAGAGGACAATCTCTCACGGATCGATTACTCCGCGGAGGGTGAGAGAAAGGAGGGAATGAAGGCCTGTCCCACGAATTGTATTATTGAACTGAAATGAGGAGGGAAATGTAATACACTGGGATTAACAGACGCATTTTCATGAACAGCATAAAACTGATATTAGGAACCTACAATTCTCAACCGGTCGGCGCAAGCGATTATCAATTCGAAAGGGCCTATCAGGAGGCTTATAAACCCTTCCTTACGGTCCTCTATAACTACCCCGACATACCGGTGGTGCTCTATTACTCCGGGCCCCTGTTGGAGTGGCTCGAGCATCACCACCCCGAGTTCATGATGCTCCTGAACGATATGGTCAAGCGCAGGCAGGTAGAGCTTTTAGGAGGCGGCTATTACGAACCCATTCTTCCGATGATCCCTACCGCCGACCGGATAGGCCAAATCGAGATGCTTACCACATATATCCGCAAAAGGTTCGGGAAGCGGCCCCGGGGCAGTTGGGTAACCGAACGGATATGGGAACCGACGCTGACGTCGATGTTCAATTCCAGCGGCATGGAATACGTCTTCCTAGACGACACTCAGTTCGAGGATGCCGGAGTCGATAACGGCGATGTATCCTATTGCCACCTTACTGAGGACCAGGGAAAAGTTTTGAGTGTCTTTCCCATAAATACCGAGATAACCGATACGATCCCCGGCAAAACCCCGGTTGAGGTAATAAAGGCGCTCCTCGGCTATGCCGAGGAAGATTCTGAACGGATCGTCGTCCTCCTTGCGGAAGGCGAACGATACGGCCTCAGGGGATCGAGCCATCAGATCTGTTACCGGGACGGGTGGTTCGAAACATTTTTTTCTCTTCTCTTGGAAAACGATGGGCAGATAAAATTGGTCCGCCCAAACCGCTTTTTGAAGAACAATATCCCCAAACGCAAGATCTTTTTTCCCAGCACTCTTCCGAGGGTTACCCTAGAGTGGACAGGTAATAGCTCCGACAAAGACGATAAAAATCAGTACTATCGTCAGTTGTTGACGCGCTATCCCGAGAGTAACCTCCTCTATGCCAAGATGATCTACACAAATATCCTGGTCAACCAAATCCGAGGGGATAAGTACCGTAAGAAATCGGCCAGGGAGGAGCTGTGGAAGGGGCAGTGTAATACACCCTATTGGCATAACATGGGAGGAGGTATCTACGACAACGGTCTCCGTAAGGCCGCCTATAGGTCTCTCATCGAAGCGGAGAAAATAACCCATGAGAAAGGGATATTTATCCCCTCCATTCTGACGGTGGATTTCGATATGGACGGTCTCAAGGAGTACCTCTACCAGGGAAACGATTTAAACGCCTACGTACATCTTAGGGGAGGAATTCTCTTCGAGCTCGATTATTTGAGTAAGTCGTGGAACTACTTGGACACCATATCCCGTCAGAGGGAGCACTACCACGACAAGAACTCATCAATCGTTGATGCCTACATGAGAAAGGGATTTATCGATCACTTCTTTACCAAGGGTACTTCTATAGGGAATTTCGAGAAAAATATGGAGATAGAGGAGTGCAGCTTTACCAAAAAGATGTACCTCGTCGATGATTTCGACCGGGACAAGAAGAGTCTCGTCTTGAGCGCTAAGGGGCTGTTTAACTCCGATAAAGCACCGGTCACGATTGAACTCACAAAACATTATAGGTTCGGAAAGAATACAGTTCAAGTCGACTATACCCTCATGAATCATGGAAAACAGAAGATTTCACTCCATTTCGGTTCGGAGATTAATTTTTCTTTTCAGTCCAAGGGGATGGAAAGCCATAGGATCTACAATACCTCGAAGCAGAGGAATGCGGACTTAGGAAACGAAAAAATCGAGGCCGACGACATCACCAGCCTTAGGATCGATGATATCCAAAACTCGGTGGAGCTGAAATTGTCCAGTGAGGTTTCCGGAAGGATGTGGGTGCTCCCGGTGGAATCGGTATCAATGGGGGAAAACGGAATCGAGAGCCGTTACCAATCCACATGTTTCGTTCCCAACTGGACGGTTAAACTGGATCCCGAAGGGATCTGGAAGAATTCGATCAAGTTGGAATTACGGGACAGCGACAAGAAGGATTAAAAAGAATCAACCGCCGAAGTCACCGTTGATCCTGTAGAAGATGACATCGAGCCAAGGCTCCACATGAACGTAGAGCTCGTCCCTGATAAGAACGAATTCGAGAAGAGCATCGCGATATTTGCCCTGAAAGAAGAGCGTCTGTCCGAGGTAGTACCGCGCGCGCCGCTCTATGGATTCGGATCGATGAACGCTCAAGAATTTATTCAAGAGTGATTCGGTCTCGATCCATCTCCGTTCCTCGAACTCTTTGTTCAGGATCGATTTGAGGGTGTACTCCTCGCCGCCGCTTACAACGGTGCCCCGGTCTTCAGGAAGAACC
>JBKHAJ010000005.1:0-33066 GCA_046542935.1 Spirochaetia bacterium | reverse complement strand
TACGGGGCGAGCTTCGGGGGACTTTCGGCCCTTTTAGCGATGCTCAACTCCTGCGCCCCGGGAATCAGCGTAGTTAACATCGACAACGGCTTCGGCGCCGGGTATATGGCGAACCAGATCAACCGGCTGTAAGCCCCAATTGTACGGACATTTCTATTGCCTTCCGGCGCCACCTTGGGGTATGCTTGACGGGAAACATCACCAAAGGAGATACAGATGAAATCAGTATTCGGAGTCATAGTCGGCAACCGGGGATTTTTTCCCGACGTTCTGGTAAACGAGGGGCGGGAAGAGATCCTCAAAGTCCTTGAAGAAAACGACTGCGAGGCGGTGCTCTTGGGGACCGGCGACACCGAGTTAGGCGCCGTGGTCACCCTGGAAGACGCAAAGAAGTGCGCGAAGCTCTTTAACGAGAACGCCGGCCGAATCGACGGCATCATCCTGACCCTGCCCAACTTCGGGGAAGAACGGGGGATCGCCGATACCATGAAGATGCTCGATTTCCAGGTGCCGGTCCTCGTCCAGGCGAGCCCGGACGACCCGAAACGGGTGGATATCTCACGACGGAGAGACAGCTTCTGCGGGAAGATCTCCGCGTGCAGCAACCTTCTCCAGTACAACGTACCTTTTACACTCACCGAGAGTCATACGGTGGCCCTGTCGAGCGACGAATTCAAACGGGACCTCGAGCGTTTCAAGGGGATCTGCCGGGTGGTCAAGGGGATGAGAAGGGCCCGTATCGGGGCGATCGGCGCACGGCCGGCCGCTTTCAACACGGTCCGGTACAGCGAAAAGATCTTGGCCGGCCACGGGATTACCGTCGAGACCATCGACCTCTCCGAGATCTACGGGCAAATGGACGCCCTCAAAGAGAGCGAAGCGGATGTTCAGGCCAAGATCAAGGATATCGGAAACTACGTGGAAACCGGCAACACCCCCGCCGCGGCCATTACCAAGATGGCCAAGCTCGGCGTCGTGGTTGACCGGTTCATCGCCGAAAACGACTTGGACGCCACCGCGGTGCAGTGCTGGACCTCCATGGAGGAGTACTTCGGGGTAGTCCCCTGCACGGTGATGAGCATGCTCAGCAACGGTCTCAAACCGAGCGCCTGCGAGGTAGATGTCACCGGCGCCCTGTCCATGTACGCCCTGCAGCTCGCCTCGGGGGAACCTAGCGCGCTGTTGGACTGGAACAACAACTTCGCCGACGATCCCGATAAGTGCGTCCTCTTCCACTGCAGCAATCTGCCGAAGGCATTTTTCAAGGATATGCGGATGGACTATCAGGAGATCATCGCCGGGGCCGTGGGGAAGGAGAACACCTACGGGACATGCGTGGGACGCATCAAAGAAGGACCGCTGACCTACGCCAGGTTTACCACTGTGGATACCACGGGCGACCTTATGTGCTACGTCGGCGAGGGGGAGTTCACCGCCGATAAGCTCGACACCTTCGGCGGTTTCGGGGTCGCGGAGATCCCCGGACTGCAGGATCTGCTGAAGTTTATCTGTATGGGAGGATTTGAGCACCACGTGGCGGTCAATCTCTCACGGACCGCGGACATACTCACCGAAGCGTTTACTAAGTATCTTGGAATCGACACCTATCACCACGGATCCCACGAACAGTAGGAGGACTTTATGGCTGATACCTATACAATCGGACTCGACTACGGAACCAACTCGGTACGGGCGCTGATCGTCAACGTCAAAAACGGAAAGGAAGTCGGTACCCATGTCTGGAACTACGCCCACGGCGATGCCGGAGTGGTAACGGATCCCAAGAATCCCAACCTCGCCCGACAGCATCCCCAAGATTACCTCGACGGCATAACCAAGAGCATCAAGGGGGCGCTGAAGAAGGCCTCCGAATCCAAAGGTTTTTCTCCCGACCGGGTTATCGGGATCGGAGTGGACACCACCGGGAGCACTCCCCTCCCGGTAGACGACACCGGAGTTCCCCTGGCGCTGAAGAAGAAGTTCAGGAAAAACCCGGACGCAATGGCGTGGCTCTGGAAAGACCATACCTCGGTGGACGAGGCGGAGGAGATCAACCGTATCGCGTCGGACATGAAACCCCACTATCTGTCGAAGATAGGAGGAACCTATTCTTCCGAGTGGTTCTGGGCCAAGATCCTCCACTGCCTCCGGACGGCGCCGGAGGTCTTCGACGCCGCCTACACCTGGGTCGAGATCGCCGACTGGATACCCGCGGTACTGACCGGGACCGACAAGCCGTCGGAGATCAAGCGGGGGATCTGCGCAGCCGGCCATAAGGCGATGTACCACACCGACTGGGGGGGCTATCCGGAGCGGGACTTCCTGACCAAGCTCGATCCGAAGCTCGCCGAACTCCGAGGCACCCTTCCCGACACCGCCTACACCGTCCGGGACGCCGCCGGAAATCTTACCGCGAAATGGGCAAAGGAGCTCCGCCTGCCCGAGGGAATCCCCGTCGCGGTCGGGGCCTTCGATGCCCATCTAGGCGGCATCGGCTCGGGTATCCGCTCGGGAGTGCTGGTCAAAAACATCGGAACTTCCACCTGCGACATGATGATCGCCTCGAAGGACAAGCAGCTTCCCGACATTCCCGGACTCTGCGGGATAGTTCCGGGATCGATTACTCCGGACGATTACGGTCTCGAGGCGGGACAGTCCGCGGTGGGGGACATTTTCAACTGGTTTGTGGGTTATATCCGGCCGGGGGGCAAGAACCAGGGCACTCACGAAGAGCTCACCAAACTCGCCGAGAAGATCAAACCCGGGGAGAGCGGCCTCCTATCCCTGGACTGGAACAACGGAAACCGGACCATCTTGGTCGACCAGAGGCTTACCGGACTCATCTTAGGGCTCACCCTCCATTCCACCCCCGCCGAGATCTACCGGGCCCTGATCGAGGCCACCGCCTACGGTGCGCGGATCATCATGGAGCGGTTCGAGGAGTACGGTGTCGAGGTAGAGCGGGTCATCGCCTGCGGCGGCATCAGTCTCAAGAACCCCATGGTGATGCAGGTCTACGCCGACGTTATGGGACGGACCATCGAGATCTCCCGGAGCACCCAGACAGGGGCCTTGGGCTCGGCGATTGCCGGAGCGGTAGTCGCGGGAAAATCCGCCGGCGGATACGGCACCTTCGAGGAGGCCGTCGATAAGATGACCGGGACCCTCAAGAAAAAGTACGAGCCCAAACCCAAGAACAGGGATGTATACGACCGGATCTATCCGTTGTACAAGCGGCTCCACGACGTCTTCGGAACCGAAGAATACTCCGATAATCTCTATGACGTGATGAAGGAGCTCCTGAAGATCAGGGACGAGGTCCGCGGCGCATGAGTTTCGAAAACTTGAAAGAACAGGTCTGGCGGGCGAACAAGGATTTGGTCGCCGCCGGCCTGGTCGTCCTCACCTGGGGAAACGCCTCCGGAGTCGACCGGAGACGGGGGGTGTTCGTCATTAAACCGAGCGGGGTCGACTACGAATCGATGACTCCGGAGGAGATGACTGTGGTCGGCATCGAGACCGGCGAGGTGGTGGAGGGAGAGCTCAAGCCCAGCTCCGACGGTCCCACCCATCGGGTGCTCTACCGCCGCTTCCCCACGATCGGGGGCATAGTCCACACCCATTCGACCTGCGCCACCGCCTGGGCCCAGGCCTGCCGGGAAATTCCCTGTTACGGGACCACCCACGCGGATCACTTCTACGGACCGGTGCCCTTGACCCGGCAGCTGACGGTAGACGAGATCGAAACCGATTATGAAGAAAACAGCGGAACGGTGATCGTCGAGCGATTCGCCCGGGAGGGGATCAATCCGGAGCACGTTCCTGCGGTGCTCCTTCCTCACCACGGGCCCTTTACCTGGGGAAAGAACCCGGCGGAGGCGGTGAAGAATGCGGTGGCCTTAGAGGCGGTGGCCCGGATGGCCATGTACACCGAATCGGTCTGTCCCGAGGCGGGCCCCACCCCGAGGACGCAGCTCAATAAGCACTTTATGCGGAAGCACGGCCCCGACGCCTACTACGGTCAGAAGTAACCGCTACTCCACGGACAACGAGGCCACCACGTCTACCCCGGTGCCTCCCACGTCGCTCAAGACCCGGTCGCCTTTGCCGACCGGCGGATCGAGCACCATGGTGTGAAGCACGGATAGGAGGGGTTCTATCCGTTCCTTGGGCAGCGGCTTATCGGTCCTGACCGGAACCCTTCGGCGGCCGGGGCCTGCGAGGCGTACCGTGGTGGTCACGATCCGCTTCGGGGCCCGGATTTCCTCACGGGCGTACTCCTCTCCCTTGGGACACTGGTTTCCCGATACGGAAAGAGATCCGTCCCCGTTCAGCACAGCCTCGAGACGGCACCCCACCGGGCAGCTTATACATACGAGCTCGCGTGTCTCTCCCTTCATCGGATGCTCACCTCCATGACCGGCTCACCGCCGGGAAGGCTTTCCCGCTTAAGGTTGAGAGAGCGAAAGTCCTCCGCGGAGAGGTCCACGAAGACCATCTCCGAGGGCTGGACGTGCCGTTTCTTGATCTCCCGGACCGTTTTTCCGTCGACGGAGACGGTTACCATCGCCTTGTTCTTGACGATGAGGCTCCGGAAGTAGATCCGGTCGGCCCGGGTGGGATCGAATCGTGTCGGATTGACGTAGCGGACGTTGCTCCCGGCCCGCACCCGGACTTGACGCGCGGGCCGTATCCCCTCGATATAGTCCGCGGCATATCCCCCGGTCCGCCGGGCCTCTTCGGTTACGTAATCGACGATATCGTGGACGTGAAGAACGTTTCCAGCGGCAAAAAGCCCCTCCACCGAGGTCATCCTAGTCGCATCGACTAAGGGCCCGCCGGTCTGGGGGTTGATCTCCACTCCGGCCTCCTTGGAGAGCTCATTTTCGGGGATGAGCCCCGCCGATATCAGAAGGGTGTCGCAGGGGATGTGAAATCTCCTCTCGTAATCGGGTACTCCGTTTTCCAGAGGGGTTACGTCGACCCCCTCCATCCGGTGCCGGCCGTAAATACGGGTAACGATGTGGCTCAAATACAGGGGGATATCGAAGTCGGCGAGGCATTGGACTATGTTCCGCGTCAGCCCCGAGGGGTACGGAAGGATCTCCACCACCCCGCGGACCCTGCAGCCGGACCATACCATTCGCCTCGCCACGATGAGTCCGATGTCGCCGGAACCGATTATCACCGCCTCCTTTCCGGGGATATACCCCTCCATGTTGATGAGCCGCTGGGCAAGCCCCGCCGTGTAAATCCCGGAGGGACGGGTGCCCGGTATCCGCAGGTTTCCCCGGTTTCGCTCGCGGCATCCCATGGCAAGGACCGCAGCCCGGCAGTTTATTCGGATTATCCCGTCCCGGGCGTTGACGCAGACCACCCGGCGGCCGTCTTTAACGGGTCCCTCCGTCTCGTTCATCTCGATCGATACGACCGTCGTGCCGGTCAGTGTCTCTATCCCTGAGTCGTCCTCACCGGAAGAGTGAATCCTTAAAAAAAAGTTTTCCGCGTATTCGGGACCGGTCAACTCCTCCTCGAACTCGATAAGTCCGAAGCCGTTATGGATGCACTGCAGGAGGATACCCCCGAGGCGTTCCTCCCTCTCGATGATGACCGCCGTATGTCCCCGCTCCCGAATCTCGAGGGCCGCCGCCATTCCCGCCGCTCCGCCGCCGATTACCGCGACATCCGTAAAGATATCCTTCATGGGGACACACTCCCGGACCCACCCAGCTCCCCGGCCAGTAAGGTGCTCCCCTTTCCGTTTTTGGTTATTTCATTGTACCTCATTCCGGTCTCACGCATGAGTATTTTCAAAATCTTATACGTACAGAATCCTCCCTGACACCTCCCCATCCCCGCGCGGGAATAGAACTTGATACCGTCTAAGGTCCTGTGACCCTTACGTATCGCGGCGACGATCTCCGCCTCCGAAACGTTTTCGCATCGGCAGACGATGTTCCCGTACGCGGAGTCTCTCGCGATGAGCGCGTCGATCTCGTCGTAATCCATTCCGCTCAAACGGGGCTCCTTTTCTACATAAGGATCGAATTCGACCTTTTCGACGAGTCTGCACCCGGCCCGCTTCAGGATATCCTTGACGTATTCCCCGATAGCCGGAGAGGCGGTGAGCCCCGGGGACTGGATACCCGCGACCTGGACAAACCGGGGAGCCTTCTCGGAGAGGGCGATGTAGAAATCTCCGCCCTTCATGCTCGGCCTGCTCCCGGCGAAGGTGGTGATCACGTCCCCCCGGCTGACTGAGCGCATCATCTTCCGCGAAGCATTGAAGGCGATCTCGAGCTTGTCGACGGAGGTGGAGAGGTCCTCCTTGTCCCGGAGTTCCTCCGCGGTGGGTCCGACTAATACCGTACCCTCCACGGTGGGGATAATAAGTATCCCCTTTGATACCGCGGTGGGGACCGGAAACAGGATATGCCGGGGCCGGGCCTCTGTGGTCTTGTCCATTACGTAGTACTCCCCCTTCCGCGGGGTAATGGTAAACTCCTCACCGCCGAAAATACGGGACACCTCGTCGGCGTACAGTCCCGCGGCATTGACCACATAGCGCGTCTCGAGGGTACGGCCGTCCGGGGTCGTCAAAGTATAGCGTTCCTCCGTCCGCCGGGCTTCGACGACCTCGAACTCGGTGAACACCCGGACCCCGTTCTTCTTAGCCGATTCCACCAGAGTGAATCCGTAGAGATACGGTTCGATGATCCCGCCGCTCGGGGCATAGAGCCCGCCGGCCGTGTCGGCGTTGAGCCCCGGTTCTAGGTCGAGCATCCGCTCCCGGGAACACATCTCCATACCGAAGACTCCGTTTTCCCTCCCCTGCTCGTAGAGGTGCCAGATATATTTCAGCTCTTCCCGCTCCATGGCCACGACGAGGATTCCGCACCGGTGAAAGGGAAACCCCAACTCCCGGTGGAGCCGGTCGAACATCATGTTGCCCCGAAGCTCGAGCTCGGTTTTGAGATATTTCTTGTTGTGATGAAAACCTGCGTGGATGATACCGCTGTTGGCCTTGGAGGTCTGAAAAGCGACGTCCGCCTCCTTTTCGAGGAGAACCACGTCGAGCTCGTACCTTGACAGGGTCCGGGCCACCGAAGCCCCGCTTACTCCCGCGCCGATGATCGCCACGTCGGCGGTGATGGTAGATTCGTTCATACTCCCGTATTCTACAATTCCGGCGCGAAGGTGTCACGGGGTTACAGCCGGGGTTTGCCGGTGAGAAACAACGGCTATAAATATTCCGGAGAGGGAGTCGAATAATGAGGAAGTTCCCTAAGCGCAGGACATCGTTCACTGTACCTTTGAAGGGTTTCCCCTCCTGCCTTCATGATACTGCGATTTCCTGATTTGACAATTCTTTTTAACCGGGTTTATTCTGGAACCGGTGTAAGGAGCAAAGAAAAAGGAGGAATTATGTCTTTAAAGGTTGTGGCGGCGGACAAGTTTCCGGACCAGGCGGTCCGGAGGATGAAGGAAGAGGGATACGAGGTGATCTACGAGCCCGCGGCGAAGGATGAAACATTAACCGACCTGCTCGAGCGGGAGAAACCGGAGGTCCTCATCGTACGCTCCACGAAGGTAACCGGAGAGATGATCCGGGCGGACTCGGAGCTCCATCTGATTATTCGGGCGGGGGCCGGATACAATACCATCGATGTCGATACCGCCTCCGCCTTGAGCGTGTACGTGGCAAACTGCCCCGGAAAGAACGCGGCGGCGGTGGCGGAGCTCACCTTAGGGCTCATTACCGGTATCGACCGGAGAATCCCCGACAACGTGATCGATCTGCGCCGGGGCCGGTGGGACAAACAAGAGTACTCTAAGGCGGACGGACTCTACGGGAAGAGTTTAGGCATCATCGGAACGGGGACCATAGGCCGGGAGGTGATCCACCGAGCGAAGGGATTCGGTTTCAAGATTATCGCCTACAGCAGGTCCCTGAACAGGGAAGTTGCCGAGGCGATGGGAATCGGCTTCCGGGCCACACCCCTCGAGGTCGCGGCGGACGCGGACATCGTGAGCGTCCACATGGCCCTTACCCCCGAGACCAAGGGGCTGATCGGGAAAGACTTCTTTGCCGCGATGAAGGAAGGAGCCTACTTCATCAATACCTCCCGAGCGGACATAGTCGACGAGGAGGCCCTCATCGAAGCGGTGGAGGCGAAGGGAATCCGGGCGGGCCTCGACGTCATGAACGATGAGCCTTCGGGAAAAAGCGGCGATTTCACAGGTGCAATCAAGGACATTCCGGGTATCTACTGTACCCATCACATCGGGGCATCCACCAATCAGGCCCAGAATGCGGTGGCCGAAGAGGCCATCGCCATCTTATCGACGTACGCCTCGACGGGAAAGGTACGTAATTGCGTCAATCTCTCACTGAGCACACCGGCGAAGTATCTCCTCTCGGTACGGCATCACAACCGGGTAGGGGTCCTTTCGGACGTACTTCGTATTGTCCGGGAGGCCGATATCAATGTGGAAAGCATGGAGAACCTCATATTCAGCGGCGCTGAAGGGGCATGCGCGAACATACAGATCGACGACGCCCTTCCGGAAGAGGCGCTTCAGAGGCTCAAGGAGGAAAACGCGGAAATCTACTCGGTACACGAAGCCCCGATCGAATAGGCTTATCTCTTCGGCGGATGCATTCTGTACAGGCCGGTCCCCTCGAAGGGCTCGGCCTCCACGAACAAATCCTCGAGCCCTCCGGGGATGAAAGGGTAGACGGCGTCGGTCAGGTAGAGATTCCCCGGTTTGGTGTAGTGTTTGGCCAGATGGAAGATGAAATTGACCGTATCGGAGATGATATCTCCGGTTTTCCCCCGGGCTTTATAAAAGGTGTTCCCGATGTGGAGGGCTATTGTGTAGGTGATGGAAGAATTGTATCTATACAGTTCTATGCTGGTGAGGTCCCTGTTGAGAATAAGGCGGATGGCGGGAAGGAGAAACGGACAGCTTTTCCCGTCGAAGGGTACTAAGACGAGTCCGGAGTCGTTCATCCACATCCAAATCCGACCGCCCACATGGGCGAAGACGTTTTCTACATGATCGTGGAAGATCTTCTGCACCGCGTTGATGTGGCCCTCTCCGGCCTTCTTCCGCCAGTCCTCCATCATGTCGAGGCGGACATAGATGATGGAGAATGTGTACTCCACTCCGCTCTGTATTCCCTTCCACCCGGAGGCGACGGTTTTCCAGCCCGAACGGACCGCGGGAGCCTCCCCCCCGCGGCGTTTTTCCGAAGCGGTGCCGCTCTTCCCGTGATCGAGATTCGGCTTGAAGGCAAAAACATTTTTAATCCTCTTCGTACCGATTCCTCTCTGCAAGGCCTGTTTATTTAGGTAATCGGCGATCCCTTGATGAAAGAGCTCGGCGACATCGGTGATATTACCGGCAGGATCGAGGATACCTAACCGGATATTCGGATGGCTCCGCTGAAGAGACTTGATCTGCTGTCTCCATCCGCCTCCCTCAGTCGAAGAGATATCAATATACAAGATGCAGGGGGGCGGTCCGTCGGACAAGAAGCCGGAAAGCTCGCCGGGTTTCAGGAAGGTGCACCCGACACTGCGGGCACGCTCGAGGGAAACGAAATGCTTTTCCACCGCCGGCTTTTCGGTACAGACATAGACCTTCATCTCTTGGCTAACTCCAGCTGATACGTGAAGGGACCGTTCCTACTGTTCCCTAAGGATTTAAACTTCTGGGAGATGATTTCTTCGAGCATCACCTTGATGACCACGCTTATTGTAACCCCATCCGAGGGAGATTGTCGTTCGAGCTCGAAGGTCTCTAATATGGTCTGGACCCTCTCCAAGTTCTCCAGGGTATTATTGTACTCACAGGGGCCGGCGTGTACCCCGATACGTATGGACAGGGGCTCGTCGAGGGCGCATCTGGTACGGTTATAGAGATACATCTCGTGGATTATCTCGATTGCGCTTACCGCGGCCGCCATGTGCTTGTTGCCGAAAAAGAAGGCTACAAGCCCTCCGTCACCTTCCCAATTCCAGAACCGCCCGTTTCGGCGGATAATCGTATTCTGGATAATTTCTTTGAGGTCGGCGTAGGCCCGGTGAACGACCGGCTCACTGTAGGTACGCACCAGCCGTGTGTTCCCCACGATATCCACCGACAGAAAGGCGAGGGTGTATTCCTTTCCTTCATCCAAAATTCCCCAGTTGCGGGTCTGCCTGACCTTCGGATCTTCGACGAACACCTTGTTTACCGAATCGTAGATGAGCCCCAGATCAAAGGTCTCCTTGATAATCTCCCTGAGATACGCGACGGGATACTTCCGTCCCATGATTCCCTCTTCCTGGGCACGGATCAGGAGGGTCAAAAAATTGGGGAACTCTTCTCCCGCTAGGACATCGGAAACGATCTGTCCCGCTACTTCCATGTTGGGAATGGAAAGACTCGCGGGATAACCGGTACGGGCGTGGATGTCGTAGTTAGGGAAAATCTCCCGGATGAGGTGAATCATGACCCGCGGTTCTATGGACTCGCTCAGAGCTCGAACGCAGAGATTACGGATTCGATTAGGAACATTTATCTGCATAAGTCACTACATTGTGGTAAATTATGACCTATTGATCAAGAGGGGGTAAACCGCACATACTATCGGAGCATATGAAAAGCTATGAAGAAATAAACAAAAAGATCGAATCGAAAAAGGCCTTCGTCCTCACCGCGGAGGAGGTCATAGATTACGTCGAAGAAAAAGGGCTCGATGCCGCCGCCGAGGATGTGGACGTGGTTACCACCGCCACCTTCGGGCCGATGTGTTCCTCCGGGTGCTTTCTCAACTTCGGCCACAGCAAGCCCAAGATACGAATGACCGAGGCCTGGATCGACGATGTCCGGGTATACACCGGGATCGCCGCGGTGGATGTCTACCTCGGGGCCACCGAGCTCAGGCAGAACGATCCCGCCAACATGTACTACCCGGGGGACTTCCGCTACGGCGGAGGACACGTCATCGAACGCCTCATCAGGGGCGAGGAGCTCCAGCTCTTCGCCCTCAGTTACGGAACCGACGACTACCCCAGGAGAGAAATCCGCACCTACTTCACCATCGATGATCTCAATCAGGCGATTATGGTCAATCCCCGTAACTGCTACCAAAACTACAACGCGGCTGTAAACCGATCCGATAAGCCGATCTATACCTATTTGGGGCTGCTCAAACCCGACATGAAGAACCTCACCTACTGCTCCGCAGGTCAGCTCTCACCGCTTTTGAACGATCCCTATTACCGGACGATAGGAATAGGGACAAGGGTATGGCTCGCCGGCGCCCAGGGGCATGTCTACGCCGAGGGGACCCAGCACGCCTCCCGCTGCGAACGGACCGAGAGGGGCGTGCCGACCGAGGGGGCGGGGACCCTGGCCTTGACCGGCGACATGAAGCGGATGAACCCCGATTTCGTCAGGGGGGTGAGCTTCAAGGGATACGGCGTGAGCATGGCCGTAGGGGTGGGAATACCTATCCCCATCCTGGACAGGGAAGTCCTCGAGGCGACCACCGTCCGGGACCGGGACATCTACGCACCGGTCATCGACTACTCCCGCGACTATCCCGAGAAGACGGGAAACGTCCTTGCCCGTATCAGCTACGAGGATCTCAAATCGGGGGAGGTGATCATCGAAGGGAGGCGGGTAGAGGTGGGCTCGTTGAGCTCCTATTCCCGGAGCAGGGAAATCGCCGCGATCCTCAAGGAGGAGATCGAGGGGGGAGAGTTCCTCGTGTCCCCTCCCCTCGCACCGCTTCCGGCGGACAGTGGGATGAAGCCGTTAGTGATTAAGGAACCGCAGACATGATAACCAAGAAACTCCTGTTGTCCTTCCCCCGGTGCGAGACCGAAAAACCCATAGTCTATCACCTGGTCAAGGACTACGATTTGATAGTGAATATATTCCGGGCGAAGGTTACCCCCGACGAGCAGGGGTACCTGGTCTTGGACATCACCGGTGATGTCGAAAACATCGAAAGGGCGATGGGATACGTGGGCACCTTCAACGTCACCGTCGAGGAGGCGGACCGGGGAATTCGGTGGGACGAAGAGGTGTGCGTCCAATGCGGGAACTGTTTGACCCACTGCCCCACCGAGGCGATCCGCGTTGTCGATCCCGACACCCGGCAGATCGGTTTCGACGGTGCGAAGTGCATCGAATGTCTCAACTGCATCGAAAACTGCCCCTACGGGGCCTGCTCCGCCCTTTTCTAGAAGATGTACCGTTTCTCCACCTATCGGTACAGGGAAGCTCTCTATCGCTTCTGTTCGGACCGCGAGGAAGATTGCCGTAGGGGCATTAGGGAAGCCCGGCGGGAAATCGAGGAGTACATCCGCATTTGTCCCGAATTTGAAACCGCCCTCGAGCCGCTTCCGCCTCTCAGCACTGAAGATGTGAGCCGGACTCCGCTGATCGTCCGCCGAATGATCCGGGCCTCCGAGCTGACCGGGACGGGCCCCATGGCCGCGGTAGCGGGAGCGATTGCCGAGGCAGCCGGAGAGAAAACTCGAACGGAGGGGGCCGAATTGGTGGTCATCGAGAACGGAGGGGATATCTACCTCGGAAGGCTCGGCCCGGGGGCCTCGGAGGATTCTTCGATAACGGTGGGTCTCTACACGGGACCCGCTTCACCCCTGGCCGGACGGCTCGCCCTCAAAATTACCGCATCCATGCTTCCGGCGGGGCTGTGTTCATCCTCCTCCCTCATGGGACACAGCTTGAGCTTCGGACTGTGCGATCTGGCCACCGTATACGCCGACGACACCGCCGTGGCGGACGCCTGTGCCACCCTCGCCTGTAACCTGATACGCTCCGAGACTGATATGAAAGAGGCGATGGACCGCATTACTGCAATCGAAGGGGTTCGGGGAATCCTGTGCGTTCTGGGAGACAAGCTCGGTATGGCGGGGAGTATGCCCGAGCTGACCCCCGCTAAGGGCGACGATATCGTCGCCAAAGTGACCCGGCACGAGCGAAGCGGTTTCCGCATCTAGATGGTGACGATCTTGTTCGGCTCGATCTCATCGACGAAGATCTGATCGTACCGTCCCGAATCCTCGGCCCGGTGCTGTCCCGGGAAATACTTTTCCGAGAAGTAGAAGAGGACATCCGACAGGTCGGTGAAGGACTCGCTCAAGACGTACCGGTAATAGCAGGTACGGTTCTCCAGGACATCCCGCCACCGCTCGTCCTCGTTAAGCTCGGTGTCGGTTATCTTCCTGAGCTGGGACCTGAGCCCGCCGAGCCACACCTTAGAGACGTAGAACCGGATGAGCTTCTTGTAATTGTCCTCGAAGTAGAGCTCGAAGATTCCGGCCATGGCGGGCACTTTTTTTATGATCGTATACTTTTCGACCTTCTCCAGGGGGGACCAGCGGACGGTGTAAAAGGCGTTCCCGTCATCGGTCCGTTTCATAAGCACGGGAGGTGTCATGTCGGTATTCTATCGTGAAAAGCCCGATTGGAACAACCCGATAACCGGCGGCATCTCCCGCGGCCAGGTTTTCATTCGGCTTCAAGCGTGATATGCTGGAAGGCGTGAAAAGGACAACTCGATCAGTTTTCGTCATTCTAGGATTTTTCATTTTAACTTCGATCCCGGCCGGGGCCCTCGATTTCGACCCACGGCAGTATCTCGAATCGGGGGACTTGAACTATACCATTGAGATCAGCTTCACCGGGATCGACCGGTATGAAGTTTCCGAAATTCCCGAAGAGGCTCGCTCCAGAAGGGAGGCGATCGAAGAAAATCCGGGGAATCCCGAGATATTCGTGGAATATGTCGAATTTTTAGCCGACACACCCTTCACCGATCGGACGAAAGCGACGGCGGAGAACGCAATGCCCACCTTTTTGGCTTTCCACGCGCAGGAGGGATCGACTCAATCGGCGGATTGGCTCTTGACCATAGCCAACGCGGCGGGGAGCGAGGAACGCCTCAATCAGGCCTATAACGCCGTCTTAGACCTCCTCGCCTCCCGCGAGGCTCCTCCCGAGATTGTGGTAAAGGTGATGAAGAACCGGGAAGCCGCAGAGCAGCCGCAGACCGCCCTCTCCATCGGCGAAGACTACCTTACCGTCTATCCCGAGGACGCGGAGCTCCACTTCAGGACCTTTCTCTTGACCACAAGACGGAGTATCCACGAAGTGGTTCCCCGGCAGATCCGCAATACCGCCCAAAGCGTTTTAGGGGGGGGGAACCCGAAAGGCGCGGACATGGAGAGATTCTACAAAAATTATTTTTCCGGACTTTGGGACTCCCTGCGCATCGATCTTCTCGAACGGGCGATAGAGCTGGAGCCCGAAAATTATCAGTACACCATGACAAATACCGGATTCAGGGCCCTCGTCCGGTGGCTCTCCCTGATCCAATCGATAGCGGTTATCAATCCAGCCGGAGAGATAGGGATCCGGGAGATTTTCCATAACTCAGACGCCGCAAGTATTCTCGCCGCTGAGTCGAGTCTCGAAACGGCGCTCCTCAGACGGCCCGACCCGGACATCCAGGTGTTCCTCGCCGCCGCGATGCACTACGCCACCACCGGTTTCCACGATCAGGCGGTTCGTTACGCGCAAGAAGCCCGGGACACCCGGCCTGAGCGCCCCGAGGGATACGATGCCCTCGTTTTCCTGGAGCTTATCAAAAACCTCGGGAGCGAAACCCTTTCCGAAAGCTTGAGAGACCGGATTACCGCCATCCTCCTCGACAAGATAGAAAGGGTCGGTGAAAATACCTACGATTATTTCGCTCTGTCGGGGCTCGAAACCCGTAAATACCTCGATTCGATCGATTCGGCTCCCGAATCCGAATTGAGGGACATCCGGAACCTGATCCGCTACTACGCCCAAAAATCAGTCGATCTCCAGCGAAGCCCCTACGGACTCATCAGCCTAGGCAACGCGGAGCTCTTCGGCGGAAATACCCGCCGGGCGGAAGAATTGTACGCCGAAGCGGTCGAAATAGGCGGCGGCGAGGCAAAATCGCTGGGCCGGACCAATCAGGCGATAGCGGCGCTCCTCGAGGAGGAGAAAAATCGAGCACGAAACCTGCTCCGCCGGGCCCTCGAACAGGACCCGGGGAACACCACCGCCGAAGAGCTCCTCGGAAAACTGGAATAACACGGATTCAGTAAAATCAGTCGTCTTCGTAGAGCTCGGTGACCTCGTCCCATGCCTCGGGCTCGTCGTTTCTCAGACGGGATAAGAGAGAGTAATGATGAACCAGGAGGTTGAGCTGCTGGTCCTTCTTGGTCGTGAGGTCGGCGCCGTCGGTAAATCCCATATCACGCATTTCGGATTCACTCAGATCGACGATCCGTTTCATCTCTTCGATAATGTCTTCCTTGGTAAGCCTGGTAAAGTTACCTACCGGTATCAGGAGAATCGGAGAATATTTATAATCATCGAGGCGCTCGGCGGTTTTTTCGACGGTCTCTCGAGAATGAGAAGGAAGGTTTCGGACGGTTTCGATCGCCGACTCCAGTGTCTGCTGTAATTGGCTTTCTTCCATTTTTTTTCTTACCCATTTAAACGTACTGAAAATCGGAGGGACCGGCAAATCGAAGGCCGGACAAAAGATTCGGGGTCTTGCCTCGAAGAATGAGTAAAAGTAGAATCACCTTCGGAGGAAATATGTATTTCAAGCTGATAGGCTGCGACGTCTTTACCCGCGAGCTCTGCTTGGCCGTGGCATCGTCACCCCATACCGTCGATCTGGATTTTACGGAAAAAGGCAGTCACGACAACAGCGGCCGCCTCCATGCCCTTATTCAGGAGAAGATCGATGCCGCCCATGAATCGGGAAAGGATTACGATGCCGTCCTTCTCGGCTACGGGCTGTGCGGTAATTCCACACGAGGCCTTTCGAGTAAAAGCTCCAAGCTGGTAATACCTCGGGCCCACGACTGCTGCACCATCTTTTTAGGCTCCAAGGAGAGCTTCAAGAAGCATTTCGCCGAAAATCCGAGCCGGCAGTTTACCTCCGCCGGATATATGGAACGGGGAGAGGGGTATCTCAAGACCTCGACCTTTTCCAAGGAAATGGGTATCGACAAGAGTTACGAAGAATACGTGGAGCTCTACGGAGAAGAAAACGCCCGGTACATCATGGAAACCCTCGATCCTTTGCTCAAGGCGGGCACAGAAGACTCGATTATCTACATCGAAGTGCCGGAGACCGAGGTCCTCGACTTCAAGCATCGATGCAGGGAAGAGGCCGAACGGGAGGGCAAGGAATTCCTCTGCATCTCAGGAAACATTCGACTGCTCAAAGATATGATCCACGGGAATTGGAACGAGGACGATTTCCTCATCCTCGAGCCGGAAGAACGGATCGTCCCCGTCTACGACTGGGACGAGATTATCCGCAAAGGATAATCAGCGGTGATAGGGGTTGTGCAGCACCGGAGCCCCGGCGAGCAGCTTGTACATTTCCCTGTCGTAGGGATAATCCCGGCATCCCCCGTAATGACGGATCCTTTCCCGAAACCGGTCTTGAACCGGTAAAGCCCCCACATCGGGTGGCTCGGATCGTTTGACGGCCCCCTAGGGGGCTCTGAAACACCGATCGTTTCCGGGCGGTCTCCGCGAGGGATACGGGATAGACCCTCACGTCTCCTCCGCTACCCACCGGATATAGGCGGCAAGCCCTCCGGCGGCGGGAAAGACAAGGAGCTCCGGGACCTCATAGGGATGTACCCGTTCGAGGATTTCCTCGAGGTCGGCAATCCTCTTCCGGACGGTTTTTGCCAGAAGGAGCGCCTCCTCGTCGTCATGAATCTCCCCCTCCCAGCGGTAAAAGCTTCGAATCCGGGGGATTATCTGCACGCAAGCCGCGGCCCGCTTCGCGATGAACTCTCGAGCAATCACCGGCGCGGCATCCGGGGGCGCCGAGATTACCGCGGTTACTACGTTTTCCGTTTCCATAATAAACTCCCTGTTCAACAGGGTACCCATCTTCCCGGAGAAATGAAAGTGCCGTATGATGGCTCCATGGGATTTGTGATCAAAGCAGTGCAGGTTTTTCTCCTTCCCGCGGGGCTTGTCTTCGTCCTTACCGTGTTCACGGTGGTGTTTATCCGACGGAGGAAGAGGCTCGCCAAAGGTTTCGGTATGACCGCGGCGGCCCTCCTGTATTTCCTCTCCATCGAGCCGGTACGGGATTTGATTATCCTGCCCCTGGAAAACCGGTATGCTCCTATGCCGAAAGATATCCTTCTGAAGGACGAACACGTAGTCATCCTCGGCGGGGGTATAATTCCCCGGTCGCCCGAAACCGGGGGAGCCTCCCTCTCTCCGGGGGGTTACAAACGGACTGTCTACGGCGGAATCCTGGCGCGCCGGTACGGCCTCGAGATCCTTACCACGGGGGGTATCGTCCTGTCGGACAAGATCGAAATCCCCGAAGCGGCCGCCGCCGAGGGCCTCCTCGTAAACACCGGCCTTTCGCCGGATCGGATCACCACCGAAACCCGAAGCACGAACACCTGGGAGAACGCCCTCTACGCCCGAAAGAGAATAGGAGCGGGAATGATCGTCCTCGTAACCTCCGCCTATCACATGCCCCGGGCGGTCAGTTGCTTTCAGGCCGCGGGCTTCCGTGTGGTCCCCGCCCCCACCGACTACCGAGGCAACCGGCACGGATACGGTTTTTTGAGCTTTCTCCCCGACGCCTCGGTATTCGAAGAGAGCAGCTTAGGAATTCACGAGTATCTGGGACTCCTCTACTACTCTCTTCGGTATTTCCAGCGGTAGCTCTTCCCCAGGCGGAGGGCGCTTCTGGATCGACTCTGCCACGAAGAGGTGGGCGGGGAAAGTCCGGGGGCCGTCTCATCGCCTTGCCGGAAATGGGGATTTCAACTATCCTAAGGAAAGAGTCGTGGATACCACAAACCCGTCACAGAGAACATCGACCCTCACCGATTTCACCGAATCGATTATAGAGCTCAAAGACAGAGAGAGTGAGCTCGTTGCCTATCAACAGGCGATCGACAGTTCCGGCGATGTCATCGCAGTCATCGATTCCGACGAGCGGTACGTCATCGTGAACAATACGTATCTCAAGATCAAACGGATTACCCGAAAAGATGTTATCGGGAAGACCCTTCGGGAGGTCGTGGGAGAAGAGATCTACGAGACGAAACTGAAGCACCGCTTCGCCCGGGCCTTCAGTGGAGAGACGGTCATCTACGGGATCGACTGGGATTTTCCCGGGACCGGTACACGAAAGCTCCACGTGGAGATCCACCCCATCCGGGTCAAAGATACCATACCCCGGGTCCTCCTGGTCTATCGAGACATAACCGACCGGATCAGGGAGGAGCAGGCCCTTCTGGAAATGACCGAACGGTACCAAACCATCGTGCAAAGCTCCGGGGACGGCATAGCCATCCTCAAAGGGGATCCTCCTTCCTTCGTATTTTCGAATCCGGCTATGTCCGCCCTCACCGGACTTTCCGCCGAGGAGCTCATAGAATCACCCTTCTTTCGGATATTCAGGGTTATCCATCCCTGCTACCGGAAAATGATCGGAAGGATCATCCGGGAAAAAATCACCCTCAGGGAAGCCTTCGACCGGGTCCAATTCAAGCTTATAGACGGCACTGAAGATGAACGATGGGTGGAGATGTATACCGGCCTCATCCGGCTCCACGGCGAAGAGGCCGTCCTCATCGGGCTTCGGGACATTAGCAAGCACAAACGAAGCGAGGCGGCCTTCGCCGACGAAGCGAGGTTCAATGCCCGGGTAAACGAGCTGACCCGCTCGTTCTTGGAACAGTCGGATCTTCCCCAAGTCCTTGCGGTGTTCCTGAAACATGCCCGGGAGATAGCCCGGAGCCCCTACGGTGTCGTGTGGTATCGTGACTTGAGGGACGACTCTTTTAAGACCTTTCCCGGGCAGTCCCCTCTCTCCGCTTTACTCGGAGATAAAGAGGCAAACTTACTCGCATTGAAGGAAGGTTCGATTATCATGGAGAGAATCGACGCGTTCGGACCGATTCTCATCGTTCCCTGTATCGTCGAGGGCGAGGTGATCGGGTGCATCGGTTTGTGGGGAGCCGCTGAAGGGTACGGAAAGTCGGCAATTCTCAGATTAGAGCGGATCTGCAAGGTCCTGGCATTGGGAATCAGACGGCTCGAGCTCGAAGAGGGATACCGTCACGCCAAACAGCGGGCGGAAGAGGCAAGCAGGGCCAAATCGGAGTTCCTCGCCAATATGAGTCATGAGATACGCACTCCCATGAGCGGGGTAATCGGGATGCTCCAGCTTCTAAGCGACTCGATTACCACCGCGGAACAGCGGGAATATATCGAGAGCGCCCTGACCTCGGGTAAGACCCTCCTTACTATCATCAACGACATCCTCGACTTCTCCAAGATCGAGGCGGGAAAGTTCGAGCTCTTCGAAGAGAGATTCCGCCTTACCGACGAAGTAAAACGGGCGGTCAAGCTCTTTAGCGAAGCCGCATCCAAGAAGGGTCTCGAGCTCGAAATAAGCCTCGACGAGGAGATTCCCTCCTTCCTCATAGGCGATATCGGACGTATCAGGCAAATCTTATTCAACCTGATCGGAAACTCTCTCAAGTTTACCGAAACAGGATCGATCTCCGTCGACGTCGGTATCTATGACCGTAGTGAAGAGGGAATCCGCCTCCACTTCACCGTATCCGATACGGGTATGGGTATTCCCGAAGAAGAGATCGATAACATCTTCAAGCCCTTCGTCCAGGCCGACGGTTCCTACGCGAAGAGATATCAGGGGACCGGCTTGGGACTTACCATCGTGCGGAGGCTCACCGAGCTCTTGGGCGGCACGGTATGGATCGAGAGCGAGGAGGACCGGGGCACCCGGGTCAATTTTACCGTATTCGTCAAGACCGCCGGGACCGAACCTCCCTTTGAACCGGAAGAAGAGGCGGCGGTACAATCGGCATCCCTGCGAATATTATTAGCCGAGGACAATCGGATAAACCGTTTGGTAGCCGCCCGGCTCCTCGAGAAAGAAGGACACAAGGTGACCGCGGTCACCGACGGCAGAGGGGTCCTCGAAGCACTCAGAGGAGACGACTCTTTCGACTGTATCATCATGGACATCCAGATGCCGGTCTTAGACGGCTGCGAGACGACACGAAGAATCCGCGCCTCCCGGGAGGACGGCTTCGATAGCTCTATCCCCATCATCGCCCTGACCGCCCATGCCCTCCAGGATGAGCGGGACCACTTTCTCGCCCTCGGGATGGACGATTACCTCGTCAAGCCCGTTACCGTTGAAAGCCTCCGGGAGGCCTTGGGGAAAATTACTACTGCTTGAAGCGCCGGGGCCCCCCGTCGGACGGAGTTATCTCCTCCGCCGGTTGAAATCCTTGACGGCATCGATCATGGCAACGACATTTTCCACCGGGGTCTTTGCCTGGACATTGTGAATCGTATTGAACACGAAGCCGCCGCCGGAAGCGAAGAGTTCACATCGTTCGGTCACCTCACGAGTTACTTCCTCGGGAGTACCGAAGGGAAGGGTTTTCTGGGTGTCGACTCCCCCTCCCCAGAAGGTTATCTTGTCGCCATATTTTTCCTTCAGGACCCTTCCGTCCATACCTGCCGCTGAAAGCTGTACCGGATTGATGATATCGAATCCCGATTCGATGAAGCGGGGAATAAACTCGGCCACCGCTCCGCAACTGTGCTTGAAGGTTTTCCATGAGGTATTTCCGTGAATCCAATCGTTTATCCTCTTGTAGTAGGGCGCGTAAAGTTCTTCGTAGGTCTCGGTGGAGCAGAAAGTGGATGTCTGGGTCCCGAAATCGGTACCGCATATATAGACTATATCCACGGCGTCTCCTACGGCCCTGTTTATCTTATCAAGATTCGTTAGCCCTATGTCGACCTCCCGGTCAAAAACCTTTCTAAGATAATCCTGCCGAGTCACCGTGGAGATATACCATTCGGTAACGTCCCGGATTCCCTTCGGATGTTTCAGCTGGGGTCCGGGTACCAGCGCGATGTCGCCTATGGCGGTACCCCCGAAGTTGGCAAAGACCGCCCGTCCGGAGTCTCGCACATTCCCCGCCGCGGCCCTTAAATCGTCTATAACCTCGCTATCAATCTCGCCGAACTCTTCGAGATTGTCCTTCGGATCGAGGTTTTCATCATCTATCGGTTCCTGTCTAATAATGCTGTCGAAGAAATATCCGTTCCTCGGCATCTTTCCGCTGGGAGGAACTGACAAATCCCCCTCGGGGTAGATAAAAACATCTCCGTTCTCATTTCTAGTTGTAGTGAAATTCCTTCCCACCAAGACGGCCTGCCCCCACGGGGTATTCCATTCCTTCCATCCATCGTTCTTATAGCCGAACATGGTGTAGGGGTTCCAGAAGGGAATTGTGTCGACCCCCATCGCATCGAGAAGGTCCTCCTCGATCAGCCCGAGCATCTGAAAGGGTTCTATAATCGTAACCGGCCTGTTCTCGAGACCGTAGTATTTTCTTAAGCTCTCGACAACGCTGCAGTGTATGCCGGTGGTCGGCCCGCCTCCGAAATCCATCGGTACCGGTCCCTCCTGATGATTCAAAGCATTAAGTATTTTTTCTCTGCCGTTCATGTGTATTCCCTACTAGTTTCTTCTTTTAATTGTATATGCCGAGAGCACCACGAGGATAACGAGTCCGTATACGATCTGTCTTCCCCCCTGACCCATGCGCAGCGAGACGAGAATGCTGTTGAGGGTGGTGAGGACGACGGCCCCGGCTATGACGCCGAGATAACTCCCCCTTCCTCCGCTCAAACTCACGCCGCCTATGACTACCGCCGCAACCGAGGGCATAATATAAATTGACCCGATATCGAGATACGGCATCTCCGTATATCCGAGGAGAAAAATTCCCGCCATTGCGGATATGATACCCGACAGGGAATATGCGAACATACGTACAAGCCGCGTACGAACCCCGGAAAGCTTAGCGGTAATATCGTTCGCGCCGACTGCAAAGAGCTTCTTTCCCCACTTGAGCCTTCGGAAAGAGAACATGGCGATAATGGAGACGACGATCCAAATAATGAGAATATTCGGAAAGGGTCCGAGTCGTCCGGAACCAAGGGAGACTATCAAATCGGCCCCCCTTCCCGTAGGCTGTCCGTTTGTGTAAACCAGGGAGAATCCGCCTACGACGCTCCCCATCGCCAGAGTCATCACTAATGCGGGAACATGGAAGAACGACACCCCCACCCCGCTGATCGTACCGATAATAAAGCCGGTGGCCAGCACCAGGAGAACCGCCGGAAGGACGTTCCCGTTATCCCCCTGCATAATCTTAGCCGCCATCACCGAAGCGAGGGAGACAACCGCTCCGACCGAGAGGTCGAGCCCTTCCGATCCGGAGATGATAACGATCGTCTGTCCGAGCGCGATTATCCCTAAGAAAGAGGACAGGCTCAAAACATTCATTACATGACTGATCTTGAGAAACCCCGGTGAAATAATACCCCAGAGAATAAAGAGCGCCACCGCCATAAGAAAAGCGATAAACACCTTGTTCTGCAGGAGTCCTTTTAATTCTAAGGTCCGTATTTTCATATTACTACCCATCGCCTGTTAGTTGTGTTTTTTTAAGGGACGGTATCAGAGAGACTATCAAGGCTATGATGATAATCGCTCCGCGGATAAGGTCCTGATAGAAGGAGGAGATCTTCGCGAAGTAGATGATGTTTGTAAGAAGCCCGAAGATACACGCTCCTAAGACCGCCCCGATAAGCCTGCCTCGTCCGCCGTAAAGGGAGATCCCTCCGATAACCACCGCCGCGACCGAGGGTAGGGTAAATGCCTGTCCTAAGTTCGGATCGCCGGAGGCCGCCTGCATGGTAACCATGTAGGAAGCCAGTCCTGTAAAGACACCGCAGAGTGTAAATGCCTTCAGCTTGATCATCCGAGTATTGATCCAGCTTGCGAACGCCGCCTGCTCGTTTCCTCCGGTAGCGTAGAGATGCCGGTAGAAGGGCCTCCTACTCAGGAAAAACCAAATTCCCGCGGCGATGAGTATCAAAACAAGAGGGACCGGAAGAAAATGGAAAAGATCACGCTGGTAGAGCTTGTAGAAGAACTTCGGAACGAATCCGCCCGGTGCCGGCATAATAATCAAAGCCAGTCCGCCCCATATCGCCCCGCTCGCGAAGGTCGCCACAATGGCAGGCAGCTTCAAGAATCCGATCGTAAACCCGTTGAAAAGCCCGATACCGATACCGATACACAGCCCCACGACGAGAGCGAGAACAACGCTTCCGAAACTCTCTTTCATGATCGAGGCCATAACCACGTTTATAAGGGTAATCGCCGCACCTATGGAGAGATCCACCCCTCCGAGAAGAATAACGACCCCCTGAGCCATGGCGATAAGTATGAGAGGGGTAAAGCTTAGGAGATTAAGTCTCAGAATATAACCGCTGAAGAAGTAAGGCTGTATAATGGCGTTGATCAGGACCAAGAGGACGAAAACGATTAAGGTCGAGAAATAGGGTGTCTTCCGTATAGCGTTAAGAGAGTTTCGTACCGTTTTATTCATTACTCCCCTCCTCCGCATAGACTCGGGACCTCAACGAATGTGCCGTAAGCTCCTCCGCTTTGAGCGTTTCGGTGGACAATTCCTCCACTATACTCCCTTCGAACATAACAAACACCCTGTCGCACATCTGAATAAGCTCCTTGTTGTCGCTCGCATAGAGAACTACCGCGGTTCCCCGTTCGGCGAGCTCGCGGACTGTGGTATACAGCTCGACTTTAGCCTGCACATCCACACCCTTCGCGGGATCGCTCAAGAGCAGGATATTCGGTTCCAAAAGGAGCCATTTTCCGATGACGATCTTTTGCTGATTCCCACCGCTCAAGTTCTCAACCGGGATCTTTTCGTCGGGAGGCTGTATCGAGAGTCTCTTGATTATCTTGCTCGCGTTGTCTCTCAATTTTCCGTAATTCAAAACCGCGTTTTTGTCACGCACCGAGAGAAAAGGGAAATTGATATTGAAACTGACATCGTGCTGGACGAATAATCCTTCCTCTACCCGGTCTCCGGGAACCAGGACGATGCCCCTTTTTACCGCTTCCCGGGGGGAGTTCAGCCCGACTAGCTGATCGTTGAGAACAAAATGTCCGGAAGCGGGCTTTACATAGCCGGATAGGGTTAGGAGAAGCTCTTCCTGTCCCTGTCCGTTGAGCCCCGCGATGCCGACTATCTCTCCCCGGGAAACGCGAAAGGATATCCCGCCGTGTCCCTCGGGATAGGGAAAGCCCTGGAGCTTAATCCCCTCGAGACCGAAAACGGGGGTACGGGTTCCACCCGGTCCGGTTTTTCGAGTACCGGTATATTCCTGATCCACCTGTTTCCCTGTAATGAGCTCGACTATCTTGCGCTCCTCTTTGCCGTCCCGCTCGAAGTCGATCTCTCCGACAAACATGCCGTTTCTGAATACAGTCACATAGTCGCAGATTTCCATGACCTCCCACATTCGATGGGATGTAAAAACCATGGAAACCCCTTCCTCTTTCAAGGAACGCATAACCGTAAACAAGCTGTCTACCTCTTCCTTCTCGAGGGCGGAGGTGGGTTCGTCGAAGATGAGCAGACTAGGCTTCCGAGAAAGGGCCTTCGCGATCTCGACAATCTGTCTCTTGGCCTGAGATAGATTCTTGACGCTTTCCTCGAGATCAATGTTCGCATTGAATCGCCCGATGAGGGATTCGACCGTATCCACCATTTCTTTGTCTCTAACAAAACCGAGTTTCGATTTCTTTTCGTTACCGAGAAGGACATTCTCCCAAACGGTCAATTCGGGGATAAGGCTCAAATGTTGGTGCACCATGACGATACCGTTTTCCGCCGCAAATATAGGGGACGGTATCTGTACACATTCGCCTCCGAGGAATAAATCCCCCTTGGTGGGCTGATAAATGCCCGTAAGGATTCTCGAGAGGGTGGTCTTTCCCGAGCCGTTCGCACCGAGGAGACCTCCTATTTTGCCCTTCCGAATACATATATTTCCGTCTTTGAGAGCGGTTACCCCTCCGAAACGTTTGAGAATGGACCGGGCTTCTAGAATCGTTTCATACTGACGTGAGTCTTTCATACTGGCTACCTATCCACAATAGGAGCGGAGACGCATACCGCGTCTCCGCTCCGGTAAAAATGTCTACTTTACTTGAAGAGAGCGTCCAGCTCTTCTTCAGAGAGATGCTCGTCGGGAAAGTACGTAGGAGGTTCGTCCTTGTATTCCGCGTAGTATTCGTCAAAGTTCTCATTGGTGATGTGGTGCTTCACCTCGTAGAAGTAGACCCGCGGATACTTATCTGTTGCGGACAGGACTCCTTCCTTGAATTCCTTGCCCTGGAGCAGCCGGATTCCGATTCCTAAAGCGGTTGCGCCGATTCCCGGAGGATTGTTCTGGGCGTAGGTGTAGAAATCAGTTTCGGCCTTGAGCTCATTCCATTTATGAAGAAAGGCAACCTGAGTTTCTCCGGTGACGAGGGGAAGATCGTCTCCGGCGGCCTCGTAGGCCTGAATTACTCCCAAGGCCATTCCGTCTTGGGAAAGAACACCGTCGATATCGGTATACGAGGCAAGAAGATCGGACATTACCTGCTGAGAACCGGCTTGTACCCAGTCACCGTTTACACTTGCCAGCAAATCAATGTCCGGGTACTCCCGGAGGACTCGGTCCATACCGACTACCCTGCCTACATTGGCGGGGTGTCCGGCCAATCCTTCTATTCGGACGATGTTTCCGCTTCCGTCGAGCTCCTCACAGAGCCACTCCGCCAGGTTCTCGCCCCAGGTCTCCTGATTGATCGAGACGCTGACACATTCATCGGTAGTCACCGGCTGGTCCATGACAACTACGGTGATACCCCGGGCCACGGCTTCTTCGATGACCGGATTGAGGGCGGTCTCGGAGTTGGGATCGATAAGAAGAAGATCGACCCTCTCCGCTATCATATTCCGGATCTGAGCAATTTGGTTGTTCGTATCCAGGCCGGCATTCTGAACGATAATGTCCTTGATAAGCCCCTTGCCTTCGTAGAATTGACCGAGTTTTTCGATGGCGTCGATCATCTGGGTTCGCCAGCTGTTGCCGATGTATCCGTTGCTGACTCCGACGACCCATCCTCCTTCCGCGCCCTCTTCGGCACCTGCCGCCTCTTGTTGCCCGGCGGCGAATACGGCGGTTCCCGACATCGCAACGAAGGCGATAACGAGGAGCAGCCATACAAATCTTGCTTTGCACTTCATACAAAACTCCTTAATTTTTATTTCGGGGAACTATACCCCGATTTTTTTCAGCTTGTCGTCTAAGAACTTTTTTGCTCGAGGTATGTCCGATTCATCGAGATGCTCGATGATGATAGGGATATTCGGGTGCAGCTTACTCAGTCTCTCGAGATAAAGGTCGAAGTTGAGACTTCCCATTCCGGGAGCGGGCAGCTCAACGGCACCGGCTCCGCGAAAGGTATGCGCCTCACTTGCGTCGAGCTTAGCGTGCTTTTCCTCGACTTTCTCGGTCCGCTTGCAGTCCTTAGCGTGGGCGATTTTAATCTTGTCCGCCACCGCATCGAAAACCTTGTTCAAGGTCCGATCCATGTGATCGATATTCGCGTCGTCGAAATAATTCGTGGGATCCATCAAAAGCCCTAAGGCGGTGTGATTGATATCGGTGAATAACCGTAAGACCTCTTCCACCGATCCGATAACGTTGTTGACGTAGTTTTCGACCAAGAATACCGCGCCGTGATCGTAGGCCTCCTGAACGAGCTCCATGATGACCTTACGGGCCTCGGCGTATCCTTCCTCGGTCTTGTTCTTCGGATCGTGCACCCAATCGCTTGAGGTATTGAAGGTCCCCGTTTCCGAGATGACGTAAGGGGTCCCCAGATCACGGGCGTGCCGGATTATTTCCTTTAAATATCCGACCCGTTTCTTCCTTTCCGAGGGATCCGGATGGATGATGTTTGTGTATCCGGACACCGCGCATATGGGGAGGTTCGCATCCCTGAAGGCGTCACGGATCTTATGACACTTTTCTTTAGTCAACTGCCCCGGTCCGAGCTCCATTCCCTTGAAGGCGAGATCGAGCTGGACCGTGGTAAACTCCTGCTGTTTGAGCTTGGAAATGGTATCTTCCAAGCTGTACGGATAGTATCCGGTAAAAATTCCTACATGTATCATTATTTTCCTCCTGCTTAAATAATTTCGCTTAACTTGATCGTCCGTTCTTCTTCGATGGACTTATAACACGCATCTACAAGAGCAAGTGTCCTCAAGTTATCCGTGCCGCTGATCTCCGGTTCCCTATCCTCTTCGACGGCTCTCATCAGTTGGGCCATTGTTCCCGCGAAAGCGTCGGGAAACCACACCTTTTCCCATCGAGGTTTGAACCAGTATCCCGGCTCCTTTTTCGTAGTAAAATCGATGGTACTGGGAGTCGGAACAGGGTAATACGGCCAGCCGATGGTCCCCTGAGCCATCCCCTCGGTACCTTCCACGCGCCATTTTATATAGATGTCCTTTTCCGCTCCCTCGCCGGGCCACGCCCAGACATCGTCTAAGCTCATCGCCCTGAGTCCGTTCTCATAGGCGAGGGTATACAGGGCTATCCCGTCCCGGTGATCGAACTCCGTCCTCGGGTCCTTTCTGCAGTCGGCGACCACCTTTTCAGGATCACCGAAGAGGTAGCGGTAGATATCAATGTGGTGAATACTCATATTGAGGATTGTCAGCCTATCATAGTCCTTGAGGAACTCCTGCCAGTGGGGAATAGCCCGCATCTCGATAGTAGCTAACACAGGTTCGCCGAGATACCCCCTGTCGAGGATTGTCTTACACGCCCGCATCGACTGGTCGTACCTCATGTTCGAGTTGACGGCGAGCTTTATTCCGGCCTTCCTGCACAGGTCGACGCATTTTTTCCCTTCTTCCCTGTTCATCGCCAGGGGTTTCTGAGCAAGGATTCCTTTTATATGGGAGGATTCCTTCACCGCCTCCTCGATGATCTCGAGCTGCAGATGAGGAGGATACGCTATATCCAGAATCTCTACGTTCGTGTCCCGAATGAGTTCCTTCCATGAATCGTAGACTTGAGGAACTCCCCGCGCGTCGGCAGCCTCTTGAGCCGTTTCTCTCCGACGGCTCGCAATCGCAACGGGATTGAATCCCGCATCGCCGTACGCGACAAGCTGGACATCCCGCATGATGAATCCCGATCCGATACATCCGATCCCAAAACTCTTGTTCCGAGGCATTATCGGATCGATATTCATATCAAGATCAATTGAACTTGTACCCATTTCCCCTCTCCTTGAAATTATTTATTTCTCCGGGCCGGTCGAGCAGCGCGTTCATCGCCAGGTCGGCCCGTTGCAATGCTTCGGCTGCCTGAAGTTCACCGGTTACCGCTTTATGTACGGCTTCTCCGAGTATGAGCTCATACTGTCTCTCCGATATCTTTCCACACGTAGTGGCTTTCGAAACCTTACGCTGTCTGCTTTGCGGAAAAACCTCCAGCACCTTAGGGAGCCACGGATAGATTTCGACCAGCTCGGAGCTCTTATACAAACTGAGAGACGGGGTCGTCCCCCCCAAAATTGCGTAGGGGATCGCAACTTCCCTGCCCGTGGCCCATTTCACGAACTTGAACGCCTCATCTTTGCGCCTGCTGTTTCTGTTGATGCCGAGGGACCATCCTCCTAATACCGGCTTTCCCCCCGGTATCGTGGCGTATCCGATTTTTCCGACGACCTTCGACCTGTTTCGGTCCACGATATTCGTCACATGAGCGACGAAGAGGATCATCATAGCCGCGTTCCCGGAAGAAAATTCTTCTACCTGCTCATCCCACCAGTTATTGATCGAGTCGGGAGAGGCGTAGGCAAAACTCTCTACATAGTTTTCGAGCGCCCACCGCGTCTCCTGGGACGAGAGCGAAACCCTTCCGTAACTATCGAGGGGCTTTCCTTCGAAGGCCCACATCCGGGGAAGGAATTCACACACCGCGCCGCTCGAATATGCCCCCCCGAGGGTGGTACCGTATTCGACCGGTGATTGGGGGTTGTACCTTTTGGTAAAAAATTTGGCTATGGCGTTGAACTCGGTCCAGTTCGTGGGCGGGCTCAAATTGGTACCGTATCGTTCTTTGAACAGGAGCTTTAATTCCGGATTACTGAAGAGGTCCTTCCTGTAAAAAAGGATCTGGGTGCCGAAGAGATAGGGCAGGCCGTAATAGTGACCGTTTTGCCGTGCATAACTCTCGAGGACTCCGGGAATGTACTCCGAGGTTACCTCAGTGACCGTAGCGATGTACTCGTCGAGATTTTCAAGAATTCCGTCGTAGATAAAATCGGAGGACCATGCGAGGTCTACCTGGAAAACATCCGCGGTGTCCCGAGAAGATTCGCTCAAGATTCTCTCGTAGAGCCGTTCATAGGAAAGACATTCGATATCCGCGTCGAGATTGTAGCCGCTGTTGAAATCGGCAAGAAGAGCTGATGTCGCGGAAGATGCGTTCCCCTCGAGCATAAGCACCTTGACCTTGTTCCCCTTCGTAACGACGGGAACCGTACCCGAATCGGAAAAAGTCTGTATAGAGGTCCGCACCGACCGGTTATCTATCTTTCGATGCATCGCCTCGTGCAAATTGGGTTTATTGATGGCCTGAATCAGAAGTTCGGCGGCTATCTCTCCCGCCTTCATCGTCTGCCGCGGGATTATTCTTGTGTTCGGATAGTATGAATCGGTCCAGGTATCTTCCCCAAGACTCAAAATTTTAGGAGCTCCCGCGGAGACCGTCCGGGTTATCGCTAATGCTTGTAAGACCCCCTCGAGAAGAGGGGTAGCCGTCGTAATAATGACTTCCGGTTTATACCCCATTTGAAGCAGTCCGACCATCGCCTTGAAGGAGCTCTCTCGATCGAAGTTCGTTTCAACATGCCGAACAGTCTCCTCCGAGGCGGAGAATTCTCTACCCACTGCGTCGATTACGGCGTTTAATACCTCATTCTCGGATGAGTAATTGATAGGACCGGTCAAAACAAGAAAATTTTCGAATCCCTCCCGCAAGTAGTGAGGAACTTCATGAAAGATACTGGAAATATTATTGAATCCGACGAAATTGAACTTCTTGCCCGGAATCTCGCGCTCGATAAAGACAACGGGGGAACGGGATTTTTCCAGCTCACCGAAGAAATAGTCGTTGTCCGGCTGGCAGGTGGCAAGTATAATTCCGTCCCAATTCTGCTGAAAGATGGTATCGATTATCCGGATCTCGTTCGCGGATATCTCCGAGGTGATATACAGGCTGGCGGTGTAGCCCTTTTCTCCTAAGACCCTTTCGACCCCGGTGTAGACTTGGGCAAATCCGGGATCGCTTATCGTCGGCAGGATGACCCCGACGTTCATGGTCTGATTGGTCTTGAGACTCCGCGCCGTAACGTTCGGGGTATATCCCAACACCTTGATCGCATCCCGGACGAGACGCGCCTTCTCCGGAGATACCTGCTTTCCATTGAGCACATTGGAAACTGTTCCGGAAGAAACACCCGCTCTTACCGCCACGTCCTTTATCGTTGCCATTACCTCACTACACCAGCCTATAAATTGAAACCATATTTATAACGTAATTTGAAACGTTTCAATATAGTTTACCATAGATTTTACAGGTGTCAAGAAAAAATTCAAAAAACCGTAAGATAGTTCAGTTCCCTTGTATTGATTCACCGGGTATACTCGTATCCTATGGACCTTTTCGAACAGATCCGACCCGGAAACGAGCCCTTAGCCGCCCGGATGAGACCTAGGACCCTCGACGAGTTCGTGGGACAGGACCACATCGTCGGCCCCGGAAGACTCCTGCGCAGGGCCATCCAGGCCGACCAGCTCACGTCGATCATCTTTTCGGGGCCCCCGGGAACCGGAAAAACCACCCTAGCCAGGGTCATCGCCAACACCACCCGGAGTGATTTTCAGACCCTGAACGCCGTCCTTTCCGGGGTCAAGCAGATCCGGGAAGGTATCGAAAAAGCAAAGGAACAGGCGGACCTCTACGGAAAACGGACTATCCTCTTCGTGGACGAGGTGCACCGGTGGAACAAGGCCCAGCAGGACGCCCTTCTCCCGTGGGTAGAGAACGGGACCATAATATTGATAGGTGCGACAACCGAAAACCCCTACTTCGAGGTCAACTCCGCCTTAGTCAGCAGGAGCCGGGTCTTTCAGCTCACCACCCTTACCAAAGAAGACCTCTTGGAAATCGCCCGGCATGCCCTCGGGGACCCTGAACGGGGATACGGCAAGTACAGGATCGAATTCGAGGAGGGGGCCTTGGAACACCTCGCTGAGATCGCCGCGGGAGACGCTCGGAGTATTCTCAACGCCCTCGAGCTCGCGGTAGAGACCACTCCCGACAGTTTTCCGCCGCCGGAGGACGAGACCATACACATCAGCCTCGCCGCCGCCGAGGAGAGCATCCAGCGGAAGGTCGTTCTCTACGACAAAGAGGGGGACTACCACTTCGATACCATAAGCGCCTTTATCAAATCGATAAGAGGCTCCGATCCCGACGCGGTTCTCTACTGGCTCGCGGTAATGGTCCGGGCCGGGGAAGACCCGAAGTTTATCTTTCGGCGGATGCTCATTTCCGCCTGCGAGGACGTGGGGTTCGCCGACCCCCAGGCCCTGGTAGTGGTCCAGGCGGCTTCGGCCGCCTTCGAGCGGGTCGGCCTCCCGGAGGGGCAGTTCCATTTGACCCACGCCGCCCTGTATCTGGCCGCCGCCCCTAAGTCGAACAGCTCCTTAGGCTACTTCGACGCCCTGAAAGCGGTGGAAGCAGAGAAGCAGCCGGAGGTCCCCGCCCACCTCAAGGACCCGAACAGGGACGCTAAGGGATTCGGCCACGGTGAGGGATACCTCTATCCCCACGCTTACCGGGACCACTGGGTGGCCCAGCAGTACCTACCCGCGGGACTGCAGGGGACCCTCTTCTACCGCCCGGGAGAACTCGGCTACGAGGGGGCCATCAAGGAGCGGATAATGCGTCGCCGGGAGCTGCAGCTCGAGGCCGCCGCTGAAGGCATCCGGCCAGCGGAGATACTCACCTTTTCTCCCGCCGACCGGGAGCGGGAACGGTGGATCCGCCGGGGAACGGAAACCGGAAGCGGCGTACTCGAGCGGGTCCGTGAAAGAGTTTTCGCCGGAATATCGCCTGCGCGGCACCACCGGATTATCGACGTGAGCACGGGGTCCCTCTTTTTGGCCTGGGAGGCCCTTCGGAGGGTTCCCGAGGGGGGAGTCACCGTCCTCGCTTCGGATGATAAAACACGGCAAAGAATAGAAGACGCCGTGTCGGTCCTCGACGTTCCGGACCGTCCGGAGGTGGTCCGTGCACCCCTTTCCGAGCTCGCGGAAACGAGGACTAACCGCTATGAAGCGGCGGTCGGACGAAACGGGTCGCTCCCGTATCCCGACAAAGAGGGCTTCTTCTCTCACCTCCGGCGGCTTCTCGTTTCCGGAGGTGTTGTGTCCTTAGCGGAGACGATCCCCGCGAGGGGAAGCAGGCTCTCGGAACTGATCGACTCCGGCACCGACGGCGAGCTCCGCGCCCTTTTAGAGCGGGCGGAACCGACGATCTACGGCGATCCGGAGAACACCCTGGTCAATTGGGATGAAAAGACCCTCACCGAGGCCTGCGTAGCCGCAGGATTAACAATCGGGTACGCGGAAACGGAGAGCTACACTGAAACCCGGATAATCCGTTCCGAAGACCTCAGCCGCTGGCTCGGCGATCCTTCGACGCGGTACCGGAACGCCCTCGAAAAAGCCGCGGGGCCTGAGGAGGCCGCCGGCGCCGTAAAGCGGATCACCTCGCTCTTGACCGATCGGGAGGTGGAATGGAAGGTAACCCACCTGTTTCTAACGGCGAGGACCCCCCCGGAATAATTCCGGGACAAGCATTTAAGAGTGCCCCCGATCGTGGGGATGGAATTGGTCTAAAACACATGCGCTCAGGGTA
>JBKHAJ010000182.1:0-7386 GCA_046542935.1 Spirochaetia bacterium | reverse complement strand
CTTTTCATATTCCGTATAGCCGGGCAGGCGGATGATTTCCATACGATCCTGCAGCGGCAGCGGAATATCCGGCAGCGTATTGGCCGTTGTTATGAACAGGATATCGGAAAGATCGTAATCCAGGTCTATATAATGATCATTGAACGCATAGTTCTGCTCGGGATCGAGGACTTCGAGCAGGGCAGAGGAGGGATCGCCCCTGAAATCCATGCTCATCTTGTCTACCTCGTCAAGGCAGAAGACAGGATTACTCGTTCCGGCCTTGCGCAGAGACTGAATGATCTTTCCGGGCATCGCCCCCACATAGGTACGCCGGTGTCCCTTGATCTCAGCCTCGTCCCGCATACCTCCGACGGAGAAGCGGAAAAACTTCTTGTCCAGGGCGTTGGCTATAGACATTCCCACACTGGTTTTTCCTACCCCCGGGGGTCCGACGAGACAGATAATTGATCCCTTGGTATCCTTTTTTAACTTACGCACCGACAGATACTCCACGATCCGGTTCTTGACGTCCTCGAGTCCGTAATGATCCTCGTCTAAGATCTTCTGCGCCCGAGGAAGATCGATCTCCTTCTCTTCCGGAGTGTGCCAGGGGAGATTGACGATGGTGTCGAGGTAGTTCCTGGTTACAACGAACTCGGAGGAGTTTGGATCCATCAATGAAAACTTGTCGAGTTCCTGGCCCACCTGCTTGCGGGTTTCTTCGTCGAAGTCGAGCTTATCGATAGCTTCTTTGAAACGCTGATATTCGCTGCTCTTGGCGTCCACCGGCATCCCGAGCTCCTGCTTGATTGCCTTGAGCTCTTCCTTGAGGAAATATTCCCTCTGGCTCTTCTCGATCTTTTCGTTTATCTGTTTCTGGATCTTCTTCTGGATCTTCAGGAGCTCCTGCTCTTTCTTGATATGGACGAGGACCGTCTCCATCCGTTTCTGTACATCCGTGGTCTCAAGTATCTTCTGCTGGTCCGCCCGGTCGATATTGAGGATTGATGTGATGAAGTCGGCGATCTTCCCCGGTTGGTCGATGTTTACCATATTCAACCGCATCTCCTCCGAAAAGAGGGGATTGTTCTCGATAATTTGCTTCATCTCGGAAATCAGAGAGCGGGTCAGGGCCTTGACCTCGTCGGTGTCTTCGTTTTCATCGTCTAAATATTCCACTCCCGCGCTGAAAGGCTGGCCGGGGGTAATGAACTTTTTTATCCGAAATCGTTTGAGCGTCGATATAAAGATGTTGTACCCCCCGTCGGGGAGGTTTATCTTCTTGACGATTTTAGCCGCCGTCCCTACCCGGAAGAGATCGTCCGACGCAGGCTCCTCCGTCTCGGTGTTCTTGAGGAGGTTTAAGCCCACTAAGCTGTCGGCCTCCATGGCTTGGTCGACGACCTGGATATCCTCTTCCGACGTGACCATCAGGGGAGTAAAGATACCGGGAAAGACCGGCTTTCCCGAGAGGGGAATTATAAAGAGTTTGTTCGGTAGGATCATATTTGCGGGTAATATTTGTTTTTCCGGCATGTGGTTTTTCCTCTATAGTCCGTTTTTTAACCTAATATATTCATAATCTCCGATACAGGCAAACCCTTGTGTAAACTTACGAATCGGGTATTATAATAAGACGTGCAGCGATTCCAAAAAACCCGGGGAGTAGTCCTCAAGACGACCCGATTCGGAGAAATTCACAAACAGGCCGTAGTCCTTACCGAACGATTCGGCATTTTACACGCCGCCGCCTACGGGGCGTGTAAGGGAAAGAGCCGCCTCGCCGGGATGATCGAGCCCTTCAATTCGATGGTTTTGATGCTCTACCACGAACCGGTGAAGAACAACTACAAGATCCAGGAAGCCGGCGACGTGGTTTACCACGAAGGGATAAAAACAAACATCGCCAAATTCGGGATGGCCTCATTGGTTTCCGAGATTGTTCTCAAATCTTACGGGGCGGGGGAGTACCGGCGGACCTTTCACCTGACCGCACAGACCCTCGAGGCCGTCGAAAGACTGGACGAGGCCGACCTCTGGTACGGGGGCATCCAATTCCTGTGGCGGTTCTTCCACATAGCCGGGTTCAGTCCCGCCCTCGACAGCTGTATCCGTTGCGGTTACGGTATCATCAATGAGGAAATGATCTACTACTCCACCCGGGAGGGTGGATTCACCTGCGCCGACTGTACCGATCCGGGAACGGTGTCTCTCTCCCCCGGGGCGGTGAGATACCTCAGGCACACCGAAACCATGCCTCTGACGCAGGCGGTCCGAGTACGATTAGCCGGCCGCGATCGGAGCCGGCTCAAGCACGTCCTGGTCGGGGCCGCGGAAACGCTTCTCGAAACCCCCTTGAAGAGCTTGAGTGCTCTCGAGGAGCCGGTATGAGGATCTTTACCGCCTTTCCCATAGAAGAGGAGGCTCGGCGGGAGCTCTACGCCGGGTACGGACGGGTCAGGAAAGATCTGGATGCGGTAAAATGGGTTGCCGAGGAGAACCTCCATATAACGCTGATCTTTTTCGGGGAGATGACGAAGGAGGAGCTGGACCGGCTCTTAGGAGCCTTAGAGGCGTATCCCCACGATCCGGAGCACCCGGAGCCGAAGGACCCCCGGCTTTCCCGGTTTACCGTTGAGTATCGGGGGGTGGAGTGCTTTCCTCCCCGGGGGAAGCCGAAGGTGATCTATTCCCGGATAACCGCGGGAACGGAAAGATGCATCGAGGTGTGGAGCCGTATAACCGGCATTCTCGGCGGGAGGGGCGGCGTCAAGCCCTACATTCCCCACATCACCCTCGGGAGGATAAAGGCGAAAGGGTTCTATCCGAGACCCGGCTCCTACGAGGAGATTTCCGGCGGGATCGAGGTCTCTTCCTTCGGCGTGTTCGAGTCGAAACTCACCCCCGATGGACCCGTGTACCGTCCCGTTCAAAGCTACCCTCTAGGTGATAAAACCGTATGAAATGGATTAAAAACGATATAAACCAGGACCAGGTGCGGGAATTATCCGCCCGGTTCTCAGTTGATCTGTTGACCGCAGCAATTCTGGTCAGGCGGGGTATTACCGATTTTGGCGAGCTTCTCTACTACTTAGAGAGCGACCTCCGGTATCTCCACAATCCCTTTCTTTTCTCGGAGATGGAAGATGCCGTTGACAGGGCGCTCCAGGCGATCGAGGAGGGGGAGCGGGTCCTTATCTTCGGCGACCGGGATGCCGACGGCATCACCTCCACGGTGCTTCTCTACGAGGCTCTGAGCGGGCTGGGAGTGGACGTGGAGTGGCGGGTACCCCTCGGGAATGATCTGTACGGTTTGAGCAGGGAGGCGGTCCGGGGATTCGCCGAAAGGAGCGGGACTCTCATCATCACCGTGGATTGCGGAATCTCGAGTATCGAGGAAATCGACTACGCCCGGGAGCTCGGTATCGACGTCCTGGTCCTCGACCATCACAACCCCCAGCGGGAAACACCCAACGCCTGGGCGATCATCGATCCCAAGCTCGAGGACTCGGGATACGAGTTCGAGGGGCTCGCCGGCTGCGCGGTAGCGGCGAAGTTCATCTGGGCCCTCGAATTCGCACGGACCCCGATGTACAACCATCCGGTGTGTCTCCTCAATATCGAACCGGGAAACGATGATTCCTACATAGTAACCGCGGTCAAGATGGTGAATCTGGTGGAGGTCGAGCGGATTCATGAGACCCTCGTTGCGGGGGTGGTCCGGATCGATCAGACACGGCTGTACCGCTTCCTTGCCGATCAGGAGATCTACGTCTACGATGCCGAGCTCCAGACGAGACTCTTTCACAGGATCTTCGGGCTGAACGTGGAAGTGTCGTTTTTAGACGCGGAGCCTGAGATAACCCGGCTGTTTCCCCAGCTCAAGGGGAAGAGTCTCCTCCGCATCAGGGAGCTGAGCACCACCGCCCGCTATCTAAAAGCGACGCAGAGCGAGCTCGACATATTGGTAAGCCTCTTCATCACCTATTTCTTGAAGAAAGAGAAGTCCCTGTCCGACGAGTATGAGTCTCTTCTCGATCTGGTCGCCTTAGGCACTGTTGCCGACCTCATGCCCCTGGTGGATGAGAACCGGATTTTAGTCCGCCTCGGTCTCGCCACCATAAACACCAGCCCCAGGAAGGGGCTCCATGAGCTGCTGCAGAAGCAGGGGCTGCTCCTCAAAAAGATCGGTACACACGAGATCGCCTGGCAGATAACTCCGCTCATCAATTCAACCGGCCGAATGGGGGTGCCGGATAAGGCGGTTCGTCTCTTTCTCGAGGATGATCCCGCCGAGCGAAACCGGCTTGCTGATGAAATCATGGACTTGAATCGGGAGCGGAAGGCGGTCGGCGAGGCAGCGTGGAATTCTATCTATCAGCGCGCCCACGCCAGTTATCAGGAGTGCGCGGGGAAGCTTGTTATGGTGGCGGGCGACGATATCCAGCGCGGCATTACCGGAACAATTGCGTTGAAGCTCCTCAATTACTTCAATACCACCGCCGTAGCCGTCGCCTTTACCGATGGGACCGCGATCGGATCGGTCCGGGGAACCGGAGAAGTCAACGTGAAAAATATCCTTGAGAAACGTTCGGACCTCTTTATCGATTTCGGCGGCCACGATTTCGCGGCCGGCTTCAGCATAGAAGCGGACCGGTTCGAGGAGTTCAAGAGTTTCATCATGAGCGAGGTAGAGAACCATGTCTGTGAAATCGAGCTCATCGAATCTATACCCATCGACGCCGAGCTGCCCGGGAAGTATATGAACCCGGATCTCATGAAGATCGTTGAACTTTTCGAGCCCTACGGCGAGAAGAACGATAAGCTAAATTTTCTCTACCGTAATGCGAAAATCCTCGATATCAAACTTATCGGGAAGAATGATAAGTCTCATGTGAGACTCCTCTTCGACGCGGGGAAGCATAAATGGCCCGCTGTCTACTGGAACGCCGCGGAGCGGGTGGGGAAGGATTTCGACAACGGCGACATTGTCGAGGTCGTTTTCAATCTGGGAAAAAATTTCTTTCAAAACACCGAACAGTTTCAGCTCACGGTGATCGATATTAAAAGAGTATGACGACTGAATACACGGAATATCAAACAACTTTTTGTTCGAAGTTACACCGCCCGGGCGCAGGATTTTTCGCCGCGGTATTTTCCCTCGTCCTCCTTTTCACGGGTGCTGCTCTTGGAACTGCCGAACCCACCGTCTTCTGCCGGCCTCAGGCCGAGCCCGGAGAGGTCTTCTTGATACGGGTCAGGGAGGAGCAGCCCCTCTCCGTGTGTTCGGCGGAGGTCTTCTTCGGTGAAGGGAGGTCAAATGTTTTTCGAGGTTTTACCACCGACGAGTGGAAGCCTTTTTGGATAATTCCCGTGGGAATACCGCCGGATATGCGGCTCGGGCGTCTTACCATTGGAATTATCTCGAAGACGGCGGGAAACAGCGGGCCCGTGTACGAGAAAGCTGAAACGGTTTCCCTGGACATTGTGGAAAGGAAGTTTTACAACGAGGATATCCGGCTGAATAGCGGACTCACCAGCCTGCGGACTGACGACGCGGAGCGTAAGTGGAAGGAAACACGCAAGCTATCAGAGATACTTATGCGTTGGGAAAAGGAATCCCTTTTCGAGATGGGAAAATTCCTCGAACCTGTCGACTCCTATAGGATTTCTTCCCGGTTCGGCGACCGGAGGACATACCTATACAGCGACGGGACCTCCGCTCCGGCAATACATACCGGTATTGATTTCGCCGCTCCCACGGGAACTCCGGTCAAGGCATCCGGTTCGGGGCGGGTCGTCCTAGCCGCCGATAGGATGCTCACGGGTATTACGGTGGTAATCGAGCACCTCCCCGGGATTTACAGCCTCTACTATCATCTCGATTCCCTCGAATGTCGTGAAGGGGAAGAGATTACCCGGGGACAGCGGATTGGGACTGTGGGGATGACCGGCTTGGCAACGGGACCTCATCTTCACTGGGAAGTCAGGGTGTCGGGTATTCCCGTCGATCCCTTCTTCCTCGTGAAGGGACAGCTCCTTGACAAAGAGCTGATAAAAGGGGATAGTGGAGACGAAAATACAAAAGAAGGGGGTGATTGATATCGCTCAAGTACGAGTCGACGACGGAGAGCCGCTTGAAAAGGCCCTGAAGCGTTTCAAGCGCATGGTCGAAAAAGAGGGTATTATCCGGGAATGGAAGAAGCGCGAATATTTCGAAAAGCCTTCTACCATCCGCAATAAGAAACGGAAAGCCCTCGAGCGGAAGCAGATGAAGAAGCTGCGGAAGCTGCAGAATATGAGAAATTACTAACCGCAGAGGATCGCTGAAAATGCGGTCCTTTTTTTTATAGCCCCCGATCGTGGGTATAACCTTCACGACTGTACGAGCCGGCCGCACGCCGGATAAGCTCATCATGGAGAAGACCGTTACTCGCGAAAACCATCGAACCCCGGTCGAGGGGAAGGGGCTTATAATTCCTATCCGTGACGATCCCCCCCGCCTCTTCGATTATGCACCGCCCCGCGGCGGTATCCCAGGGGCTCAAGTAATGCTCCCAAAAACCGTCGCACCGCCCGCAGGCGAGATAGCATAGATCGAGGGCCGCCGATCCCGATCTTCTGATACCCATAATCCCCTCACTGAAGAAACTCTCGATTGCCGAGAGGGTCATACGCATCTTCTCGCCCCGGTCGTAGTAAAACCCGGTGTAGAGCATGGCGTTTTTGAGAGTATCGTGGGTGCTGACCCCGATACGCCGGCCGTCGAGGTAGGCACCTTTCCCCTTTTGAGCCCAAAAGCGCTCGTTTCGGGTCGAGTCGATGACCGCAGCGGCAACCGGAGACTCGCCCCGGTAGAGGGCCACGGATACCGAAAAGTGGGGAATTCCCTTGAAGAAATTGTTAGTTCCGTCTAGGGGATCGATATACCAGGCGAAATCGGAGGAGGTGGGGGGGTAATCACCTTCCTCGCCGAAGAGGTTGTGTTCCGGGTAGTGCTTACGGATGACCTCGACCACCGCCTTTTCGGCTTTTACATCGGCGGAGGTAACGAGGTTGTGATCTTGTTCCGCTTTCGAAGCGGTGGTGAATCCCCCGGTAAAATATTCGAGATGGATATGTACCGCGGCCTCCGCCGCCTCGAGAGCTACTTCGTAATAGTCGCTCTTCATAAGTTGGGTCCCGTCATGAGATCGGGCCTGACCATCTCATCGAACTCCTCTTCCGAGAGAACCCCGAGACGGACGACCGCCTCACGAAGGCTCAAATTCTCCCGGTAGGCGAGCCCGGCGACCCGGGAGGCTTTTTCGTATCCGATATGGGGATTGAGGGCGGTCACGAGCATGAGAGAGTTTCTTACGTATTCTTCTATCTTTTCCCGGTTGGGCTCGATCCCCTCGAGAC
>JBKHAJ010000181.1:0-7405 GCA_046542935.1 Spirochaetia bacterium | reverse complement strand
GGACACCTCGACGATGAGCTGATCGTTATACTCGCCGTACCCTTCTTCGGGGTCGACGGTTACCTTTAAATCGTCACCGGGGGTCTTTCCCTCGAGGGCCTTCTCGAGGCCCGGGATGATCGCGCCGGACCCGTATATGAATGCCAGAGGCTCCCGTCCTTCGGAGGTATCGAGGACATGTCCCTGTTCGTCTTTCAAGGTATAATCGATGCTTACTACCTTGTCTTTATTTACCTGCATATTTTCCTACCTCGTTTTTGAGTTTTTCCGGCCGGCGGCCGGCTTTCATCTTTAAGGTACTAGCGTACCGGATAAAAAGAAAGGGTAAACCGGGAAAAAAAGGAAGTCCCGCCGGGTGGGACGGAACTCCCCAGGCGGCCATCGGTGATCCCCTTCGCCGACTCCGCGGCGACGCAGTCGAAGGGGGGGTATCCCCCCGAATAACCGCTCCTAAGCAGATGACCGCCTCATACGAGCCGGACGGCTGAACCGATGGCAGCCGCCGGGAGGGGATCGAGGCCAAGGGGTGTGGTGACGGAATAAAAAAAATGCTCCGACCCACAGGTATCTGTGAATCGGGGCAGGTACACATCCTAATCGTCCGCCCTAGAGACTCACCCCGCCCCGAAAATTGTTAAGAGTGCCCCCGATCGTGGGGATGGAATTGGTCTAAATCACGTTCGCTCAGGGTTTTAGCTGAACGCGACTTTATTTAAACAGAGTAGCCTCAGTAATTCAAGCTATCACGGCCAATTAGAGAATTTTTATCCCCACGATCGGGGGCACTCTCTAAAGAATAGTGTAATGCGCCGAAGTTATAGGTATGTACACTATTATAGTCACCGACGACAGATACGGAAACTACGCCCAGGAGAACGCCGTCTTAGGAGAGATCGGGGCGGAAGTGAGAGTCCACAATTTCTCCGAAGGGGACGAGGATGAGGCCGCCGCCGTCCTCGAGGAGGCGGACGGGGTCCTGGCAAACCTCTTTCCCTTGACGGGAGACATAATCCGGAGGATGAAGCGGTGCCGGGTCATCTCCCGCTACGGCGTGGGGTATGACAACGTCGATGTGGCGGCCGCCACCGAGATGGGGATTCAGGTGACCCGGGTCCCTGACTACTGTGCCGAGGATGTTTCCGATCACGCCTTGGCGCTGCTTCTCTCCTGTATCCGTAAAGTCGCCTACAAGGACCGGCTCATACGGCGGGGAGAGTGGAACCTCCACAAGGATTTTCCCTGTTTCCGCATAAAAGGAAAGGTGTTAGGAATAATCGGATACGGCGGGGGAGGACGGGCGCTCCATCGAAAGGTTACCGGTTTCGGCCTCGGAAAGGTCTTAGTCGACGATCCCTACGTTCCCGACAACGTCATCCTCGGTTCCGGTGCCGAGCCCGCGGACCTCTCGAGGGTCCTCCGTGAATCGGATTACGTGAGCATCCACGCCCCCCTGAACGAGGAAACCTATCATCTTATGAACTCAGGGACTCTCGGAATGATGAAGCCGAGCGCGATCCTGATCAATACCGCCCGGGGACCCCTCGTGGAAGAAGAGGCATTGTGCGTCGCCCTGAAGGAGGGAACAATCGCCGGGGCCGCCCTGGACGTCTTCGAGGAAGAACCCCTAACTGCGGAGAGCTCCCTGAGAGACCTCGACAGCGTAATCCTCTCCGATCACACCGCCTGGTACTCCGAGGAGTCCTTAGTCGAGCTCAAGACCAAGGCCGCCCGGAACATTCTCGAGGTCCTTACCGGATGCAAGCCGACGTATCCCGTCAACATAGTCGTATAATCCGCTCTTGCCGTAACCCTCGACGATGCAGCCGTGCCGTGATATATTTATTAGTATATGTGTAATAAATTACCGAGGCGGTCCGCTCCTCGAACTGCGGGCATTGGTCGGACTGTTCTTTTCTCGGCGGCTGTCCTGCTTTTGTGGGGGGCGGCGGTGAAAACAGGGGCCCAGGGTTCTTCCGAGAAAGGAGCCGCGGACACCGGGAGCTCGGCAACCATGAGCACCGAAAAGACATGGCGCAATCAGGATCCTATCGAGCTCGACGGAGTCGAGGTCCGTGAGTATCAAGGGGAACGGTTGAGTCTCATCAATCAAGCATTTCGGGAGAACTCTATCAGGGGTCCCCAGTATGTCGATAAGGATGAATACGTGCTCAAAATCGAAGTGCCGGGTATCGAGAGTTCAGGCCGGGAGGACCTAACCCTCTCCTACAACGAGGTTCTCGCATACCCCGCATACGAAAAAGTGGTGACCCTCTACTGCGTCGAGGGGTGGGACGCGAAGATTCTCTGGGAGGGAGTGCGGGTAAAGGACCTTCCCGGATTTTCGGTCGCCGCCGGGGGTACCGGGGATGCCTCGGGCAAGGTGGTCAAATTCTTCGCCGCCGACGGCTATTCCACCTCCCTGCCCCTCGATTTCGTCCTCGAGAACGACCTCCTCCTCGCCTATAAGATGAACGGGGTGACTCTGCCTGAGGAAAGAGGATTTCCTTTCCAGCTCGTCGCTGAAGACAAGTGGGGATATAAGTGGATCAAATGGGTCACGCGCATCCGGGTCGACGACGATACCGGTTTCCGGGGTTACTGGGAATCGCGGGGCTACCGGGACGACGCCGATTTAGACGAGCCCTTCTTTACCCGTTAGAGAGTGCCCCCGATCGTGGGGATGGAATTGGTCTAAAACACTTGTGCTCGAGGAATTAGTCGAACGTGACTTCATTAAAACAGTGTAGGCTTGGTAATTCAAGTTACTACGACCGATTGGAGAATTTTTATCCCCACGATCGGGGGCACTCTCTACCGATTGCCCCCGGCTCGATTTTTTCCTAAACTCTGGCAATGGAATCAGAAAAGCCGGCCGCCGGGGTAAGACCCGAGGGAAGAACCGCGGCCGAGATCATCGCGGGCAAGAGAGTCCTCCTCTTCGATCTCTTTCAGACCCTGACCAACACGGATCCCTGGGAACACTCCCGTCCCCACACCTCCGAGCTCCTGGGACTGGACAACGAGTTGTGGAAGGAGATGGTCTTCCATCGGTCGCGGGACAGGCTGATCGGCCGTCTTACGGACCCCGTGGAGATCATGATGATGATGGCCCACGGCATAGACGCCGCCGTGCCTCTGGAAAAGATTCGCGCCGCCGCGGAGAACCGGATCGAACGGTTCAAGGAGACCCTTTCGAATATTTCACCTCGGGTTATCAGGACCCTCGAAGAGCTCCGGCGGAGGGGGTATCGTCTCGGCCTGGTGAGCAATGCCGATTTTACCGAGACAATCGGATGGCCGGGTTCCCCGCTGGAGGATCTCTTCGATACGGTGGTTTTTTCCTGTGAGGCGGGGTATGCCAAGCCCGAACCGGAAATCTACCGCATAGCCCTCGAGCGGCTCGGCGCCGAAGCGGACGAGGCGGTCTTTATCGGGGACGGGAGCTCCGGGGAGCTTGAGGGGGCGCGCCGAGCGGGGCTCGATACAGTTATGGCCGCCGGGGTCATCCGGCGGATCTGGCCGTGGGAGATAGATGTGCGGGCAGCCCACGCCGATGCAATCGTCGAGGTGATAGATCAGCTCCTCTGATCGTGGCGATCGCGGGGACGGTGTGGCATCTGCCGCTGTTTTCCATCGACGGAAGTTATCAAAACGGATTGGGTTTGGGGACTCCGAGTTTTTGGCTGTGTATGCTCGACAAGATTCCTCAGTCGGTTTTTATGGCGTGGATCCACTGCGCACCTCGAGGAGCATTCTCACCGCAATCATCCTACATTTCATGGTCAATTTCACTGGGGATCTCTTCGCTCTGAGCATTGCCATAGTGTAAAAAATCTATATTATTGATTTTATGGACCATCCCTTTTTCTCGATTTATTCGCATAACTACATCCGTACGGCGGTTTGTATCCCCTTCATCAAGGTGGCGGACCCCGATTACAACGTACAGCGGACCATCGCACTTGCCGAACAGGCATCCGAAAAGTACGCGGCGGTAGCCCTTTTTCCTGAGCTCGGCCTTTCGGCTTACAGCAACGACGATCTCTTCCACCAGGACGCCCTTCTGTATGCTGTCCTCGACGCCTTAGAGAAGCTGGTCTTAGCTTCCCGGGAGCTGCGGCCCGTTCTGATCGTGGGTGCTCCCCTGCGCTTCGAGGGGAAGCTTTTCAACTGCGGGGTGGTTATCTACAAGGGAAGGGTGATGGGAATAGTTCCCAAAACCTACATCCCCAACTACCGGGAGTTCTACGAAAAGCGGCAGTTCAGCTCGGGACGGGACGCGGTCTGTACCGAGGTGCCCGTGCTTGGAGAGCGGGTCCCTTTCGGGAGCGATCTGATCTTCGAAGCGAACACGTACAAGGATTTTTCGATTCACGTGGAGCTCTGCGAAGACGTATGGACCCCCATCCCTCCGAGCACCTACGCGGCCCTGGCCGGCGCTACCATACTGACCAATCTCTCTGCGAGCAATATAACCATGGGGAAGGCGGACTACAGGCGGGATCTCTGCGCGTCCCAGTCGGGGAAGTGTGTCGCCGCGTACATGTATAGTGCCGCCGGTCCCGGAGAATCGACTACTGATCTTGCCTGGGACGGTCACGCCCTTATTTACGAAAATAACGACCTCCTCCGTGAGTCCGAGCGGTTCGCGGAAGAGGAGCAGATCATCACCGCCGATATCGACTTAGAGCGCCTTGCCCAGGACAGGATGCGTTTGACGAGCTTCAACGACTCGGTCAGATACCACCGGGACGGGGTCAGGATGATGCGGCGCATCGATTTCGACTTCGAGGTCCCCGATGCCGTGGTCCCCCTCCGGAGGAGCATCGAGCGGTTTCCCTTCGTGCCCACCGATAAGGACAGACGGGACGAGCGGTGCTTCGAGGTGTACAACATCCAGGTCCACGGTCTCATGAAGCGGCTGACCGCCGCCGGAATCAAGCGGATCATCATCGGAATTTCCGGAGGGCTTGATTCCACCCAGGCGCTTATCGTAGCGGCCAAGACCATGGACCGCCTCGAGCTTCCGAGAAAGAACATCTTCGCCTACACAATGCCCGGATTCGCCACGAGCGATAAGACCAAGATGAACGCCCACGCCCTTATGGAGGCTTTAGGCGTTACCGCTTCGGAAATCGACATCCGGCCTTCGGCCATGCAGATGCTCGAAGACCTAGGCCACCCCTACGCCGCGGGGGAATATCAGTACGATGTGACCTTCGAGAATGTCCAGGCGGGGGAGAGGACCTCCCATCTCTTCCGCCTGGCCAACTACAATCACGGCCTGGTATTGGGGACCGGGGACCTGAGCGAGCTTTCCTTGGGATGGTGTACCTACGGGGTGGGGGACCACATGTCCCACTACAATGTCAACGGGTCGGTGCCCAAGACCCTCATTCAGCACCTCATCCGGTGGGTCATCGCCACCGAACAATTCGAACCCGAGACACTGGATATCCTTCAATCGATTCTCGACACCGAGATATCTCCGGAGCTTGTCCCCATCGACAGCGACGAGGAGAAAAAGCCCATCCAGAGCACCCAGGAGGTAATCGGCCCCTACGAGCTCCAGGATTTTAACCTCTACTATATAACCCGCTTCGGGTATCCGCCGAGCAAGGTTGCATTCCTCGGCTACAACGCCTGGCACGATAAACGGCAGGGGGACTGGCCGGACAATCTGCCTAGGGAGAAGCACAACGAGTACAATCTTCCCACAATCAAAAAGTGGCTCAAGGTGTTCGCCTACCGCTTCTTCAAGATAAGCCAATTCAAGCGGACCTGCGTCCCTAACGGTCCGAAGGTCGGGTCCGGGGGTTCGCTGTCGCCGCGGGGGGACTGGAGGGCCCCGAGCGATTCGGAGGCGACGGTGTGGATGGACGATATTGAGCGTAATGTACCGGACGTTTGAGAGCTCCGTCATGCACCTGTCGCTTATAGCCGCCCGGTCGGCCAACAACGTCATCGGCCGGGGACCGATTATTCCCTGGGCAGCGCGGGGAGAGCAGCTGTTGTTCAAGGCGCTCACCTTCAACCAGTGGGTGCTCACCGGACGGAAGACCTATGAAACAATCGAGCATCTCGTAAACCGGAGATTCGTGGTCTTGTCGGGATCTCCGCAGAAGGCCCCGCTGCGGGACAACGCGGTTTTCTTTAGCTCCTACGAGGATGCTTTTTCGTATCTTTCCGGAGTAACCCGGCACGTGATGGTAGCAGGCGGCGGAGGGGTCTTTGCCGACCTGATCGGTTCGGCCGATTCCATCCACCTGTCGACCTTGGAGCTGGACATTCAGGGGGACGTGTATTTCCCCGATATTCCACCGCACTTTCGGGAGGTGTACTCTCAGGAGTTCGAATCAAATATCAATTGGCGGTATGCGTTGTTTGTTGCCGACAACGGTGTGGGGACTTCCGAGGTCTCTATTCCCCTATAGGCGCGGTTCCCCCGGGCGCTGATAAGGTCTTCATTGCCGCATTGCCTCCGATACTATCTCCTCGATCCGCTCGAGGTTCCTCCCCGCCGCGGCGTAGTCGCCCGCGCCGGCGTTATTGCGATATTCATTGAGAAGGCTCTCGATCTCGGCTACCGCCTGCCGTCCCTCGGGAAGGGGCTCTGCGGGAGCGGGCTCGGGTTCCGCGGTCTCTTCCGGATCGTCAACGGCGGCAACGATTTCCTCCGCGGGCTCTTCCCCTTCCGGCTCCGCTTGGCCTAAGAGGAGTTCGACGGCCCGGTCGAAGGTCGACGCCCAGACCACCCGGTCTTGATCGGCGATGGCCACTCTTCTGATCTCGGGGAGAGCGGCGTCTTCAGCCTGGAGGTAGATCGGCTCGACGTAGAGGATATAGAGAATCCCGTTCGAAAAGAGGGGGACCGCTAAGAGATTGCCGCGGATAACCTCGGAGCCCCGCTGTCCCCACAGGGAAAGGGTCCGGGACATTTCTGGGTTCTGGTCGATCCTCGCTTCGATCTGCCGGGGGCCTAAGACTTCGATTCCCTTGGGAAAGGTATAGACTTTGAGCTCTCCGTAGTTGTCACCGTCGCTCCGCCCGGCAATCCATGCGTTCATCACGTTCTTGTTCTTCGGTGTATAGGGCATCATCAGGACGAACTCGGTGACGAACTCCCACACATCCTCTTTCTGATAGAAGAGCTCCGGGTCGGTATCGTCGATGACGTAGATCTTTACCTTCCTCGAGTAGGCGTCGACGGTGACCTTGACAGGGTTGCGCAGGTAGTTGGCCCCCGCAAAATCCCCGATCCCGCCTGTGTATTGAAACAAGTACGGGTAGGTCCTCGCAGTGGTGTAGCCGTCTAAGATGTACTTCATCCCTCCGTCCTCGGTAAGGATAAGAGAGTGCCCCCGATCGTGGGGATAAAAATTCTCTAATTGGCCGTGATAGCTTG
>JBKHAJ010000180.1:0-7419 GCA_046542935.1 Spirochaetia bacterium | reverse complement strand
TCGGCACTGCATCTCGTAGCCGCAGCTTCGGCAGTGGAAAAAGTAGGAGAAACCCCGGCGATTCAGGAAGAGGATTACCTGCTCACCGGCGCTTAAGGTTTCTCCGATCTCCGCTTCCAGGCGCCGGGAGATACTCCCCTTCTCGCCCTTCATGTCCACCACCTCGATTCGGGGCAGAGACCCTCCTGCGAGCCTCTGCGTCAGGTGGATGCGGGTAATATTCTCCGATTCCATCAAGTGGAAGGCCTCCACCGAGGGGGTGGCGCTCCCCATCACCAGCCTTCCCCCCGACAGTGTTATCCGGTGCATCGCCACCTGCCGGGCGTGATACCTGGGGGTGTGCCCCGATTTGTAGGAGCCCTCGTGCTCCTCGTCTATGATGATGAGACCTAAGTCCTTGAGGGGTGAGAATACCGCGCTCCTCGCCCCCACCACGATCCTCGCTTCCCCCCGGCGGATCCGCTTCCACTCGTCGAACCGCTGCGAGGGGGTAAGCCCTGAATGGATCACCGCCGAAACGGAGCCGAATCTGCGGCGAACCTCGTCGAGGATCTGATGGGTCAGGGCTATCTCGGGAACTAAGTAGATGACTCCCCTCCCTTCCGCCAGGGTCCGTTCGGCGGCACGGAGGAAAACCTCGGTCTTTCCCGATCCGGTAATCCCGTACAGGTAGAAGCTTCCCTTCGGTGAAGCGAAGATGGTCTCCAGGGCTTGCCGCTGCTCGCCGGAGAGCTCGATTTCGCCTGGGGGCTTCCGGGGCGCCTCTTCGGCGAAGTCGAGACCGATCCTGCTCTTCCGCTTCCCTCCGGGAAGCATCGCCGCGAGGGCCTCCCCGGGAGCGCACATGTAAAGGCGGGCGGTCCACTCGGCGAGGGACAAGTCGTCCTCGTCGAAGACCGGCTCCTCATCGATGACCCGAATGATCTCTTTGATAGTGAACGAACCCTGCTCCCGGATCTCCTCCCGGACCTCGACCACGAAGCCGGTCAAGTTCCTCCCCCCGAAGGGAGCGGCGACCCGGACCCCGAGCTCGACGTCCGTCCCCTCGGGGATTCGGTAGGTGAACCGCTTCGGCAGAGGCAGATTGAAGTAGGCTTCTGCGTACATAATCTCAGCCCGCGTCGAGGAGCGACCTGAGTCGTTTCAGGTCATCCCACACCGAGGCGCGAAGCTCCGGATTGCGCAGGACTCCGCTCGGATGATAGGTGGGAATGAGGGGAACCCCCAAAAACTCGTAAGTTTCTCCCCTCAAGGACCCTATTCCCTCACTCTTTCCGGTCAGAATCTGGGAGGCCACTCTGCCGAGGGTCAGGATGAACCTCGGCCTTAAAAGGGCAATCTGCCGGCGCAGGAAGGGGAGGCAGGAATCGGCCTCGTCCTCAAGGGGATCACGGTTCCCCGGGGGCCTGCATTTGACGATGTTCGCGATGTAGCAGTTTGTCGTTCGGTCGAGATCTATCGCCTCGAGCCATTTATCCAGGTACTGCCCGGCCCTTCCGACGAAGGGACGGCCGGTCCGGTCCTCATCGGCTCCGGGCCCCTCACCTATACACATCACAAGGGGACCCGGAGGGCCTTCTCCCGGGACGGTGTTGGTCCGGGTCTCGCTGAGCCTGCATCGGGTGCACCCCGCGACCTCCTCCGCGATCCGGCCGATGCCGTCTTCCCTCGAAGGGGACGGCCCGGGGACCGGAAAAGCGAGCCCCCCGGGAATCTCCCGGGGTTTCCGCATTCCCCCCTCCAGGTAATCTTCGAAATCGTTTATCAGCTTCCAGTATTCTTCAACTCTCGTATTCATATTTCTTTGTTCCATTTCATCATTCGTCATAGCCGACCCGGTAGAGAAAGAGACCCCGGGCCGGGGCGGTCGGCCCCGCCTGTGCCCGGTCCGTCGAGGCAAGGATGCGTCTTACCTCTCCCGGGCCCTTTCCCAGGGAATCCAGCTCGAGGAAGCTTCCCACGAGGGTACGGACCATCTTCCACAGAAAACTGTTTCCCGTAATTCCGTAGACCAGATACCCCCCCTTGCTGAAGAAGGAGGAGGCGAAAACGGTCCTCACCGTATTCTTCCTCTCCTCGTCGGGGGAGGCAAAAGCGGCGAAGTCGTGCTCCCCCACAAGACAGGCGGCCATATCGTTTAAATTCTTTACATCAGGAAGCCGCTTGATGTGATGACAGAAACGTTTCTGCCAGGGAAGGCAAACCTTCCCGGGGAGGATGTAATACCGGTAGGACCTCCGTTTTGCGTCGAACCTGCTGTGAAAGTCGTAATCCGCCTCGTCGGAATAGACCGCCTGTATGTCCTTCGGCAGGAAGGAATTGACCGCCTCGGCGAACTTCTCCGCTGTGATCGTTCGTATATCGCTTCGAAAATTCACTACCTGCCCGACTGCATGTACTCCCGAATCGGTCCTGCCGCTCGCTATGATTTTTACCGGATGCTTATGCATACGCTCCAGCGACTGCTGCATCACCCCCTGGATCGTCCGCTCGCCCTGTTTCTGTATCTGCCAGCCGTTGAAATCGGTGCCGTCGTACGCCGTCACCAGCCTGATGTTTCGTTCCATGGATGGTTCCCGCCGCTCTAATCCAGCTGCTCGATCTCGCTTCCGATTCTGGAGTGGAGCTCCTTCGCCTTGTCCAGAATGGCGGCGGGCTTATTCTTACTGGCCCGGCCCATTCCGAAAATTCTCGCCACCGTCCTCTTGGCGTTCTGCAGCGCCTTCTTCCGCTGCTGTGCGTCCTCCTTAGGGCCGTAGACATACTCCAGGTAGGCGGCAAGGTAGAGCACACCGTCATACCCGTAATTTTTGTCCAAATCGGGACCCAGGTGCCCCGCCGCGGCCATGTTCTCCTTTCCGCTCTGCTCGTATTCCACCGCAAGGGTGTAAAAGAACCTCGCCTTTCGGTAAAAGATCTTTGCCAGATAATCGTAATTGTCTTGAGGATACGCCTTGTGGAGGTCGCTACTCAGCCAGGCCGCCCGTAAGCTGGAAAGCCCCTGCTTGATGGTGGGACTATACTCACGAGGGTAGAAGTCGTAGCTCATGACGGCGAAAAAATATCCCGCGACCCCTTCCTTGAGTCCCCTGGGCTCCTCGAATTCGAGATGGGTAAACACCTCTTTTATGGCGTCTACTCTCTTTTCGGTATCCGCCTCCAAATCACCGATAATCTCCTCGGGTACCTCGGTAAAGTCCTTCGGATACGCCGCGAAGAAGCAGGCGGGGCATACCAAAAGGGGGTATAAAAGGGGATAAACCGGCCCGTATTTCTTGGACGGCTCGTAGAGGCGCCTGAGCTCTTCGGTCAGATCTCCCGCGATGAGCCGTCCCCCCCCGGTTCGAAGATCCTCTCTGTAGAACTCTCTTCCGCACACGGGACAGGTAATTGCCTGTTTCGAAAAAAAAGTCAGCTTGCTGAGCGTTTCCTCCGCCATCTATCCCTCCAGCACCACCATCGCGGCGACGTATTCGAGCTCATGAGTCAGGGTCAGGTGGATCCTTTTGACCCCCGCCGATTTTATCAGCTCTTCCGCTTTGCCGAGCACGACTATCTCCGGTTTTCCGTTATCAGATGATGAGACGTAGACCTCTTTCAGGGCGAACCCCCGAAGCCCGCATCCGAGGGCCTTTCCGAAGGCCTCTTTGGCGGAAAACCGGGCGGCCAAGGATTCGGCGAGCCCCTTCCTCCGGGACTTGGCCTCCTTGAGCTCTTGGGGATGAAAGTACCGCTGTACGAGCCCCTCCCTCCGGATCCAATGCATCATTCTCTCGGTGCGAAGGAGGTCTATTCCCATTCCCAGTATCATTCCTCAAATACCTCCAAACGGACCTGCTGCGGCTCGTAGTTAAGGACCAGGAGTCCCAAGGGGACGTCCGGTTTTACCGGGATCACGTAATTTCCCGGGGCGGTTACCCGGGAACAGTCGGCTAAGAGCCGGATGCCTCCGGGATCGGCACCGACAAGGAGATTCTGATTGCCCTGGACCTGGATAGACCCGCGGGGGAGATCGTTTCGGATGGAAAACTCGGGCTCCAAATCGATGGTGATAATCTCCACCCCCTCGAAAGTTTCAAGGATTATCTTTTCCTGGATAATGCCGTGAAACTCTACGTACTCTCCCCCCGGAACTTCGATGAATTGGTCGTCGATCTTGAGACCTACCCGGGTAGAAAAGCTCTCCTGCTTGCCGGACAGATCGATCTCCTCGGTCAGGATCCGCTCCATATCCCCCACATGGCTCTCCGGACCCTCCACTTCCACCGTGGAGGGGGTAATGAAATATTGACTCAACTCGTACCCCTGGTCGGGATATCCGGAAATGACCGGATACACATCCAGATTCTTGACGAGCTTCCGCTCGAGGGTCACCGTAATCTCGGTAGGCATCACCTCGATCTCTAAGGGGTCCACGGCTAGAGCGGAGCCCTGCCGGGTAATACGGATCGGGGCCTTGTAGACACCCCCTCCGGTAAACCGGGAGAAATCGGCATGGGCCCGGATGTCCTCTTCCATGACCTGAAAGATCTCTTCTTCCCCTCCCCGGAGTGTTAACCTGATCCGCTCAGGAACCGGGCTCGCCGGGACGTAGTTCTCCGGAACGGACAATTCGAGGGGAACATTGAAAAACCGCTCCTCCAGGGTAACGGTCCGGAAGAAGAGAAACAGCACCACCGCGGCCGAGAGGCTCAAGACCTTGGCGGGCCAGTTCTCGATCAGCTTTTCCACGATCTCTCTAGTCCTCAAGGGGTTTTTCCTCCACAACCATCTCCGCTTCCTCCCGCACTTGGAGGAGCTTCCGTACGTTACGCCTGATTTCCTCCATGGACAGATCGTAGAACAGCTGGGCGTCGTAGGCAAGGCTCACCGCCCCGGTTTCCTCGCTCACGATGAGGATCACCGCGTCGGAGACCTCCGCCAGCCCCAAGGCCGCACGGTGACGGGTCCCGAAGCTCCGGCGGATGTCGGGCTGCTCGCTCAAGGGGAGAAAACATCCCGCCGCGACGATCCTCCCCGACTGGATGAACAAAGCCCCGTCGTGCAGCGGAGTATCGTGGCCGAAGATCGTAAGAATCAAACTCGACGAGAGGTCCGAGGAAAGACGTGTGCCGGTCTCGATGATGTTCTTGTGCCCGACCTTTCGGGTAAACACGATGAGACACCCCCTCCGCCGTCCGGAGAGGATCTCCACCGCATTCAAAACGCTGTCTAAGTGCTGGGGGCTCGATCGGGAGGAGAACCTCGTCCATCCCCCCTGACCAATTCTCATAAACAGGCTTCTGAGCTCCGGCTGAAAGACGATTGCCACTATTATGACGATCACCGTTGCCAAGCGGTTCATGATCCACAAGAGGGTCTCGAGGCGGAGGAAGAAGGCCCCCGCGTAAATAAGGGAGATGAGAAATGCCCCTTTCACCAGCTGGACCGCCCGGGTCTGGACCAGGATCTGATAGATCCTGTAGATGAGAAAGGCAAGGATCGCGATGTCCAAGACCGGGCGTATAATGGTGTTAAAGACCCAAAAGCGGGATAGCCAATCCATAATTATCTCTGAACTCCTCCGTTTTCCCCTCCGGCCTTCCGGATTGCCTCGATTACCCGGAGAGCTTGGGCCGTCGCCTCCACATCGTGGACCCGAACCATATCGGCACCCTCGAGGACGGACCAGAGATTGGCCGCCACCGAGGAGATGAGCCGCTTCTCAGCGGGAAGGGGTTCCCGATCCGGCCCGGCCGCGGCCCTCCCCAGGAAGGACTTGCGCGAAAGACCCATGAGAAGGGGAAATCCGGGCTCCCGAAGCCGTTGCAGGCCGTGAAGTATGCGGAGATTATCCTCGTATCTCTTGCCGAAGCCTATCCCCGGGTCGATGATGATCTGTTCCTTCCGAACGCCCGCCGCGCGCGCCGCTTCTATCCTCTCTTCGAGCTCCTGTATAATCTCGCTTATCACATCCCGGTAATGCGGGTCAACCTGCATTGTTTTCGGAGTTTCCCGCATATGCATGAGGACCACCGGGACGTTCCGTTCGGCACACAACCGGGCCAGCTCGGGGTCGTCACGAAGCGCCGAAACGTCGTTGATCATATCGGCCCCCGCATTCAGGGCCGCCTCGGCCACGAGGCTCTTCCGGGTGTCGACGGACAGAGGGATTGAGGACCTCCGGCGGATCGCCTCGACCGCCGGGAGTACCCGGTCGAGCTCCTCTTGGGGGGAGACGTAATCCGACCCGGGACGGGTGGATTCACCCCCAATGTCGAGTATATCGGCACCGTCGGCCTCCATCCGCTCGGCCGTCTCGGCGACAACCGCCGCGGATCGGGCGCGGGACCCGGCGTAGAAGCTGTCGGGGGTTATGTTGAGTATACCCATGATGTAGGGGGCCGATTTCCCGGTGAAAAGTCGGTCCCGCAGCGTGAGGAGAGGATCGGTATCCGGCATAGCCTCAGTATAGATGAGAATAACCGGCTTTGCAAATTATAGGTTCCTAATGTATACTTAGAGTAGGATCACTATTAGACTCCTGGAGGCCGTTGTGAAAAAAACACTTATTGCAATTATAATCATTGCCTGTACAGCCGCTCTCGGCTGGGGGCAATTCTACGCCGATCTCTCCATGGACGAGAGGAAGGAATTGGCCGAAGCCTATTATTTGGCGGGCGAGCAGTATCAGTCCGTCGGTAAGGCGGAAAAGGGGGAGGAGTTCCTCACCATGGCCTACCGGATTTACCCCGATCTCGAGGCCGATGACATCGACGTGAAAAAACCGATCGCCAAGAGGTCGGTTTCGGTTACCGGGTCCTGGCGTCCCGAGCACAGTCCCATCCCCGAGGGGGTTACCGCCGAGAACGCGGTTCTCTACTATTTTTCGAAGTTCCTCCGCGGCTTTCTCACCGAAGACAAGAGCGCTGTGCTCTCGGTTATCGATTCCCGTTTCTATGTACCGGCCGTACCCGAAGGGCTCCCCAAGGCGGAGGTCGAAGCGCGGATCGATTACTTCTTTCTCCAATACAATGTATCCGAAACAGTTCCCTCCGATCTGTTGGACCTGACGAGCATCCGGACCGAGCCGGTGAACCGGCAGATCTGGAAAGCCTCCATCGATACGGCGGACGATCCGGCAATCGACCTGAGGTCGGCCTTCGGACTCTCCCGGAGCACCCTGGACTTCTATCTGAGGATTATCGGCAACAGGTGGGTTATCTTCGCCGCTCAAGGACTCCCCGAAGAGGTTCAGCGGATCGTGGCCCCCGAAAACGCCATACGGGACACCTTAGTGTCGGCATTCCAGGCCTTTGTCGAAGAACGTCCGGCGGCAGCCAGCAGGTACTTCACCGATCCCCTCGACAATATCCCCTATGACGAGTTTATCACCCGGGAAGAGCTCGAAGAAACCTTCCGAGGTTACTTCGAGGACTA
>JBKHAJ010000179.1:0-7428 GCA_046542935.1 Spirochaetia bacterium | reverse complement strand
CACACCCTGAATCGCCGCGGGGACGCCCCGTCCGCCGGGGCCCGTCCTCTTAAGACCGCTCCGGGCGATCCATCCGCCGGGATAGTGGAGCATCCCGTCCCGCCCGAGCACGGGGATTTCCAGGACCCGTCCGGAGGCGGCGCCGTTCTCGGAGCCCCCCCTTATCACAGGGGGGTCCACCGTCTGCATCAAGGTTACCGTCCGCCCGGTGTAAGCCGACACCGCGGTAGTAATCCTCTTGTCCAAGGCGGTGGTAAAGATATAGATATCCCCCCCCCGTTCGGGGGCCGGGGGATCGCCGGGATCGGCCTCGAAATAAAGCCCGCTCAAGAGGAGGCTCAAGTGACGTATATCGTTTTCGGTCTCCACCGCGAACTTGCCCCGGGAGCTCTTTATCTCGCACCGGTACTCCGGCATGGTCTGCTTGAGCTGCCAGAGGAAGCTCAACAGCCAGCGCTTGAGCGCTTCCAGATGCGCCTGAGATCGAAGAGTGTCCGGGCCCTCCTTATAGTGGCGCAGTTCAATAAAGATGTACTTGGTTTCCTCCTCGGTGACCGGAGAAATCCGGGTAAAGAGCTCCCCCACCCTGCTGGTAGCTTTCCAGTTGATGTCCCTGATCCGGTCTCCGGGAATATATTCCCTCATGTAGTACTTATCCTCGTCGGAGCTCTTTTTCTTCTGCTTATCGTCCTCGCCTCCGGAGCTGTCGATCAGCACCAGGGCGTTCTCTTCGAGGAGGGACGGCTGCACGGGAAGCTCCCTGTGGAGACTGAACGCGTAGGACCTGGTAAGACCGAAAACATCCCGGACCGAAAAACGGGCCTCACCGTGGTAGGTCCCCGAGAGGGGAAAATGAAGCGGGACCTCCGTCGGCTCATCTCCGGTAAAGCTTCCATGCCTGAAAACGCGAAAAAAGGCGTCCTTACCCGTTTCGAGTCTGCCCGTCAGGACCGCGTGGATCCGGAAGAAAAACCAGCTCCTAAACCCTCTCACCTCGAAACGCTCGGAGGTTCCCGCCCTGCCCGCATACAGAGATTCACGGGAGTCCCATACGGTATCGGCGCGCCTCAGTTTTCCCGCCTGGATCAATCCGAGAACGATGCACACTACCAACAGGAAAAAAGCGGCCGCGGAAAGAAAGACGAGATAGGGGTTCTTCCGGGCATAGCCGGTCCCTAAGAGAAATACCGCCGCGCCGAGGAGAACGGTGCCCGCCGCCGTCAGGGGATAGTGCCTAAGAAATAGACGAAACTTGATCAGGGAGTCACTCCTCGTTATCGTCGGATATCCACGGGTACCGATTCGACGAGGCCGGATACGAAACCGGCCACATCACGGGTCGAATCATTAAGCACGAGCCGGTGGGCGACGGCGGGGACGAGAATTTCCTTGACCAGATCTATGGAAACGTACGCATCCCCCCGGATCAGCGCCAGGGCACGGGCGAGCCGGGATACCTTGATCCCAGCGCGGGGGCTTGCCCCGATGCTCACCTCGGGGTTATTCCGGGTACGCCTCATGATTTCGACGATATAGCTGATCACATCGGGATGAATTTCGACATCGTCGACGAGCCCCTGCCATTCCAAGAGCTCCCGGTACGAAATGACCGGCCCGAATCCCCGCCACGCGTCTTCACGACCGTGCTTTTGGATGATCTCCGATTCCACCTCCGCCTCGGGAATCCCTAAGGAAATCTGGATAGTAAACCGGTCGAGCTGCGGGGCCGGCAGAGGAAAGAGGTGGACCCCTTCGAGATTCATGGTAGCGATAATGAAGAAGGGATCGGGAAGCTCGTAGGTCTTGCCCTCCACGGTAACCGCCTGCTCCTGCATAGCCTGGAAAAAACTTCCCTGGGTCTTGGGTGTCAACAGATTGATCTCATCGCACAGTACGAAATGGGCGAATAGAGGGCCCTCCATGAAGACCATCCGGTCCCGGGAGGGGATGAATCTGCTGTACCCGATGATGTCCTGGGGAAGAAGGTCCACGGTGCATTGGATCCGGCTGAAGGGATCGATGCTGACATTCTGCTTGTTGGTCTCGGTTGTGTCCCAGCTGATGGAGCCTGCCAGGGCCCGGGCCAGAGATGTCTTCCCGACCCCGTGAAAATCGGCGAGGATCACATGGCCCCCCGCTATCTTGGAGGCAAGGATGTATTCCAGCTTCTCCCGCTGGATATAGATAACCGTCTGAATATTATCGAGAATCGATTCTATGCCCTTTCGGGCCTTACTCATGTCCATGGTGGTATTCTATAGAAGAAAGACGAGAATGGAAAGTTGTCCGGTTGCCTCGGCAGGACATTCCTGCGATAATCTTCCCTCTATGAGTGTGATGAAGGTGATCCTTGTATCAGGGCCGGTCGATTCGGGGAAGACTTCCCTACTGTACCGAAGATTGCTAGAGCGCCCCGATGCGGCGGGAATCCTCTCGCTCCCGGTCTTTCGCCAGGGGAAGAAGCGGGGCTACTACGCCTACGACGTACAAAGCGGCGAAGCGACGCTCCTCGCCTCGGAACTTCCTCTCCACCCTTCCTTCAAGTTCAGACGGTTCTTCTTTTCCGAATACGGCTTCGCCTTCGCCCGGGAGAGGATCCTCGCCTCTTTCGACACGCCGCTTTTGACCATCGACGAGATAGGCCCTTTGGAGCTCGAGGGGGGCGGTTTCGCTCCGATTCTCGCGGAGTGTGTCCGGGGGTACACGGGAAATCTGGTGCTGGTCGTCCGGGAAAATCTCATCGATGAGGTGGTATCCGCCTTCGGTCTCGGCGAATTCGAAATATCTATTACATCCCCCGGCAAAGAAGGAGTAATCCCATGAATAATCCCATAGACAAGCCTTCCCGGGACGAGATAATCGGTCTTCTCGGCCTCTCACCCCTCCCCGACGAGGGAGGCTGGTACCGGCAGACCTACCGCTCCGAGGCCGAATATGCCGACGGCAGGGCGGCATCCACGGCCATCTATTACTTCCTCGATTCCGATCCCGACTGCTTCTCGGCGATCCACCGCCTTCCCTCCGACGAGATATGGCATTATTATGTGGGAGATCCGGTCCGCCTCGTCATCCTTGAGCCGCACGGCTCGACGAAGGAGATAACCCTCGGGAACGATCTTACCGCGGAAGAGCGGGTCCAGTACGTCGTTCCCGCGGGGGTATGGTTCGGTGCGCACCTCCTTCCCGGAGGGAAGTATGCCTTGATGGGGACCACCATGGCCCCGGGATTTGAATTCTCCGATTACGAAGAAGGCTCCCGGGCCGATTTGGTGTGCAAATTTCCCCAAGCCGCCGATGATATCGTTCGGCTCACCCGGGTATAAAAGAGGCCTAGCAAGCTTCGGTACTGTGGAATACTAATACCCCGGTCCGGCGCTCAAACCCCCGTCTACCACGAGGTCGGCCCCGGTGATCCATCCCGCCCCGGATGACGCGAGAAACAGACACGCTTCGGCGATATCTTCGGGGGTTCCCAAGCGCTTGATGGGGACGGCCTTCAGGTAGCGCTCCACTCCCTCGGGCCAGTCCTCATCGAGTCCTTCTTTCCAGATGAGTCCCGGGGATATCGAATTGACACGGATCCCGAACCGGGCAAGCTCGAGGGCGGCACTCTTGGTATACTGGACTACCCCGCCTTTGGCCGCTGAGTAGTGGGCGTGACCCGGGGCGGGCTTATGCGCCTCGATCGAGGCGATATTGACGATCGTTCCTCCCCTGGATTCGATCTTCATCAGCTCGATCGCTTCCCGGGTGCAGTAATGGAGGGAGCTCAGGTTCGCATCGATCACCCGGCGCCAGCGGTCGGCGTCGATCTCGGCCAAAGGGGACACGGGGTAGGTTCCCGCGTTGTTGACGAGGATGTCGAGACGCCCGTAGTCGTCCCGAATTCGGGCAAAAAGGTCCGTCACCGCGGCGGGATCGTTCAAATCGGCGCAAATGGCTACCGCGGCGCCTCCGCTTTCGGTGATTTCAGCCGCAAGGCTCTCCGCCGATGCCCGTCCGCCCCGGTAATGGGCCGCGACGAAGGCACCCGATTGAGCGAACCGCCTGGCGATCCCGGAACCGATACCCCCGCTCGCCCCGGTGACGAGTACTATGCGTCCTCCAAAATCGATTCGATTTCTCATGACAATCTCAACACTGCTCCGTTTTTTCGATTTGACTTTCCACTCCGATCGTTTATAATCATTGTATACTGAAATTTCAAATGAGTCATTCTGTAGGGGGAAAACATGAAAAGAGTTGGAATTAGTGCATGTCTTATCCTTGTGCTCGCGGCCGGTTTTCTCGGCGCACAGCAGAAGCGGGTGTATAACGACGGGGAGATCGACTATGTCCCCGACAGCGCCAAGATCAGGCTGCATGCGGAAGATATGGAATCGAGCCTGGACTATATCCAATACACCGTCAACAAGGGGGATCTGAAGAGGTACAACGGCCCTATAACACTCTCCGATGAAGGGAGATACGTAATCGCCTATCGGGCCTTCGATAAGCTCGGCAATATTTCCAAAGAAAAGATCTACTCCTGCGTCGTCGATGCGACTCCCCCCTATTTTTCCGGATCGGCGAGCGGACCCGCGTTTATGGAGAACGGAGTAGCTTATCTGACGAGCGACACCGTCCTCGCCCTCTGGGCGGAGGACGAGCTCTCCGGTGTATCGGCTGTCTACGTAAGTATCGACGGCTCGGAATTTTCCGAGTACACCGGTCCGTCCACGGTTCCCGGCGAGGGCAGGCACACCGCCGAAGCCTACGCCGAGGACAATGTAGGAAACCGGACCAAGACCTACTCCGGGACCGCCTACATAGACGATACTCCCCCGGAGGTGGAAATCATCCCGGAAAACGACTTCGTCGTGCTGCAGGGAGACAATTTCACCCGGCCGACGAACAGCTATAGCGTCGATGCCTTTGACAATATCGCCGGAGTCAGGGAGATAACCGTGAGTATCGACGGAAGCGACGAGTTCATCTATTCCGAGCCCTTCGCTGTTCAGGAGTCCGGTTGGCATACCGTTTCCGCGAAAGCAACCGATTATCTCGGAAACACTTCCGATCCCGTGGAGGTGAGATTCTACGTCGACACCAAAACACCGTCGACGGACCTCGAGATCACTCCGAGATAAATAACGGCTACGACGAATCATTTTGAGTGAATCTCTCGGGCGCCGCAGGAGCACGCGGCGCCCTTTTTTGTGCGGAGGGAGTCTCATCTATACACGTTTAGGCGATTTCACTACACTGAACCGCACATTGTGTGTCGGGAGGTACGGGAATGGGCCTGTGGAACAGAGTAAAGAATCAGCTTCGGTCGGTTATCGAATGGACCGATGGGGATCCGGACGCGTTGTTCGAAAAATGGACCGACCGGGGAGACGAAATAAAGAACGCCTCTAAACTCATCGTTGGTCCCGGACAAGGGTGTATCTTCGTCTACGAAGGCAGGGTGGAGGCCCTCGTCCTCGAAGAGGGAATACGGGACCTTAAAACTGAAAACGTTCCCTTCTGGACCACCGTTTCGAAATTTATGCAGGCCTTTGAGAGCGAGCACAAAGTCGGTATCTATTTCTTCCGTACCACCCGGATACTCGATCAGAAGTGGGGGACCACCACGGTGGTCAAATACGATGACCCGAAGTACAAATTTCCGGTGGGGCTTAGGGCCTTCGGGAATTATAGCTTCCGGATCACCAATCCGGGAAGCTTCTTCGTCAATGTCGTCGGAGGAGGGAACATCTTCAGGATCAGCGATTTCAAGCAGATTATGGCCGGCCGGATTATTCAGCCCCTAGCCGATTATATGGCCGAATCGGGATTCAGCTACGCCGAAATCGACAGCAACCGGGAGGAGCTTGCCGAGGGACTAGAGAAAAAGCTCGTTCCGCTGTTCACGGACCTCGGTTTCGAGATAACCGATTTCCGGATTGAGGGGACGAGCTTCGACGATGATACAATGCGGCGTATCAACAGGATAGCCGATATGAGCGCCGAGGCCCAGGCGGCCGCCGCCGCTGGACTCAACTACGCCCAGATGCAGCAGCTCGAAGCCATGCGCGAAGCGGCCCGAAACGAGGGCGGCGGAGCCGGAATGGGCATGGGATTGGGTGCCGGAATGAGCTTCGGGAATATGATGGCCTCGGGAATGACAAGTAATCCCGCCGGGCCGTCTCCGGAGGAGGATCCGGGGGACGATCCGATCAAGAAGCTCTCCCAGCTCAAAGAGATGCTCGACGCCGGACTTATCTCACCGGACGATTTCGAAACCAAGAAAAAAGAGATATTGAGCAGGATGTAATCGTGAAAAAAACCGGGCTTTGGAAGATACTCGGGTGTATCCTGATTATACTTCTTGCCGCTGCTCCCCTTGCCTTCTCCCGCGCGGGAGGCGCGGGCGGAGGAAGTAACGGTGGAGGGTTCGGCGGGGGAGGATACAGCGGAGGCTCGGGAGGAGGAGGCGGTGACGGCGCCGTCTTTTATATAATCTACATGATTCTCCAAACCATGATCGTCAATCTTGGGGTCATACCCACGGTCATTATAATCGGAGTTATCATCGCCCTCTTCGCCTTCTTAGGAAAATACTCCAAACGGCACCGGGCCGTAAAAAACATGAATCCCCGTGCGGGAATCCGCCCCGTAAACAGAACACCCGGGTACCGCTCGTTTATCGAACGAAACCCCGATTTCTCGCCCTCGGAATTCCTCGCCAAGGCCCGTACCGCCTTTATCGATATACAGAAGAGTTGGTCCAAACAGGATCTCTCAGGGGTAAGGCGCTTTGTCTCCGACGGAGTGTACCAGCGTTTTCATACCCAGTTCGTCATGATGTCGCTTTTGAAGCAGAATAATCCCCTGTCCGACATTACCGTCCATGCCGCCTCGATTGACCGGTTTGAAACCGACGGGGATTTCGACATCATCCACGTTCTCATAAGTGCATCTTTGAAGGATCAGTTCATCTGCAAGACCAATCCCCGGCTCGACAGTCCCGGGGGATACGAAAGCTTTCAGGAGTATTGGTCCTTTATCCGGAAAAGGGGCGCCGAGGGAAAGGACATTTACTCTTCCAATGCCTGCCCGAACTGCTCGGCCCCTCTGCCTAAGGATATGGGAGAGATCGGTAAATGCGGCTACTGCGGCGCTATGGTTAACAGCGGCGAATTCGACTGGGTGCTCTCAGAGATAACTCAGGTAGACGATTACGCCCGGAGCCGGGCCCTTACCAAGTCGGAAAACTTGTCCGCCAAGGTCCGATACCTTATCGAAGAATACGAAGACTTTTCGGTCCAGCTCGTGGAGGACAAAGCAAGCAATGCCGTTCTCCAGATTCGCACCTCCGAGGTCATGAAAGATACTTCCATCATGCGCCGCTTCGTAAGCGAGAGGGCCTTCGAAAAGCTCAAAGCCCGGATACCCGAAGCGCGT
>JBKHAJ010000004.1:0-33301 GCA_046542935.1 Spirochaetia bacterium | reverse complement strand
AACAACAATCTGGGTAAAGACGATTTTTTGAAGCTGTTGATAACCCAGCTTACCCATCAGGACCCTATCAAGCCCATGGAGGACCGGGAGTTTATCGCCCAGATGGCCCAGTTTTCTACCCTCGAGCAGATGACCAACATGAATGAGAGCTTTACGACACTGTCGAACATGCTCGCTTCGAATCAGGCGATGGAGCTTCTCGGTAAGACCGTGGAGATTATCGACGGCGAGACGGTTATAACCGGTAAGGTCGAGGAAATCGCGGGGAAGGAATACCCGCAGGTCCTGGTAAACGGCAGTTATTACGATTACGCGCACGTGGAAAAGATACGTGGAGAATAAGGAGGCGGCACTATGATGCGATCACTATATTCCGGTGTTTCCGGACTGCAGAATCATCAAATTCGAATGGACGTTTTGGGAAACAACATCTCCAACGTCAATACCATAGGATTCAAGAAGGGGCGGGTCAACTTTCAAGACCTCCTTTCCCAAATGATGTCGGGAGCGGCCCGTCCCACCGACGAGGTTGGGGGGGTAAACCCAAAACAGGTCGGACTCGGGATGAACATCGCCTCCATCGATACGATCCATACCCAGGGATCACTCCAGACCACCGGCAATATGACCGACGTGGCCGTACAGGGGAACGGCTTCTTTATCCTCTCTTCGGGGGAAAGAGACTACTATACGCGGGCCGGGGCCTTCGGCCTTGACGAGGAGGGAACTCTGGTGAACCCCGCCAACGGTATGCGGGTCCAGGGGTGGAGCGCCGAGACCGTTGAGGGTGAGACGGTTATCAATACAGCCGACGAGATAGGCGATCTGGTCATCCCTATCGGAGGAAAGGACCCCGCTGCGGAGACTACCGAGGTTCACCTAGCGTGTAACCTGGATAAGCGGACTCCGCTTGTCCCGCCCGAGGCCGGTCCCGCCCAGACCCGCGAGGGTACCTGGACCTCGAGTTTCGACGTCTACGATTCCTTCGGGGACGTCCATACTCTGCAGATAAACTTTACCCGTGTGCCGGGGCTCGAGAACCGATGGGAAGCGGAGGTCGTAATCGACCCGGAAGCGGAAGAGGGGACCAACACCCTAGTCGAGGTAGGGGCGGACAACAACGAATCCAATACCTTTTTCGTAGACTTCTCCAACCTCGGGACCCTCGAGGCGGTTTTGGATGCCCAGGGAGATATAATAGAGGAGGGAGAAATTCAGGTTCCCGTATCCTTCGATGTCCTCAATGCGCGAATCCCCGAAGGAGAGGATTCGGTCAGGCAGACCTTCAACCTCAATTTGGGAACGGTGGGAAGCGCCGACAGGACGGTAACCCAATTCGCCGAACAGAGTTCTACCAAGGTGTACGAGCAGAACGGCTATCCCATGGGATATCTCGAAAATTTCAAGATAGACCAGTCCGGGGTTATAACCGGGGTATATTCCAACGGCTCGAACCGGCTGCTCGGACAGTTAGCGCTGGCAAGCTTTACCAATCCCGGTGGTCTCGAGAAAGCCGGGGAGAGCAACTACATGGTAACCAACAATTCGGGGAATCCCGATGTGGCCCCTTCGGGCATCGCCGGAAAGGGCAAGATTTTAGCTGGAGCCCTGGAGATGAGCAACGTGGACCTCTCAGAGCAGTTCACCGATATGATCGTCACACAGAGGGGGTTTCAAGCCAATTCCCGGACCATCCAGACCTCGGATCAGATGCTCCAGGAGCTGTTGACACTGAAGCGTTAGAGTAGTAAAGGAGTAGCGGAGAGTGAATGATTGAAGTTACCCGACTGAACGGGGTGGTTTACTATGTGAACCCTCATCAGATAGAGTATATCGAAACCAACCCCGACACAACGCTAATCATGCTCTCAGGAAAACGGCTGATAGTCCGGGAGGATTATCAGTCGGTTCTGCATAGAATAGTGGAATACAGAAGCTTGATCGGGGCCTTCAAGAATGAGGAGTAACTATATATGGATCTAGGAACGATTATCGGCATCGGCGGCGGATTTGCCATGATCTTCTTCGGAATCATTACATCCGGCGGAGCTATCGGATCTTACGTCAACATCCCGTCTCTGATCTTGGTCCTAGGCGGGTCGTTTACGGCGATGCTGGTGGCGAATCCGATGAGCCGAATGCTCGGATTCGTCCGGTACTTCCGTATCGCCATGAACATGCCCAACTACGAGGAAGAGAGGATAATCTCTTCGTTGGTGAGCTTTTCCGAAAAAGCCCGCCGGGAGGGGCTCCTGGCCCTCGAGGACGACCTCGAAGAGGTGGAGGAGGATTTCCTCCGCAAAGGAATACAGCTCGTGGTAGACGGAACCGACCCGGAAATAATAAAGACGGTACTGTATACCGATTTGAACCAGATGCAGGAACGTCATGAGATAGGCATAAAGATATTCGATGACTGGGGAAAGATAGCCCCCGCCTTCGGGATGATAGGTACTCTCGCGGGACTCATCGCGATGCTCGCCAACATGGGCGACACCTCTACCATCGGAAGCGGTATGGCCTTGGCCCTTATCACGACTATGTACGGAGCGATATTCGCAAACCTGCTTTTTATTCCGCTCAAGAGTAAACTGGAAGACAGAGACCGGATGGAGAGTCTGGTCCGGGAAATCATGATCGAGGGGATTCTGTCGATCCAATCGGGAGACAACCCGAGGATCCTCGAATCGAAGCTGATATCCTTCCTCCCGCCGGAACGGCGCGAGGCGGTCCTTGCGGAGACATCCCGGGAGTAGGTTATGCCCGTTAGAAAGAAAAAAAAGAAATGCCCCCCCGAAGGAGCCGCGGACTGGCTTCTTACCTACGGGGACATGACCACTCTCCTTCTGACATTCTTTATCATGCTGTTGACCACCGCGACGGTGGACGGGCAGAAGCTCAAGCTGATACTCTCCGCATTCCCGGGGTTAGGCATGTTCGAGGGAGGAAACACCCTCCAGGCGGGACGATTAGCGGAACTCGGAAACACCATCATGAGTCTCCCCTCGATGAACCGGGGAAGGGCCCTCGACAACGCCCGCAAGCGGGCCATAAGCGAGTTTCAGCCCGAAATAAAGAGTCAGAGGGTGCGGGTCAAGGAGGACGAAAGGGGCCTCGTTATTTCCCTCGCTTCCGACGCCTTTTTCAGACAGGCCTCGGCGGATGTCAACATCGAAGCGACCCGGGACTTGCTTCAGCGTATTTCCAATCTCCTTTCGGCGGAGGAGCTTACGGATAGGAAATTCCGGATAGAGGGTCATACGGATGCCACCCCTACCGATCCGGCCGGTGACTGGCAGACGAACTGGGAGCTCTCCACCGCCCGGGCGACAAATGTTCTTCATTACTTGGTGGACTACGGCGTCAACGAACAGCAGTTCCAGGTAGCCGGGTTCGCGGACACCGTACCCTTGGCGAGCAACGATACTGCCGAGGGGCGGGCCTATAACCGGAGGGTCGACATCATCATCCTCTCAGAAGGGCATTTGTAAAGGACTAGACAGGTGAATGAAATTATGCGAAATTATATCACTGGGGAATTAACAGATCCTTTATTCTATGATAAAATTTATATTATAGGATCGGAGAAAGATAATGGGTGACGACGATCAAGCATTTGATGAGGGGTTTGGAACCGCCGAAGCGGATATAGCCCCTGCAGAAGAGAGGGGAGGCGGTCTGTTAGGGGGGCTTCTCCTCAAGATACTCAAATACGCGGCCATGGCCATCGGAGCGGTCATCTTTATCGTGACGGTGGTCATAATTACCATGCGGATAATCAACCGCGGAGCCCAGCCCCAGGCGATGGCTCCGGTAAGCCCGGAGTACCAGGGAAAGATCGAGAAGCTCGACTGGTACGGCAATATCCCGGAGATACGGGGTCGTACGGCCGACGAGAACCCGGTCACGGTAATCGTCAAGGTAAGTCTCGGTTACGAACGGGAGGACAAGCTGGTGCAGAGCGAGCTCATCGCCCGTACTCCCCGGCTCCAGGCGTTGATTCGGAGCTACTTTGCAAGTAAGACCTCGGCGGAGCTTACTCCGCGGCACGAGGATGAGCTCATGGCGGAGCTCGAGGAGAATATAAACCGGGTTATGACCGACGGTAAGATAAAGGAGGTCATCTTTCTCGACTTCAACGTCGTAGAGTTTTAATTATGAACGAAGTACTGAGCCAGGACGAAATCGATCAGTTATTGACCGCGATCTCTTCGGGGGATATCGAAACCGAGCAGGTAACTCAGCAGGCGGACCAGCGGAAAATAAAGATCTACGATTTCAAGCGTCCCGATAAGTTCTCGAAGGAACAGATACGGACCGTATCGATCATGCACGAGACTTTCGCCCGGCTCACCACAACCTCCTTGAGCGCTCAGCTCAGGAGTCTGGTACACGTTCATGTGGCCTCGGTCGATCAGCTGACTTACGAGGAATTCATCCGCTCGATTCCCAACCCGACGACCCTCGCGGTCATCAATATGGACCCCTTGAAAGGATCCGCGGTCCTGGAAATCGATCCTTCGGTAACCTTTTCGATTATCGACCGCCTTTTCGGCGGTAAGGGCGAGGGCACGAAAGTGACCCGGGACCTCTCCGACATCGAGCAGTCGGTCATGGAGGGAATTATCGTACGGATATTGGGAAACATGCGGGAGGCATGGAGCCAGGTAATAGACTTGCGTCCTCGTCTCGGACAGATCGAGACGAACCCGCAGTTCGCCCAGATTGTTCCTCCCACCGAGATGGTTGTGCTCGTAACTTTAGAGACGAAGGTCGGCGAGGTCGAGGGGATGATGAATTTCTGTATACCCTATCTGACCATAGAACCGATAATTTCCAAACTTTCCGCCCAGTACTGGTACTCCAGTGTTCGCAGGGGGACTACGACGGAGAACTTGAACATCCTGAGGGACAGGCTCGCCTCCATCGAAGTGAAGGTCGCCGCGGAAATCGGGAGGATGGATTTGACGGTGCGGGACGTCCTGAGGCTCAGCGCCGGAGACGTTATCCGACTCAGTAATACGAGGATTGGCGATCCCATGGTCCTCAAGGTAGGTAATAAACCTAAGTTTCTGTGCCGCCCCGGGGTGGTGGGAAACAAGCTTTCGGTCAAAATAACCGGGAAGCTGGAAGATATAACCAAGGAAGACTTCGAAGAACTTGCAGTTGAAGGAGAGGAATAATCATGAGTGACGGCTCTTTATCACAAGACGAAATAGATGCTCTTCTCCAAGGAAGCGGAGAGGATTTCGCGGACGCGGGACCCGCTCCTTCCTCAGGGCCGAACTTGGGCGAGTTCCAGAAGCTCCTCGAATCCACCACGGAAGCTCAGTCGTCGAATCTCTCGGGACTGATGGGTGATAAGTCGGTTACAATTCAAAAACCGACTTTGAGCCGGGTCTCCTTGGAAGATCTTAAAAGCACTCTTCCCGGATCTATTGTACAGATAAATATAGACTTCGAAGAAGATGCTCCCGGCAGACATGCTTACGTGCTGAACGAGGACGACGCCTCGGTCCTTGCGGGACTCATAGTCGGGCAGGAGCAGGTGGAGATGAGCGAGATGGCCCTCGAGGCCCTCAAGGAAGCTTTGAGTACGGTTACCGGAGTAGTGCTTACCACCTTCGGGGATATGATCAGCGGGACCATCATGCCGTCCCCGGCGGAGGCGACTCAGGTCGGCGGCGGGGAACTATATTTTTCAGACCCAATCGTTCAAGCCGCTTACTCGGTACAGGTAGAGGGACAGCAGCCGATCCAGCTCTTAGAGCTCTTCGAACCCTCTATCGTCGAGGCGCTGACCACGACGACGCAGGGACCGCAGCCGCAGCAGTCACCGCAACAGCAGCAGGCTCCTCAGCCTCAGCCGTCCGGCGGCGGCATGGGAGGCATGGAGGCCATGTTCGGCGGGCCCCCCGCGGGGGGAGGACAACCGGGGCAGCAGGGAGGAGGAAGGGGATCCATGATGGGGGGAACCCCGCCGAATGTTCAGTCGGTGCAGTTTCCCAGCTTCGCGCAGCAGAATGAGCCTCCACAGGAGAGCGGAAACATCAGTCTCCTCATGGACGTGTACATGGAGATGACCGTAGAGCTCGGCCGGACCAAGAAGCCTATCAAGGAGATCCTCGGAATGGGAGAGGGGACCATCATCGAGCTCGATAAACTTGCCGGGGAACCGGTGGATATATTGGTTAATCATAAGCTTATTGCAACCGGCGAGGTTGTAGTTATAGATGAAAACTTCGGAGTGCGGGTAACCGAAATCGTTTCTCCGTCGGAAAGAATGAAGGATTTGACGTGATGTAGATTTCAGGTCAACGGGAGGGGGACTTGAACAGAATAATTTCGCAACGGGCTATTCGGCTGCGGTATATCTTACGATACCTGCTCATAGCGGGCGTACTCCTTGTACCTCCGCTTACCGAGTCCGGCGCACAAGAAGCAGACCGGCAGCAACAAACCGACTCTCAAGACGACACCCAAGAAATAGACGAATCGGAGCTCCTGTGGAACGGTGAGCCCGGGGAAGACGGAGCTGAGGCGGAAGCCGGGGCGGAGGATGAACCCGGCAGGCTCAATACATTTACGGTGTGGGACTTCTTGAGGATGATACTCATCCTAGGCGCCGTTATCGGACTTATCTATTTAATCTTCTGGTTTATCAAAAAGAAGGGATCCCCGAGTCTTCAGAACAATGAGCTCTTTTCCATCCTGTCTACCCAGGCGGTGGCCAGCAATCGGGCAATTCACCTTGTGCAGGTCGGAAATCAGTACTTTTTGGTCGGATCGGGGGAGAATTCGGTTAATCTCATAAGTGAAATCGGGGACAAGGAAACGGTGGATGAGATCCGTATCAAAATGTCCCAACAGGAACCTGGCAATAAGAAGAGCTTCAGAGACATGCTTTCGGGAATGTTCGGTCAGTCCTCGAGTGTCAGGCTCGACGGAGGGGTATCGGTTAAGACCGATTTCTTGAAGAATCAACGGGATAGATTAAAGAGAATGTAAGAGGTAGAAGAAAAAACTGGGGGGGGAATGAAAAAAATTGTTCTTATTCTACTGCTGGCGGCGGTGGTAGGCGCGGTCCCGACAGTCGGGGTGTCCGCTCAGGAAGCCGCCGGTGCCGATACGCCGCGTATACCCTTCGTCGATATAACCGTTCGAGAACCCGAGGACGGCCGGGAGGTAGCTCTCTCTATCCAGATCCTCCTCCTGCTCGCGGTCATAGCTTTGGCTCCGTCCATCATTCTGCTGTTGACCTCGTTTCTCCGAATCGCCATTGTCTTCGACTTCATTAAGCGGGCCCTTTCTCTACAGCAGGTTCCTCCGAACCAAGTCCTAATGGGGATAGCCCTCTTTCTGACGATTTTTATCATGTGGCCTACCTTCAACGACATCTACCAGAGCTCCTTCCAGCCACTCGCTCAGGGAGAGATCGGGGTGGAAGAGGCCTACAACCGGGCAGAAAGACCGATTCGGATCTTCATGTACCGGCAGATGGCGGGTAAGGCGGACAATATCAGGCTCTTCATGCGGATGCGTAATCTTCCCCGGCCCAACTCGCTCGCGGACGTTCCCACCTACGTCCTTATTCCCGCTTATGTCCTCAACGAGCTCACGGTGGCATTCAAGATAGGAATATTGTTGTTCATACCCTTCATCATCATCGATATGGTGGTAGCTTCCACCCTCATGTCGATGGGGATGATCATGCTCCCGCCGGTAATGATCTCGTTACCTTTCAAGATCATCATATTCGTTTTAGTCGACGGCTGGACCCTCATTACCCAGCAGATAGTAAGGAGTTTCGGATGAACCGGGCTGAAATCCCAAGGAGGAAGTTATGGATATAGGCGAGGCTGTGTACATACTTCGCAGCGGGGTCTTACAGATTCTTCTGATATCGGCACCGCTTCTGATAATCGGGATGGTGGTGGGTCTCATTATCAGCATCCTCCAGGCGACCACCTCGATCCAGGAACAGACCCTGACCTTTGTTCCTAAGATAGCCGCGATCCTCGGAGGAATAATCATTTTCGGCCCCTGGATAATGGGCTCGATTACTCAGTTTACCATCCAGCTCTTCGAGCGGATACCGGATATGGTCAGGTAGGCGGGCAGGCGGATAGGGATGTTTATCGACTATTTAGCGGAGAACGCACAGCTTTTCTTACTCATTTTCGCCCGGATTATGGCACTGGTGTCAATAGCTCCGCTCATATCGTCGGGAAGCATCCCCATAATCGCCCGGATCGGGTTGGCCCTTTTCGCGACGGTGGCAATATTCCCGTCGGTAGTGGAATCGGGGTACCCTTTACCTGACACAGGGCTCCAATACGCCGCAATCTTGATCGGGGAGATCCTGATAGGCCTAACCATGGGATTCATCCTGGTGGTCATCTATACCGCTTTCCTCGTGGCCGGCCAGTTCTTCTCGCTCCAGATGGGTTTTGCCGCTTCACAGGTGTTCGATCCCCTATCTCAAATCCAGATTCCCATCATGGGACAGTTCTTCAACATTATCGCCATGTATATCTTCGTCATCGTAGGGGGATTCCAAAAGATCTTTTTAGTAGGGGTGCTGCGCAGTTTCGATGGGGTACGTCCCATGGATTTCGCCGTTCAGCGGGAGTATGTCTTCAGGCTTTTTCTGCACATCCTAGCGGAGCTCTTCGAGCAGGCCCTTATCATTTCCTTTCCGATTCTGGGGACGCTTTTCCTCGTGAGCATCACCATGGGACTCCTTGCAAAAGCGGCGCCCCAGATGAATCTCCTCATGATGGGATTTCCCGTTGCCATCGGAGTGGCTTTCCTATTGCTTTTTTTGATCCTGCCTTTCTTGGTACAGGCGCTGGAAAGGATCATCGAGGGAGGTTTTCAGCTGGTTTTGGAGCTGCTTGGGGCCTTGCGGGAGGCGACCCCATGATCAGGTATGCCAACGAGAGCAAATTCGCACATGTTCATCTCCAGTGGTTCGCCGCCGAGGACGAGGGGCGCACCGAAGAACCTACCGAGCACAAGATCAAGAAAGCCCGGGAAGAAGGGAAGGTCGCTAAATCAAACGAGTTTACCTCCGCTTTGGTGCTCCTGTTTCCCATTGTCGCCTTAGGAATCTTAGCCCCGTATTTTTACCGCACCCTCAAGGAGATGATCACCTTCTTCTTCAATTCTTCCATCGAAATAGACATTACCCGGGAGGGGCAGGTTACTCAGGCCTTCCTGACTTACTTCCTCCGGATCACCGTCCCCATTGCGGCGGTAGCCTTTGTGTCGGCGATACTTGGAAATGTGTTTCAGGTGGGTTTTCTTTTTTCGGTCAAGCCTATCAAACCCGATTTAAAGCGAATAATCCCCAAGTTCGGAAAGTTTTTCAAAAAGGCCCTCTTTTCGGGGGAGGCTTTCTTCAACCTCGGAAAATCCATTGTTAAAATCATTATGATAGGGGCCATAGCCTTTGTGAATATAAGGATGGAGGTCGACAAGTTCGCCCATTTCTTGGACCTCCCGCTGCTTCTCGCCTTCAGTACCGTAGTGCGGGTGGCTTTCCGCATAATAGTCGAGGCGGCCATCGCCATGCTGGTGCTTTCCCTGCCGGACTACTTTTTTCAGCGAAGGCAGTTCAGGGAGTCCCTCAAGATGACCAAGCACGAGGTCAAGGAAGAGCGGAAGATGCACGAGGGAGACCCCCTCATCCAGAGCCGCTTAAGAGAGCGGATGAGGGAAATCCTCAACCGCAACATGCTCCAAAACGTCCCCAAAGCGGATGTGGTGGTCACCAACCCGACTCACTTTGCCGTGGCCATGGAGTACGACCAGGTGATGATGAGCGCTCCGACGGTGACCGCCAAGGGGCAGGACAATATGGCCATGCGCATCAGAGAGATCGCCGGCGACAATAACGTCCCCATCATCGAGAACAAGCCCCTGGCCCGGGCCCTCTTCGCGGAGGTGGAGATCGGCGATTCCATCCCCGATCGGTACTACGAGGTTATGGCCCATATCCTGGCCCAGGTCTACCGGATGCAGGGCGGCGGCGAGGAAGCCGTATGATAAAGGGAATGCATTATGTCTGATGTACGAAGAATTCTTAAAGGGACCTTTCTTAAGGACAGGAGCGATCTGTTCGTCGCGGTGGGTGTTATCGTTATCGTGGGGATGCTCATCATTCCCCTTCCCACCTTGCTCCTGGATACTCTGATGGCCGTTAACCTAGTCTTAAGCCTCCTCATAATACTCATCGTTCTGTACATAAAGCGGGCCCTCGAGTTTTCCATCTTTCCCACCATGCTCCTGGTGACCACGGTATTTTCCCTCGCCTTGAACGTGAGTTCTACGCGGCTCATACTCTCTCAAGGATCGGATTTCGACGGAAGGATTGTACGGGCCTTCGGGAGCTTCGTGGTGGGAACCGAGGGGACCGAGGGGCTCGTAATCGGTATTATCATCTTCACAATAATCGTTGCGGTGCAGTTCATTGTTATCACCAAGGGCGCGGTCCGGGTCGCCGAGGTAGCCGCCCGTTTCACCTTAGACGCCATGCCTGCCAAGCAGATGGCTATCGAAGCGGAATACAACGCGGGGGCCATAACGGAAGAGGAGTCTCAGCAGCGGAAGAACGATCTCCAGCGGGAATCGGACTTCTACGGCGCCATGGACGGTGCCTCGAAGTTCGTTCAGGGAAACGTTATGGTGGGGATCCTGATCACCCTTATCAATATGATCGGCGGTATGATCGTGGGAATGACCATCCACGGCGAGCCGCTGAACGTAGCCGCGGATACCTATATATCCCTCACCATAGGAGACGGGCTGGTCAGCCAGTTTCCTATGCTTTTAGTCAGTACAAGTACCGGCCTTATCGTAACCCGGGCCATCTCCGACGGCACCTTCGGAACCGATGCCACCGAGCAGTTTTCCCGGCAGGGGCGGGTCTACTGGATCGCGGCTATATTCCTGCTGGTCCTAAGCTTCCTTCCCGGCTTTCCCTGGTATGTCCTTATCCCCTTGGGCGCCGTCCTCGGCTATGCCGGATTCAGGTTGTCCCGCAAGAAGGCCCTCGAGGAAGAGCGGGCTAAGTACGCTGAGGCGGCGGAAGGTAAGGCCGAAGCGCCGGCGGAGATGTCACCGGTGGTTCCCTTGGATCCCATCTCCTTAGAGCTCGGCTACGGACTCATTCCCCTCGTGGACAAGGAACAGGGGGCGGAGCTCCTGGACAGGATTACCCGGATCCGGCGTGAATCGGCCCTGGAGCTCGGTTTGGTGGTACCGCGGATCCGGATCATCGACAACATGCGCCTCGAGCCCTCGGAGTACTGCTTCAAGATCAAAGGGATAGAAGTCGGCCGGGGCACACTCAAGACAGGATACTACCTCGCCATCAATCCAGGGAGTGTCGAGGAGGAAATCCCCGGCGAAAAAACCAAGGATCCCGCCTTCGGACTCCCCGCTTTGTGGATTACCGAGGATAATCGGGAGCGGGCGGAGCACGCCGGATACACCGTTGTGGACGCTCCGTCTATCATCGCCACCCATCTGACCGAGCTCATCAAGCACCACGCGGCGGAAATACTCGGCAGACAGGAAATCCAGTCGATCCTCGATGCCCTGCGGACCGACTACCCCGCGGTGGTGGACGAGGTCAAGAAACTCCTCGGAGTCGGGGAGATTCAAAAGGTCCTCCAGGGTCTCCTTCGAGAACAGGTATCAATACGGAATATGGTCGTTATCCTGGAAACCGTCGCGGACTACGCAGGTATCTCCAAGGATATCGGCTTCCTCGTGGAGAAGGCGAGACAGGCTTTGGGCAGACAGATCTGCCTCCAGTATACCGACGATTCCAAGCTCCTCAAAGTAATAACGATCAATCCCGAACTCGAGCAGAAGATAATCGACTCACGGATGGAGACAGCCTCGGGAGTCGTAGCCGCTCTCGAGCCGAATTTCCACCGGGCGTGGATCAACGCCCTTACCAACACCCTTAAGAGCGTCCAGGACCAATGGGAGTATCCCGTTATTCTCTGTTCCGAAGCGGCAAGACCCCTGGTCAAGTCGAGCACCGTCAGGGAAATTCCGGACCTGGTGGTACTCAGCATACCCGAGATCGCAACGGGAATTCAGGTGGAATCATTGGGTGAAATCAAAATAGCTGAGCAAGGATAATGAATATGCAGTATTTTACCGAGCAAGCGGAATCCCATAAGGAAGCAATCGAAAAGATCCGCATAAAGTATGGGGAAAACGCCCGAATATTGAAGCACAAGAGCGTCAAGCTCGGCGGCTTTCTCGGTCTATTCTCAAAGGAGGGTATTGAAGTGTCGGGATTTGTAAGCGAATCTCCGGTCAAGAAGAGCACCTACAATCTGGAGGAGGAGAAGCGAAAGATCTTGGATAACCTTCGAGGGGATACCAAGACTCTCCAGACTCTCCTCGATGAGGTCCGGGAAATAAAGACACATTTCAACGAACAGTCATCCCGGAAGCCGGAAGAGTCCCTTCATCCTACCTTGAAGAAGGTGGAGAAACACCTGGAGAAAAACGACTTCTCCCCTTCCTTTGTGGCGAAATATTTAAGCCGATGCCGCCGAACCTTTTCCATGGACGAGCTCGATGATTATGAGCTGGTAGCCCGGTCGGTGGCCCAGTGGATAGGTGAATCGGTTCCTCTCTTCGAGGACGCCTGGTTTAGAAACAAGCCCACGGTATGCATCCTGGTGGGTCCGACCGGCGTGGGGAAAACCACTACCCTGGCTAAGCTCGCCGCGACCTACGGCCTCGAGACCTCCGCGGGTAGGAAGCCGGTGAGTGTCAGGCTTTTTACCGCCGACAACTATCGGATCGGGGCCAAGAATCAGCTCGAAACCTACGGCGACATTATGGGTATTCCGGTTGCATCGGTGCAGACCACTGAGGAATTCAAGAAGAAGATGGCCATCTACCGGGATGCCGATCTTATCCTGGTGGACACCACCGGGAAGAGCCCCCGGAACTACAAGGGCTTGGCCGAAATGCGTGAGATCTTGGACGGCTGCGGTCCCGACGCGGAGGTCCATCTCGCCTTGAGCGCCACCACCAAGAGTTCGGATATCGAAGATATCATGCAGCAGTTCGAACCCTTCGATTACAAATCGGTCATATTGACCAAGTTGGACGAAACAACGCATATCGGGAACGTATTGAGCGTACTCATCGGAAAGGGAAAGCCCATTTCCTTCGTTACCTTCGGCCAGGGGGTTCCCTTGGATATAGAGAGGGCATCGGTCGAGCGGATTTTCAAGCACTTGGAGGGATTTTCCGCTCTCTACGATCCGGATGCCGTAACTGATGGAGAAAGATCTTTGGAGCAGGAAAATGGCTGATCAGGCTGAAAAACTTCGAGAGATGGTGCGAACGAAGAACGGTAATTCCGGGAACGACTCAAAAAAGACCCGGATCATCGCGATTTCCAGCGGTAAGGGCGGGGTGGGTAAGACTAATATTTCCATAAACATGGCCTTAGCATACGCCCAGCTGGGGAAGAAGGTAATCGTCATGGACGCGGATCTGGGGCTTGCCAACGTCAACGTGGTTTTAGGGGTTATTCCAAAGTACAATCTGTATCATCTGATTCGGAAACAGAAGACGATGAGGGACATCATTCTCGATACTAATTACGGCATCCAGATCGTCGCCGGAGCCTCGGGATTCTCGAAGATCGCGAACCTCTCCGACGAAGAGCGTACAAACTTCATAACCGAGCTTTCCGAGCTTAGTTCCGCCGATATAATTATAATAGATACCGGGGCCGGAGTTTCAAGTAATGTGTTGAGTTTCATAGCCGCAGCGGACGATGCGCTGATAGTCACTACCCCGGAGCCGACGGCCATTACCGACGCCTACGGAATTATCAAGATCATCGCCACTGAAATCAACAATCTCGGAATGGGGCTCAAGCTGATAGTCAATCGGGTAAAGAGCGTTACCGAGGGTAAAAAGGTAGCCACCCGGGTGATCAATATCGCAAGCCAGTTCCTGAATCTCAAGGTCGATTACTTGGGGTGCGTCTACGAAGACCAATCGGTGCAGTCCGCGGTGATCAAACAGAGGCCGTTTCTCGTATCCGACCCCAAGGGAAAGGCGGCGATCTGCGTCAAACACCTGGTAAGCAGGCTCGAAATGGTAGACTTCAAGGAGGGAGGAGGAGTCGGACGCTTCCTCAAGAAGCTCATGAGAAGGTCCGGGTAACGTGAGGGGTAACTTGACGGGAGTGGACAATTCACATAATCTGTAGGTATAGGAGGGGAATAGGTACCGCGTGCAGACTAATTGGAAACTAATTGCTTTTTTTGGGGGGATTGGATTTGTAATCTCCCTGCTCGCCGGTGTCATAGGCGGCGTCTCATTCGGAACTATTCTCTGGAGAGGTATCCTGGGCGCGGCCGGGTTCGGGGCCCTCGGCTTCGGAATTTCCTTCCTCATCGATAAATACCTGCCCGAATTGACCGGTGCCGAAGGGGAGCCTGAACTCGGGTCCGAAGGTGTGGATATCGTCATCGAGGACGAAGAGATGCCGCCTCGAACGGTGCGGGAGGATTCGGGCGAAGATGAAGAGGAATCGGAGGAAGAATCCGGCTTTGTCGAAGAGGTAGAGGAAACCGTGGGAGAAGACGAGAATACCGGGGAACCTTCGGAAGACGATTTCCCGGTAGAGACATCGGGAGAGTCACCTGAGTTCATCCCGACCGATATTACCACCGATATCGACACTCTCCCCGATATAGGTGAGCTCTCGGGCTCCTTCGAAGGAGGGGAGAGTTCGGATATACAGGACTACGACGGCGGGAGCACCGACGAAAGCGCCGGCGGAAGGAGCGGACGTTCGAGTACGGTGGATATATTGGGGGAGGAAAAAGACCCCCGGGAGATTGCCAAAGCTGTGCAGACAATACTGAAAAAGGAATGATGAATGGGCAATAAGCTTTTGGAAGAAAAGACTGAAGAAGAGCTTTGGAAGGAATATAAAAAAACGAAGGATCCGCAGATACGGGACGCCTTTGTCAAACAGTATGCCCCCCTCGTCAAGTACGTTGCCGGGAAGGTGGCTATCGGGATGCCCCACAACGTCGAATTCGATGATCTCGTCGGCTTCGGGGTTTTCGGTCTCTTCGACGCCATCGAGAAGTTCGATCCGGACAAACATGTCAAATTCAAAACCTACGCGGTAACCCGGATTCGGGGCGCCATATTCGATGAGCTTCGCTCAATAGATTGGGTACCCCGGAGCGTCCGGCAGAAGGCAAGGGAAATCGAGGATACAATTCATCGTTTGGAAGCCTCTTTAGGAAGATCAGTATCCGATGAGGAGATTGCCAAGGAGCTTAACATGAATATGGATGAATTCCAGAAGGCTATGCTCAAAGTAAGCGGAACCTCCATGCTCAGCCTCAACGATGTCTGGTACAACAACGATGAAAACGACAAGATTTCCATAGTCGATAGTATCGAATCCCCTTCTAGTATGAACCCCGATACAATCGTGGAGAAAGAGGAGATCAAACGAGTAATCGTGGAGGCTATCAACGAGCTTCCCGACAAAGAGAAGAAAGTCCTAGTCCTCTACTATTACGAAGATTTGACCCTCAAAGAAATCGGACAGGTCTTAGAGGTGACCGAGTCGAGAATTTCCCAGCTCCACACCAAAGCTATTATGAGGCTGAGGGCAAAGCTGACTAATATCAAGAAGGGGATATTTTAAGGAGAGGATATGCCCGATATAGCGCAGCTGCGCGATTTTATGAGAACTCAGCTCGAGATAGACCGGAGTCAAAAACGAATTCCCGTCTCCGCGCCGACTTTGGAGGAAGCTCTCAAGCAAGCCTCCATCGAGCTCGGAGCTCCGGTCAAGCAGCTCGAGTACGAGGTAGAGGATCCGGGAAGCACCGGAGCTTTCGGTCTTGGACGGCGTGACTGCAGGATTACCGCTTGGAAGGCGGTCTCCGAAGAGGGTTTCGAGGAATTCGACGAAGATTTCGGTGAGTTCGGTTTGGGAGAGGAGTTCGAGGATATAGCAAAGGATGTCGACGGCGAAGCATTGGTACGTCTGGCTCCCGAGGGAGTTCTGTTAAAGGCTACCCAACCGGAAGGAAAGGGGCGGCCCGCGACGGTGAAGCAGGCCATGGCCCGGCTCAAGGACCGGGGGGCCCGGGACATAGACGAGGGGCTGGTCAAAAATGTAATCAAGCAGGCCGACGGTGAGTACATCAAGGTCGGCGATTTCGATTATAATCCTTCGAACGACGCATCCATGACGGTGGATATCGTGGACTTCGAGATGCAGGCAAACGTTGTTATCCAGCCTCCGGGGCCGGGGGGTACCGACGTATCGTCGGAAACGATTATAGCCTCCCTCAAGAACAATGGAGTTATTCACGGGATCAAAGAGGATGTGATAGAGGACCTGGTGGATCATCCCAGGTACAATACTCCGGTCCCCGTCGCCGAGGGAACGAGACCGGTCAACGGCGCCGATGCAAAGATCATCTTCAACTTCGAGACCGATACCAACAAGGTCCGTATCAAAGTCACCGACGGCAAGGTCGATTTCAAGGAGCTCAATCGGATCGAAAACGTGGTGGAGGGACAGGTTCTCGCGAAAAAGATCCCCCGCGAGGAGGGAACCGACGGACGTACCGTTACCGGGAAGGTGCTTCCCGCTAAACCGGGAGCCGATGTGGAGCTCGGGGTCGGGAAGAACGTTCGACTGTCGGACGACGGTCTCGCTTTGATTGCCGAGACCAACGGACAGGTCCTCTTGGTAAACAATAAAGTCAACGTCGAACCGGTCTACGTCGTTCAAGGCGACGTCAACATGAAGGTCGGGAACATTTTGCACCTCGGATCCGTCGTGGTCAAGGGTAATGTGGAGGACGGCTTCAAGGTCAAGGCCTCGGGTAATATCGAGATATACGGGACGGTGGGAAAATGCGAGCTCGACGCCGAGGGAAATATCATCGTTCATCAAGGAATTACCGGAAAATCGGGGGGCCACATCACCTGCGGAAAATCGTTGTGGTCTAAGTTCATCGAGAACGCTATCGTCGAGGTCCGGGAAAACTGTGTGGTCTCCGACGGTATTATCAACTCACAGGTCGATTCGAACAAGCGTATCGTCTGCATGAGCCAGGGCAAGAGGGCCAAGGTCGTAGGCGGCAAGCTCCGGGCCGCGGAAGAGATCATAGCCGAGACCTTCGGCTCCGTCGCCGGATCCGAGACTATCCTCGAGGTGGGATACGATCCCAAGAGTAAGGCCCGCCTCGCCGAGCTCGAGACTGAGAAAACGGAGATCGAAAAGTCCCTCGAAGAGGTCAACCTCAACGTACATACCTTGGCGAAGCAGAAAAAAACCCGGAAGAACCTTCCCGAGGAGAAGGAGAAGTACCTGAGAGAACTGGTGGCGCAGAAGAAGGATTTGGAAGAGCAGATCGAAACCTTGAACGGGGAGATTTCCGAGATACAAGAGTATCTCTCGTCCCTGAAGTTCAAAGGGAAGGTCAGCGCGGCCAAGCGGGTCTTCCCCGGTGTCAAGATTAGTATCAAGGAAGCGAACCTGAACGTACGCAGCGAATTCAAGGCGGTCACCTTTGTCAACGAAGCGGGCAACATCAAGGTGGGCAAGTACGAAGAACCGGAGGGGGATTTTACGAGGAAGGACTGATGTCTGTACAACCCATCGACCTTCAAAATATGTTCTTGAGACTCAATCAGATAGCAAAGGATCAGGCGGTACAGAAAGAGGTCGCGGTTCAGCAGCACGCGATCCAGAACAGCGAGTTCGTTAAAGAAACGCAGCACCAAGACCACAGCGTAAAACAGTCCGACGAGGTATCCGAGGGCCCCGAAAAGAGTGACGAGGAGGGCCGGGGAGGGGAAAAACGGGAGGAGAAGGAGAAACGGAAAAAGGAGCGGAACGAGAAAGGAGCCGAGGAACCGGATATCTTCAAAGACCCGGAATTAGGGCACAACGTGGACATATCCGGGTAGCGGCGTGCAGGGGATTATCATCTTCGCCGCGGTCAATGCGGCCTTTCTCATCTTTATTTTCTTTTTCTTCAAGGCCAGGATCGACACCAGGCTCAGATCGAACGAGACTCTGAGAGTCGTTAGAGAGGAGATAAACGAGCTTATCGTCGAGCTCAATGGGACGACCAACCGGAACGTAGAGATCATCGAAGAGCGTATCGAGCGGCTTAAAGAGATTACCCAGCGTGCCGATAAACGAATTGGGCTCCTTACCAAGGAGATCGGGAAAAAGGAAAAAGAAGCCGAGGTTTACACCAGTCTCAAGCCGAAGGCTGGACTACCTCCCGGCGAAGACGCCCGTGGTGGGCCGGAGGGTGATGAACGACGGGACGGAGAAACCACCCCAAAGGATGCCGAACAGGCAGACTCCGGCATGGGGACCGAGGGGATGCCTTCCCGGGATAGGGTTATTGCCCTCTACAACAACGGGATATCTCCCGACATCATTTGCAAGGAGCTGAACATCACCTTAGCGGAAGTGGAACTTATTATTTCTTTGAACCGAAACAGGGGGGCTGTCGGGTGAACAGAATACTCGGAATCGATCTTGGAACGACCAACTCGGCGGCGGCTTTCTTAGACGGTGAGGAGCCGCGGATAATACCCAACGACAGGGGAAACCGGATAACCCCGTCCATCGTGGCCTTCTTAGGTAAAAACGAGGTTCTCGTGGGGGAAGCCGCTAAAAACCAGGCGGTAATCAACATCGAAAAGACGGTCCTCTCGATCAAGAGGCATATGGGTACCGACCGGACTTACACCATCGACGGGATCACCTACCGCCCCGAGCAGGTGAGCGCCCGAATCCTTCAGAAGCTTAGGTATGACGCCGAAAACTACCTCGGCGAGCCGGTGGACCAGGCGGTAATCACCGTCCCCGCCTATTTTTCCGAAAATCAGCGGCGCGCAACCCAGGAAGCCGGGAAACTCGCGGGTCTCAAGGTACGGCGCATTATCAACGAGCCTACCGCCGCGGCCCTCGCCTACGCCTATGAGATCGAGCGGAACAGCAATATCTTGGTCTACGATCTCGGGGGAGGAACCTTCGACGTAACTTTTCTTGTAAAGGAGGGGGACCGTTTCGAGGTAAAGGCGAGCTGCGGCGATAACAGCCTAGGCGGTGTTGATTTCGACGACCGGCTTCTCGATGCGGTGGTAAAAGATTTTTCTGAGAAATCGGGTATGGACCTCGGAAAAGACCGGATTATCCTTCAGCAGCTTCGGGAGCAGGTGGAGAAGGCAAAGATCGAGCTGTCCTCCCGGGAGACGGCGATGGTTGCTCTCCCCTTCGCCGGAGGCGGTTCTCAGCCGGTTCATTTGAGCTTTACTATTACCCGGAAGTTTTTCGAAGACCTTGTCAGGAAAGATATAGAACGGACCGTGGAGCTGTCCTTAAAGGCGGTCAGGGAGGCGGGAGCGAAGCCTAAGAACGTGCAGAGCCTCATTCTCGCCGGGGGCTCGAGCCGCATTCCTTTGGTCCGGAAACTCTTAGCCGCCGAATTCGATGCGGAGCCGGAGAAAAAGATCAATCCCGAAGAGGTGGTCGCTTTAGGCGCTTCGGTGCAGGCCTCTATCTTGAGCGGAGAGATCGGGGACATCGCCCTCAAGGACATAACCCCCTTTCCTTTGGGACTCGAAATAGAGGGGGGGCGGTTTTTTCACATCATCGAGAAGAATTCTCCCCTCCCGGTACAGGGGTCGAGGGTCTTTACCACCGTAACCGACCGGCAGTCTTCGGTGGAAATACACGTCCTCCAGGGGGAGGCGGAGAAGGCGCCTGAGAACACATCCTTAGGCAGGTTCCTCCTGTCGGGCATCAGAGAGGGACGGCGGGGAGAGCCCCGAATCAAGGTGGATTTCACCATCGATGCGGACGGACTTCTCGAGGTCAAGGCGAAGGATGTCGATACCGGCGTTCATCAGCAGGTAACCGTCACCGCAGGATTCGGAGGTAACGACGAGGACGACAGTTTCAAGGCCTTGGCCGAACTCAAGAACAGAATACAATCTCTTGTCCTGCGCATAGAAGATCTGAGTACCCGGCATGCGAATAATATTGATTCCGGATTCAAGAAGGAGATACACGAGGTTATTACCACTGCCAAGAGGGAGCTTCTCAAGGGGAACGCTAAGGGTTTAAGAGAGAACGGTATCGCTTTGGAAACAATTTTAGCGGAGCTCCAGGCAATAGCCCAAATCGATGAGGAACTTGGATTTGGACAGGCGTGAGCTCTACAGTATACTCGAGATAAGCCGTGACGCGAGCACCGAAGAACTCAAGGAGGCCTATCGCAGCCTTGTCAAAAGATATCATCCCGATCTGACCGGAGATGTGGCAAGTGGAAAGAAGCTCGCCGAAATAGTCCAGGCCTACAAAAGCCTGAGAATAGACGTAAGGCGGCGGAGCATCGTAGACTTCCCGGTACGGGAAAGAACCGGAAGCTCCGATTTCAGACCCGAAACCGACATCTTCAAGTTAGGGGAACTCCTCGAAAAGGGGAAGACCACCGGCATTCGCGCTTTTGCCGCCCGGGGCTTAGGTAATTCGGGAAAGAAGAGCGCCTACGCCTACTTGAAAAAAGGTTTGAATGATTCCGACGAATTGGTAGTCAAGACTTCGGTAGAGGCGGTGGGAAAACTCAAGCTTCGACAGAGCGCGGGAGATTTGAGCGTGGTATTTTCACGGGGAAGCAGTGAAATCAAAGAGGCGGTCCTGGATGCCGTCCGCCGGATAGGAGTGGACGACAGATTCCGAAACATTATCCTCTGCGCAATGAAAGATGCGGACCAGAAAATACGGAAGAACGGTTTGGATATGTTTGTGGAGTTCAAAAGGGCGGTACCTGATGACTGATGAAAAGCTGAACGAAACCTTCTTTCAGGACGGCAGGGAGTTTCTAGACACCTTCGCCGAGGCCTTGGACGAGATTTCCCATGCGGCCGGTGGGAACACGGTTTCGGACGAATCCGGGGTTGTTCCGCCGCCTCGGGACGCCCTCGATAAGGGTTTTCGGACCATCCACTCGCTGAAGTCGGAGGCGGCCTATCTCGGGTTCGATACTATAGCTTCGCGAAGCCACCAAATCGAAACCCTTCTTCAGGGACTTAGAGAGGGTAACGAGGTAGAATCCGCTGTCGAGGAGATGAGCCGCGGACTCGACGATCTTCGAAGCGAGATCGACAAGCTCAAGAATAGAGCCGGTCAATCGGGGGAAGCCGGCTTTGAAGAAGAGGAGGTCTACGCGGAGCCTGCGCCGAGAATCCGGTTCAGCGACTTCGAGCTGTCTCTCCTTTCGGAAGCGCGGGAAAGGGGAGAGCGGTTCTACCGGGTCCTCACCGAGGTGGAAGAGGAGGAAACCATGGTCTATCCGCGGCTTTTCCTCCTTATCAGCAATCTCGAGCTCGAGGTCAATGTGGTACGGACCGTTCCCGATCTGAGCGAGGTTACCCCGGACAACCGTGAGATCGAGATCTTTTTGACCACCGCAATGGAAAAGGAAAATCTCTACCGGATTGTCAACATCGACCAGATAGCACGGATCCAGATTACCGAGCTCGACTATCCTTCGGCGATAACGGGGGGTGAGCTGGCCTCGGCGATGAGCGCTCCCCGGAAGTCGGTGTTCGGCAAGCGTAACTTTCTGACCGTGGACACCGATAAGCTCGAAGAGCTCGGGAAGGGTCTCGAAGAGATCGAGCTTCTTTCGGTCCGATTAGAGGATGAGGACGATACCGTCAAGCGGCTTAGGAATCTCGCCGCCCACTGCACCGATCTGGCACGGCGTTTACGCCTGCGAAGGCTTGCCGAGGAGCTTTTAAGGATCAGAAGGTTTGCCGAAGAGCATGCCGAAAGGCAGGGAAAGAAGGTCCTCCTGGACATATCAGGAGGCGAGTTCGAGGTTGAAAGCGCCTTTCTCGAACAGCTTTCCGAGATTATGATCCACCTAGTCCGCAACGCCGTGGACCACGGGATCGAGCCTCCGGAGGAGCGTGCGGTCGCGGGAAAAAGTGATACAGGATCGATTCTGGTAACCGCCGATAAAAAGGAGAACACCCTGACCCTTCAGATCGCCGACGACGGAAGGGGTATAGAGCGTGCAACGGTAGTTCATCGGGCAAAATCGGCGGGCCTCGTAAAAGAAGGAGAACCGGTACCGGATACGTTACATCTTCTCGCGGCCCCGGGGTTTACCACCTTGAGCGAAGCCACCGACAGCTCCGGCAGGGGCTACGGGCTCGATTTGGTCTCGAGGAAGATAAAAGAGATGCCCGGCGCCGAAATCCGTATGTCCGGCGGCCCCGGCTCGGGAACGGTTTTTACCCTGATTTTTCAGCAGGGTACGGGAATTACCCGGCTCCTATTCTTGCGTGCCGGAGACAAGACGGTTGCGGTGGCAAAGGACCAGGTAATCGATATCGAGAGGTTCGAGGCGGACGAGGCCGTCACCGGCGGCGACAACACCCTCCTCTACCGGGGGCTTCCCGTATACACCGCAGACGGCAGGCTCATCTCCCGCGGTGCGCCGCCTGAGGAGGATTACGCGGTACATCTCAAGCACTTAGACAAGCAAGGGGTCCTCTTAGTGGACGAGGTCCTCTTCGAACGGGACATCGAGGACGCCCGCTTCAAACCGTCCTCAGCCTCCATCCCCCATCTCGAGCCGGTCGAGATCCGCTCGATCGACCGGGAAGTCTACATGGTGAGACCCTCGCTGCTGTTCAAATAAAAAACCCCGCAGCCATAGGTCATTGCTGCGGCGCACGATGTGCCGCCGTACACCGGGCACTCTCTATGGGTTAGGGGTGTCCTGCAGGTATGATGTAGAGGGGCACTGCTCCGCCGGGCTCTATAACACGGTTGACCGGGTCGTCGTCGAAGGCGCCTACAGGAACCGCGGCGAGGTTTAGGGCGGTCGCTTGGAGGAGGATATTCTGGGCCGAGTGGGCCGAATCCATGTAGACGTAGCGTTCGCTTCCGCGCCTCCCGTATTTTGAAGCGCTCCTTTCGGGTACCGCAGCGACCACGATGACCGCGGGAGCATCGGCGATAAAGTTCTGGTTCAAGGCCGCCCGGGCGAGGTCCCTCCTGCGGTCGCCTTCGGAAATCATTTCGAGAGTATGGTCTTCGCTGCGGTAAGAGTAGATTCCGGGATCCAGTCCCTCCACGTTACCCGAGGCGACAAAGAGCTCCTGAGGATAGATCCCGCCCGCGGATGGCGCTGTCCGGGTGGGGCCCGAAACACCGTCTACGTTTATTCCTTTTCCCGCCCACAGAAGCTGGCCGAGCTCACCGAGGGAGAGCGGCTTGTCCGAGTAACTACGGACGGAATGACGCTTATAGATAGCTTCTTCGAGCATCATCGAACCTTTTGTTTCCGGATCGGGGAGTTCTATCATCGCTGAACCTCCTTGCGCGGTGATGGTTAAGGGAGTAAAAATAAGAAGCGCCGAAAGAACAAAAAAGAGAGGTACCGCCGCCGTTTTCTTAGGTTTTCGGGAAATGTTTTTTCTCATACGCCTTCCTTATTACGAAAATACTCATTTAACCCCTAGAGGTAAAATTTGACCGCTCTAAGCAGCCTGGGTTGTACCGGACATGTTCGGTATATGTGCCGTTCCGGTAGACCCTCGAGTTGGATACGACCCTTTCGGTTATAGTCGTAATGAACGGAAAGAAGGGAAGGTCCGCGTCTTCGGTACCTTCACCGGTTTGCGCGGAAGAGAGAACCAAAGGTAGAATCATAAAGGTAAAGACCCGTATACATCGCTGAGCGAAAAGCCGCATAATCTGATGGTATGCATTTCCTTCCTTCTCTCATGCTCTCCTGTTCACAAAATTGAAGATAAAGAGAATATGGGGTAGAATAGTCTCGAAGGAGGAAACAGCTATGCCGAGAGACGATAGAAGAGGAGGCCGCGGACGGAGCGGAGGCGGCAGGGGCGCCGGGAGCGGAGGGCGCATGGGAGGTAACCGCCCCCGTTCCGGTCCCGGCGGCAATTGCCTGTGCCCCAAATGCGGCGAGAGTGTTCCCCATGAAAGGGGAACGCCCTGTTATTCAGTGCAATGCCCGAAGTGCGGAACGCCGATGGTCAAGGAGTAAGGCGGGTTATCTCTTTCGCCGCCCGTTTTCCCGTTGCAAAGGCCCCTTCGGTACACGCGATGGGGAAGAGATACTCCCCGGCGAGGTAGAGCCCTTGTACGTCGTCCATATGATTATCCAGAAGTTTCTGGATTGCTTCGAATTGGGCCGGGGATACAAGGTTGACCGCACGGTTCCACCTGAAGAGCTTTGTCTTCGGCGGTTCCTCCGGGAACTCGGGAAAGAAACGGCGGACCTCGTCGATGACGGTTCTCCGCCGGTTCTCTTCTGACAGTGAAGAGAGGCGATGGTCCTCCCAACCCCGGGTGGCGACAATCATGACCGGTTTCTCGTCGCCGTGGCTTCCTTTAGCCATCCAGGCGAGAATAGTGTCCTCCCCGGCGGGGATCATCTGCACGAAGAAATCGGTATCGGCGGGAAGAAAGTGATTTTCGAGACCGAAGTGGTAATAGTAGGTGGAGCTGTAGGTACAGGCTTCGAGGGGGCGACGGATGGTTTCCGGAGCTCCGGGGAGGACCCTGCGCGCGTCCACCGCGTCCACCGCGCAGATAACATGGTCCGATTCGATGAAATCTCCCCGCTCGAGACGGACACCTCGAACCTTACCCCCTTCTATGATTATCTCCTCCACAGGGGTCGAGAGCTCCACTGAGCTCCGCACGCGATCGTAGAGGGCCGACGTGACCGCACCCATTCCTCCCTCGAGGCTCCGCATCCCCTTCATGAGCGAAAAAAGGGATATTGGATGGGCAATCGATATATCCCGGGGCCGTCCGAACACCATGGTCGATAAGAAAGGATGAAAGACCCAATCGAGGGCCTCCGGACCTCCGTGTTCGAGGACGAACTCTTCAGTCGTCTTTCGGCCTATTTCAGCGAGGGCCCGGAAATTATGATTCTTCGAATCCAGAAGCCTCATATACTTTTTGAGGGCCGAAAAAACTCGTAACAGCTGGAGATAGGTCTTGAGGGGAAAGGCGGAGAAGAGGAAGGAGAGATTCTCTCCCGTTGCTTTGAGCATATCTCCGAAATCGCCTCCGAGGTAGACGGTCCGCCGGCGCCCGTTTCTATTGAATGCGTACCGCTGTTTTTGGATCGAGTAGAGCCTGTCGGTAAGACCGAGCTCTTCGAGATAACGGAAGGTCGTTTCCCATTGCGGTTCGGTACTTCCCGCTCCGCTGTGGAACTGGTAGCCGTCCTCGTAGACGGTTCTGCAGCGCCCGCCGGGGTGGGGTGATGCCTCGTATAGGGTAAAATCGATTTCCGATTTTTTGAGCGTATAGGCTGCTGAAAGACCGGCGCAACCCCCGCCGACAATAATGGTTTTCATAAATGAATATTATAGGTGAAGATTCAATAAATGGGTAGAGAGTGCCCCCGATCGTGGGGATAAAAAGCACCGCAATCAGGCTGTGGGACACCGGATCGTCTGCCGCAGCCTTGCCGGTTTCCTACATCTCCTCCATTCGTTGTCTAAGAGAACCTCTCGAAAACACTCCGCGCCTCGTCAGGGTCGACGGTGTCCGCGGCGCGGACGAAGGCATGCCACTCCCCTCGTTCCCGGGCGAGCCTATCCGCTACCGAGCCGGAGTCGATTTCTCCGATGAGCCTGTCGAGTTCCTCCCATCCGCGAAGGAGCTCTTCCGCTTCCTTGCTCTTCCCTGCATCGAAATATCCCAGGGCCCGGTATAAGAGATGAAAGAATGCCTGGGCCCGGGCAAGGGGACCCGCGAAGACTCCGGGCATGGGGTCGATGTCATCCTTGACCCCGGCGATGGCAACGAGGTGTTCGAATATAATAAGGCGGTACAGGTCGCCTAGGAAACGGGATACCGCGGTTTTCGATTCCGATCCGGCCACCTTTCCCTTGTAGTGGGCAATGCGCAGATCGGGGTGAAAGATCCCCCGGGCCCCGGAGGCGAGACCCGAGAAATAGAACTGCTGGTCCTCGGCCCGTCCGACTAAGGAAAGGGTAAACGGCACATGACGCTTGAGTCCTTCGTTTGTAACACCGTATCCGCCGCCCTTGACCACGGGGTGGGAGACATACTCATCGAGGCCGGTAAAACGGTTGTACAGGGTGGTGGCCTTGGCGTGGGCATATCCCTTGTCGAAGAATATATCCCCGTGGATGGGACTCTCCGGGGCTTTGACGTCGGGTTCCCGCATCGCACGCTCATAGCCTAAGCGGTCGATGTCTTTCTCGTTCATGTACTCACCTAGATTGAAGGCGAGGTCCACCCTTCGGCCCCGCCAGTCCGTTGCGGTCCCCCCCCAATACTCATGGCAGAGGGTCTGGAACCAGGTTTTCCCCGTCGCTGCATACAGGTCTCGGGAGCGGATCCCCTCGTCGGTGTCGAGCTTGAATCCCGCCCGAATTCCGTAGGCCCGTTCTAATAGAAGCTGGGTGTACTTGAGGGCGTTGAAGTGCACCCCGTACCGCCCGAAAACCGAGTACACCCCGATGTCGGAGCCTAGGAGCTCCCGCTTGATTCGGGCGACCGTCTTTTCGGTGAGGACGATCATCCGGATATGCTTTAATTCGAGGTTTTGTACCCGCGCGAGGATCCACTCCCCGCAGGGTCCGTCCAGGCTTTCGTGGGTTACCGATACCGACAGAAGCACCGGAACCTTGTAATCACCGGGAAGAACCCCCTTCTCTTTCTCGAAGGCTAGGTCTTCCTCGAGCTCCTCGAGACAGTCCAAGAGCTCGTGGTTTTCGTCCCGTTCGTAGAGATGAACCGGATGATCGTAATCGGCTATCTTTCGGCCCGGATCGTCGAGGAGGGACCGGGCCCTGTCTTCCTTAGGCGTACCGGCACCTGCGCCGCCGTCTTCGGGCAGGGTATAGAGAGCGTTGAGTTGGATGACGACCTCCGTCGGCCCGATCGGTTCGGGATTCGTCTCTACATCGGAAAGCCGCCATCGGCGGACGATATCCTCCTCAGCCATTTCGATCTCCGGGGCCCAGATTCCGGCCACGACGGAAGCCTTTTCCTCCTGGGGACGGGAAAGATTTTCCAGTACGGCGAGGGCGGTGCGGGCCCGGACCGCGTTCTCCTTCCGTGAATAGAACGAAACAAAGATACCCTTCGCATCGGATGCTCCTTCCCGGAGCAGCCTTCCCAGGGAGCCGGCCGCGGCGGTGTCTGTTCCGGGAAGCGCCTTCCCGGCGGCGCAGATCTTAAAGATATCTATTACCGCACCGTACAGGGGGCTTTCGGGGGAGGCCTCCGTCTCTATGCTTTTACCGCCGAGGGAAACGTGTGTGTTCGGATCGAGGCCGACGACGGCCGCTATGGTCTTTCGGAACAGTCCTTTTGCTAAAATACGATCTTCTTCCATAGTGAGGATTATACGATGAATAGTTGCAATTTTTCCAATAACACTCGTTTGTTTGCAGGATACCTTCATTGCCGAAGGAAAATAAAAAGTATTATATTAAAAATTGAAGAAAAATCCAAAAAATTATGAACAGGAATCTTGCCGATAAAAAAATCCTATTAGTCGAAGATGAAGCAATTATTGCAATGACCGAAGCGAAGATGCTCGAAAAACACGGGTTCGACGTCGACATTGCCCATGACGGCCAAAAGGCGGTGGACATCGCCCGGGGTGACGATATCGACCTCATCCTCATGGATATCGACTTAGGTCCCGGTAAGATGGACGGCACCGAAGCCGCGGAAATCATCCTCCGGGAACGCGAGCTGCCTATTGTATTCCTTACCGGACACACCGAGCGTGAGACGGTGGAAAAGGTCAAGGATATTACCCGGTACGGCTACGTAGTCAAGAACTCCGGGGAATTCGTACTCATCGAATCGATACACATGGCCTTCGAGCTCTTCGACGCGCACTGCCGCCTTAGGGAAAGGGAGCAGCGGTATCGGGCCCTCTTCGCGATGAATCATTTTCCCATTCTCTTGATTCGTCCTTCCACGGGGGAGATTGTCGAAGCAAATCCCGCGGCCCACGACTTCTACGGCTGGGATGAAGAAGAACTTCTTCGGAAACGAATATGGGACATCAACCGGCTGCCGGAGGACGAGATTTTCCGGGAGATGAGAAAGTCGGTTTACGAAGAGCAGAACGTCTTCACGTTCCAGCACGTCCTCGCGGACGGGACCGTACGCGATGTGGAGGTAAGCTCGAGCCCGATATCGGTAGAGGGAGAGAACCTTCTTTATTCGATTGTCAAGGACGTTACCGAAAGGAAGGCGATGGCGGCTAACTTGAGAGCAACTCTCGATTCCATCGGTGATGCGGTGGTATCAACTGATCAAATGGGGCGGGTCATTCAGATGAACCCTGTTGCGGAAAAGCTGACCGGGTGGAGAGAAAATGACGCGGTTGGGAAACCCTTAGAGGACGTCTTAGTCCTCATACATCCCGAGTCCCGGGAGCCGCTAGAAAATTTGGTCGATAAAGTCCTTACATCAGGAGAAATTGTGGGGATCGACGACCATACTCTTTTGCTGTCCCGGGACGGGAGGGAATACCATATTGCCGACAGCGCCGCTCCCGTCCGGGATGCCGAGGGTAATATCGCAGGGATCGTCCTGGTCTTCCGTGACGAGACGGAGCGGTATAAAACGGCGATGCAGCTCAAGGAAAGGATGAAAGAGCTCGACTGTCTGTATTCGCTTTCCGAGATCGTGGAAAAACCGGGAATTACTCTGGAAGGGATCCTCGAGGAAACCGCTCGAACAATTCCTTCATCGTGGCTCCGTCCCGAGAAGTGTGTAAGTAGAATCATTTTTGGCGATGAAGAATACAGGTCCGACCGGTTCGCGATTACCGAATATAAGCAGTGCTCGGATGTGACGGTCCATGGAGAAGTTGCAGGGGCGGTCGAAGTCTACTATTTGAATGAGAGCCCCGAACGCACTGAAACCCCCTTCCTCGAGGAAGAGAGAAAACTCATCGATGCGGTCGCGGAGCGGCTCGGACGGATAATCGAGCGGAAACAGGCGGAAGAACAGGTGCATTTAAGCATGCTTCGCTCCCGGTGGCTCAATGAGATTTCACGGCATGCCCTCGCGGGGTGGAGTGTCGATGAAATCATCGAGTTTACCGTCAACCGACTGAGTGAGTATTTTCCTGATCTGCGGATAGCCTACTCGACGGTGGACCTTGAGGGGACTCTGGAAGTGCTCTCCGCGCGGCAGCCGTCGGGTATGCCCGATATCTCGGGTCTCAAGGCGGGACTTAGGGGTGCCCCGGGATACCTCGAGGCACTCCGGGGTGAAGAACCCCTGGTTATACCGGATGTCTCTGAGGACCCGCGAATGGCACCCTTATCCGATGCCATGAAAGAGGGGGGGACCCGGGCGCTGATAGATGTCCCTCTGATCCACTCCGAGCGTCTTATCGGAATACTCTGTTTCGATTCTCCTTTCCCCCGAAGGTGGACCGGACACGAGGTGGAAATGCTTCGAGAAATAAGTAATACCATCGGCCTCATCCTCGAAAACAAATCGTATCTGCGTCAGCTGAACGAGAGCAGGGAAAAATATCGGAAGATAGTCGACGACGCCCCCATCGGTATAGTAAGAACCCGTCCTGACGGCGGTATCCTTGAAGTAAACCCCTTTTTCGCCGAGTGGCTCGGGTATACTCCCGATGAACTGAAGGAGCTTAAGATACAAGATCTGACCCATCCCGAGGATTATGAAAAGGAGATTGATCTCATAGCAGAGCTCCAACGGGGAGAAAGGAGCACGGTGGAAATCGACAAGAGATACCGTAAGAAGGACGGCGGCTGGATCTGGGGGCACCTGGTGACGAACATCCTGTACGGCGAAGGGGGGAATAAAATGTGCGGATTGGGAATGGTTGTGGATATATCGCAGTGGAAGGAGGCCGAGGAAGAGAAGGATTTCCTCATGCGGGAGCTCAACCACCGGGTCAAGAACAACCTGGCGCTGGTTAATTCGCTTATCAGTTTGAAAGACACCGAGTTAGGGGAAGATATAGATTTGACCGATCTTATGTATCGGGTCGATACGATACGAATAGTCCACGAGAAATTGCTGGAGAACCGGCGGATAACTCACATAGATTTTAAGGACTACATTGACGAGATCCTCGGTTCTATCTTCTCCCTGCAAAAGGGCCAGATAACGGTCCAAAATTCTATTACTGATATAACCCTTGATGTGAGAAGGGCCATTCCCCTGGGGCTTATCATAAACGAAGCCGCTACTAATGCGGTGAAACACGGATTCGATCCCAACGGAGGGGGGACATTTTTTGTCGATCTTCGGGAAGATACGCATACCGATGAATACGTACTGACCGTATCCAATACGGGTAACCCCTTCCCCCCGGACATCGATATACACGACCCGAAAACTCTAGGCCTTCAGCTGATTTCGGCTCTTGTCCGGCAATTGGAAGGAAGCCTGTTTGTAAAGAGAAAGCCCCATCCCGAAATAAGCGTACGCTTTCCCCTGTAGGAAAAAAACCCTTCTCCTTTTCTGCTAACTCCTGTATGATACACTCCCCGATAGGAAGATAATGTTACACATAGACAAAAACGACAGAAAGAAGAAGCGAGTTGTCAAACTCTTTATCGAAGCGGCCATGGAAGTAATCGAAAGAGAGGGGATCGAAGGGACCACCATTCGAAAGGTCGCCGAGCTCACCGGGTACAACAGCGCTACTATCTATTCATATTTCGACAACCTGAAGCAGCTGATTTTCTTCGCAGCGGCGGCGTCACTCAAGGACTATATCGCCGAGATGCCCGGCTATATCAAAGGCGGGAAGAGTGAGCTTGAAAAGTTCCTTCTTATGTGGGAGTGCTTCTGCCGGCACTCCTTTGTCAAGCCGAGGGTCTACTCGGCCGTCTTTTCAGACGATATCGGGACCCTGCCAAAAAAGCTGGTTGCCCACTACTACTCCCTATTCCCCGAAGAGCTCGAGGAAACTCCGGAGCACCTGCAGCCGATGCTCAAAGAGACCGATTTAAAACAGCGGAACCTTATCGCCTTGAGCCGATGTACCGAGGCAGGGTGGTTTGCCCGGGATGACGTGGGAGACGTCGAGGAGGCGATTCGGCTTGTGTACCAGGGGATGCTTACCCTCGTTATGAACAACCGGGTCGACTATACGGAGGAAGAGGCGGTACGGCGGACTATGCTGCATATACGGGAAATCGTCCGCTCTTACGCTTTGCGTTCAATGTAAGTTTTTACGTCCTTTTCTATCCCTGGATCGATATCGGGCTTTTCCCACGCTTCGAGTCTCTCGAAAAGCACTCTTTCCGCCCGGTCGACCGCGCCGATTCGCCCGCCGGATTCCCAGGCGGGATAGTCGGTCACCGTCATGATGCGCGGTGTAAAGAACTCCGTACGGCACCTTTCGACGGTCTTGTCCGCAATCATAAAAGCACCCCCTATTCCCACCTCACGGAAGGAGGGAAGATCGATTTCGTCGTCGGAGATCTCGGCGGGTTTCATCATCTTGAAGAGCATTCCCGCGAGCTCTTCGTCGACCAGGAACTTTTCAAAACTCATCGCCAGATACGAGCCGACAATCCCCGCGGAATGAAGTATAAAGTTGATCCCCGAACGTACGGCGGTGGAGAGGGCTAAGGCCGACTGAGCACCGGCCTGGATGTCCGGATAATTGGCGTCGGTCAAACCCCCGCCGCTCCTTGAGGGGATGTTGTAGAACCGGGCGAGTTGAGCGGTGAACGAGACGATCTGGGAAAGCTCCGGCGCTCCGATAGTAAGCCCTCCGCTCATCATGTCCATCGGCGCTGATGTCGATCCGTAGACGACCGGGGCCCCGGGCCGCACGAGCTGCGCCAGGGTGATCCCTGCGAGGATCTCCGCGGTCTGCTGGGCAAGAATTCCCGCAAGTGTGATCGGTCCCGATGATCCCCCCATGATGAGGCTCGCCACCACGCAACCCTGATTCCGCCGGGCGAGGGCGATAAGGCTTCCCGCCATCTCTTCGGAAAAACCTAAAGGGGAAAGGGAGTTGATAAGAGAGACCGTTGCGGTAGTGTCCTTTCCCATCACCATCTCCGTAATCTCGACACATTCTTCCGCGCCTTTCCTGGAAACGGGGCTTCCCATAAAAGGTTTATCGCACAGGAGGATGTTCGAACGGAGCATTTCCAAGTGTGCCGTCGAGGCGGGGACTTCCGAGGGTTCCACCATCATGAACCCGTTCATGCCGATATACGGCGAGGTCTGGATCAGCTTGCAGAATTTAACGTAATCCTCCATCGAAGCCGTCCGCCGGGACTTGTCCGGGTCGATTATAAACGGCGCACCGTAGCCGGGAAGGAGAACGAAATCCTCCCCCCCGATTTTCACGTTCTTTTCGGGGTTTCTCGCTTTTACCGTAAAGCTCGCCGGAACCGATTCAAGGGCTTTCGCCACATCGTTCTCAGTCAGGTAGACCACATACCCGTCGGTCTTTACTCCCCGGGATTTGAAGATCTCGATCGCCTCGTCTTCCTTGAACCGAACCCCCACGCTTCCTAAGATCTCCATTGCGGAGCCGTGGATCAGTTCGAGCTCTTCTCTGGACAGTTCCTGCATTCGATCATACATTTGACTCTCCTCCTCGTGAAATTGTCGAATTTCTTATTATCGATAGCAGCGTCCTACTACGCTTGCTCCTTATTTGCTGTGAGGTCCGGGTTTTCCTTCCGGTAGAGGGAGAGGCCCCTAAAGGTGCCGTAGATGACCAGCAGGAGGAGGAACATCAGGGGAAAGGCTGTGGCGATCGACGCCGTCTGGATCGCCTTGAGCCCGCCGGTCCCGGCCAATACCGCCGCCACGGCGCCGAGAGAGATCCCCCAGAAGATTCTCAGCCGCTTTGTCGGCTCTTCGCTTCCCGAGGTGAACATAGAAAGGGACAATGCCGCGGAGTTAGCACTGGTCAGGAAGAAGGTGACGATCAGGATGATCAGGATGATCGAGATAATCCCCGTAATGGGGAGATTGTTCGCTATCGCGAAGATGGCGCTTTCCAGGCCCTCCGTCGAAAGGGTTTCGGTGACGTCGAAGCTGATCCCCGCACCGCCGACTACGGTGTACCACAGCATATTCGCGAGGGTGGGAAAGATCAGCCATCCCCAGTATCCGGTCGTCCAGTTGAAAACACCGTTGATTACACGGTTC
>JBKHAJ010000178.1:0-7459 GCA_046542935.1 Spirochaetia bacterium | reverse complement strand
CCGGGAAAGTTTATAATATTTCTGCGGAAGGGGAAAAAGAGCTCCCTCTCGGGAAGGTAGCACGTCGGCTCGTCTTTCATGTGCTTGGTCAAGAAGTCGACGATCCTTCCGGGAGCCGCATTCCCGTAGACTCCGTCCGCCTCGGGAAGCATGTTCAGGAGAGCAGCGCCGTACCGCTGGGCGCAGCATCCGGTGACAATGATCTTCCGGTCGGGAAACCGCTTCCTAAAATCGAGAAAGGTTTGAATCGATTCTTCTTTGGCCGGCTCGATAAAGCAGCAGGTATTGACCAGGATTACCGAAGCTTCGTCGGGGGGCGCCCCCTTCCAGCCTTCCCGATGAAGCATCTCCTCCATCACCTCGGCATCGACTTGGTTCTTCGCGCATCCTAGATTTTCTATGTGGAAGGACTTAATAAACGGGTACAATCCTGAGCTGCCAGGTTCCGGTTTCGTCATTTTGAATCCATCGTACCATCTTGGTGGCGACCTCTCCGGGTCTCCCCATATCTACGTCCCGGCCCCCGATTTTCGCCTTGAACGATCCGGCGTTGGAAATCCACAGCATGACCTCAGTCTCGGCCTCGAGCCTGAAGGTTTCGCCTTTGTGAAAGTACCGCTCCTCCCGGGTCCTGCCGTCGGCGAGATAGCGAAGCAGGCAGTAACCGCGAAAGATCATATCGATGGTCAAGGGTTCCTTGGTATCACTCTCGATAATAGTCCTCGGCTGATCCTGCCGGGCTACGACCGTAGTGCTGCCGATCTCGGGCGCCGATTCCTCCCCCGCTTCCACGGTTTCCTGATTCGCCTCTTCGACTTCGGCAAAGATCCCCTCTTCCACCGTTTCCTCTTCCAGGGATTCCCGGGCGGAGATCCGGGCGATTTCAGTAAACTTGTCGAGCCTTAAGACGGCTTCCCGCTCGGTCCCGGTAACCTCGATCTCCCGAAGGAAGAGCTTGATGTCTTCTTTGCCGTCACCGTCGAGATCGACCAGCCGCTCCTCCCCGGAGGTCAAGACTATCCTCCCCTGAGGAGAATTGAGGGCAAGGGAATCGTCGACCCGGACTAAGACGAGGCGGTGAGTTTCTTCACCCGTCTCTACGAGGAGAGTATCACCCTCCGCGAATTTTCGCTCCACTATCTCGTCTCGGAGCTGATATACGGCTCCTGCCTCCTCCGCCTCATTTACCGGCTCCGGTTCGACCTGAGCGGTTTCCCGACCGTTTTTGTCCCGCATTGCCGGGACGGCGAAGTAGATTCCCGCGCCTATTCCCGCGAGGAGGACCACCGCGATAAGGGTAAACCACAACGGCTTCCGGTTGGGTTTCTGAATGAGCTCATCCATGGGAAGGGGCTGCTCCTGGATCTTAAAGCTCTTGTAGAGTGAGAGAATCTCGTCGACTGAGAGACCCAGTGTTTCCGAATAGGTACGGAGAAAACCGATAATGTAGGGCTCTCCGGGGAAGGCGTCGAAATCCTCTTCCTCGAGGGCGACGATAAACCGCTTCGCGATATTGGTTTCCCGGGCGATCTCCTCGATGCTCTTTCCCATTTCCTCTCGAGCGGATTTAAGCTTTTTACCAATTGCATCCATAGTCGTCAGCCCTCGGGATCGAACAGAAAATTGTTGAACACATTCGCGGAGGCCGGTGATTCGTATTGAAACCGGGCGTCGGGAATGTCACGGTTGATAATTATATTGGTAAAGTCGAATTGGATGTTTTCGTATCCCCCGGTAACTCCGACTATCCTCCGGATGAGTCCGTTTTCACCTACCGATATCTCGAGCTGTCTGAAACCTTCGTCGGTGGATTTCCACTCGAGCTTCAGCTTGATCACCATCTCCTCGCTCTCCTCGCTCTCCTCGTCGAGGGGAACCGGATCGGGACCGGAGAGGTAGGCTATGGAGTAGTTCCTTTTCAGGAGATTGAGTCCCTGGCTGCTCGCCATGGAAGCCAGGGTCCCGGTGCTGTGCCTCTTGATGCTTTGCTGCATGACCACACTATGGTCGGGAATGTAGATTGTGAGGAGCTCCCCGTCTAAAGCGAGGACCTGTTCCTCCGGTTCGGAGAAGTTGATCCTCAGGAGGTTCGGCTTCTTGTAGTAGACGGTTCCCGTCATAGCTTCTTCCTCCCGGGTAATGGTCAATCGCGCCTCGTAATCGTCCACCCGGCCGTACCGTTCGGAAATGGAAGTGAAATAGTCGTTCGCGGTCATAATTTCCTGTGCCGAAACCGCCCCGGCGAGAAAGCAGGAAAGGATCACCGTTGTGAGTAAAAATTTATATCGTATCAATTTAACCGTTCTTCCGCCTAATTTTTCTTTCATCTTACTCATTGTATCACCTTTGTCAAGAAATACCGACGTCCCGGTCTTCCGCGAACCGAGTTACCAGATATTTGAGGTATTCATTACGCAGCTTAAGCGGTGTTTTGCAGTTTAAGCAGTGAAATCGTCCTTCATCGAGGCCCTCCACGGCGCAGCCTATGCAGTAAACCCTCCCGCATTCGGGGCATTCTCCGGCGGGGCTTTCCCGAGGCGGATCCCCGACTAAGGTAAAGCTTCCCATATCGGGTATGTCTCGGGGCGCCCACCACTCCCTGCCGCAGGAGCTGCACGCGAACATGATCTGGGTTTTTTCACGAAGGGTCGACCGGAGCCTCTTCCCCCTCTCTGTTTCCGCCGCGGCGGTATGCTCGAGGAGGAGCTCCTCCGCCTCCGCGTGTCTGCCCCGGGTCAACAGGAGCTCCGCGAGATTGAGGACCAGCTCTCGAGCCGCGTTCTCTTTCCCGAGCCCCTCCCGGTATGCCGACTCGGCCCTTTGGTGCTCCCCCTTCATCCATGCGAGGTTGCCGATGAGATTATAAACCTCGGCGGAGGGGTCCAGCTCTAAAGCGGTACTGAGCATCTCATCGGCCCGGGAGAACAGGTCGAGCTTGGTGTAGGCAGCGGCCGAATTCAAAAGGAGATCGACGTTTTCAGGATCCTGTTTTCTTCCCCGCTCGTAACACTCCACCGCCTCCTCGTAACGGCCGAGCCGGGTCAAAAGATTTCCCCGGTGGTTCTGGATTTCCGGGTTGTTTGAATCCGGAAGTACCTCGAGGGCCCGCCCGGTATCTCCCCGGAGAAAGAGGGCCTCGGAATAGTTGAGAAGTATGGGAACCGCTTCTTCCTCGATCCCGAGGGCCTTCTCGAAGAGTGAAACCGCCCGGTCCTCTTCTCCCCGGGCGAGATACATCATTCCCTCGAGGTTCATTATCCAGGGATCTTCCGGGGCAAGCTCGGCGGCCCGCCTCAAGGGCTCTTCCGGGTCCTCCCCGAGTCGGAAGAGAAGCTCCGCGTATTTGAACCAAAAGAGATAGTACCCCTCCTCGAGCCGGAGGGCCCGTTCGAGGAGCCGCCGCGCCTCGGGATCGTTTCCCTTCCGAGTCTCGATCAACGCCTGAAGATAGATGACCCCGCTCTCGTCGTATCCCTCCGCGATCAGTGCTTCGAAGATCCGTGACGCCTCGTCGTATTTCTCCTCCTGAAAGAACATCTTTCCCTCGAGGGCCCGATATCGGCTGTCCTCCGCGTCGAGGTCTCGTAAAACTGGAAGCAGGAGGGAGACGTCGTCGTAACTGCCGCTTCGAAACAGGAGCCGGGAGGCCCCTAGGTAATCTTCGAAGCTCGCCTCGAACTCTCCGAGTCGCTCCCTGGTCCTTCCCGCATTCACCCGGTACACCGGGGTCTCCGGGTCGAGGTCCGCCGCCTTTTCATACGCCTCAGCGGCGTCTTCCAACCGGCCGAGCCCGTAATAGACGTTTCCGAGAAGATTGGTGAGAACCGAATCGGTGGAAGCCGTCCCGGAACCCTCGAGAAAAACCTTGAGCTCTTCGAGTCGACCGAAAGTGTATAGGAGGTCCGCCTTCATGCGCGTAAACGCGGGATCCCCGCGATCCTCCTCGAGACCCGCCTCCGCCGCCTCGAGAGCTTCCTCGTAGAGGCCGGCGGCGATGAGGGATTCGGTCAAGAGAACTATCTCGTCCCGATCCAGCTTTCTTTCGGCGGCCGCCCGTCTCAACTGCACCAAAGCGGCGGAAAACTGTCCCGTCCCGAAGAGAGATCGGGCAAGGTCGATCCTCCTCTCCGGATCCACAGGTAGGAGTTCTTTCCAGCGGACATACTGGGCCTCTACGTGGAGAGGGAGGGAATCTATGACCAGCTCGCCTAAGAAGAATCGGGCTTCTTCTATTTCATCGTAGTTCTGCGCGGCGAAACAGACGCGTCCCGCATCGACGGTATCGTCCTCGATCTCCGCAACCCAGGTATCGTCGAGGCAGAAAACGAACCGTGTGTCCCGGGCGATGATCCGTATGGAGTTCCCCGTTTCGGTGATGCAAGGACACGGTGTCCAGGGAATCAGTCCTCGGGGATTTCCGTTGAAGACCACGTCGAACCGGAAGTACCCCCGATTGGAGACGAGAAAGTAGTAATAGGTGGTCTCGGATGCGTAGCGAAAGAGAAAGCCGGCCGCGGAATATCCGTTTTCACCATCGAAGGAGACGTTTCCCTCCAAAACGAAGTCCCGGTACCGGTAGTAGGCGCTCTCCGCCCAGGCGAAGAGGTTCCTCTTCTTGAGACGGAGTTCAAAACACTCCTCACCGAAAGAGGCGGAATAATCCGGAGCATCGGCGGGAATCAGCCGTCTACTCTTTTTTCGGGTCTTAAGTCTTGAAAAATCGGTTTCCCATCGCTCTTTGACAATGTCGTTGGGATTATGGTGTGGTTTCTTGAATCGTCTGAAGAGACGCCGCAGCCATCGCATCGGGGGCAGTATACGTATTGCTCCGTGTCATTGCAAGCCGGCCGGTCCGCGCGGACCGGTCCGGTCGTCCCTGATCCTGCTCAGCTCTTGAATCCGGTCCCGAATATCCGCGGCGAGCTCGTACTTCTCGGCGTCCACCGCCTCCTCGAGTTCCGCCTTGAGCTCTTCGATGGGATCGGCCCCGTTTTCGTCGATCTGGCTCAAGGTCGACTTGAGATACTGAATGGACCTGAGCTTCTCGAACCGGAAAGCCGGGCTGTCGATTTCCTCCATCTTCTCGATGGTTTCGATAGCCTTTTGAAGGGTCTCCGAGGCGATCTTCTTCATGTTCTGGTTGATGGAAATCATAGCCCGGCTGACCGCATTCATTCTATAGATATAGGGTTTGTACTGGAGAATGCTCAACGCTTCCGCCTTCTGCTCGGTGTACCTTTCGACAAAATCGCAGATCTCGAGATTGTGCTCAGTATCCCTTACCGTCCGTTCATGATCCCCAAATTGAAAGAGATGGAGATACCTGTAATAGTAGAGGATCCCTTCGCTCTGCAGGAGAAGAAAATCCTCCTGGGAGATACTGAACCCCTCGTCGTTTCCCTGCTTGAGGATGTAATCGCTCAGATCCGATTTTATCTTTTCGAGCATGGTCTTCATGCCGAAGGGGCGTACATCGTCGGGCCTTCCGTCGAGCTCGTACTGCTCGATACCGAGGGGGAGACGGACCTGCATTATCCTTCGTCCCCCGGCGAGATCAACGATACGGATATTGTCCTCGGGATCGTAGGGCCATTCGTTCAATATGTCCGTCAAGTCTCGTTCCATAGCGTCCCTCTGCAGATACTATACTGAGATTACCATTATATCCGATAGGAGGCAGATTGCAAAGAACCGCTTTCCTTCGTATCTTAGGAACATGAAAGATGTACAAGTAATTTCCCTCGGGGGGTCCATCGTGGCCCCCGATGCGGTGAACACCGATTTCATCCGCCGTTTCAGAGATACGGCGCGGCGTTTTTTAGACGGCGGAGAGGACAGGAAGCTCATCCTGGTCGTCGGCGGCGGCGCACCGGCAAGGCGGTATCAGCAGGCGTATCGGGATCTCACCGATACCCCCGACGCGGAAGAGCAGGACTGGATCGGCATCAACGCCACCCGTTTGAACGGACGCCTCTTAAAGGCAATCTTCGCCGATGAATGCTCGGATGATTTAGTCACCGATCCCCACGCCGACATCCCTTTCTCAGGCAGGGTCCTCACGGCGGCGGGGTGGAAACCCGGATTCTCCACCGATTATGACGCGGTCCTTTTAGCCGAGCGGTTCGGGGGGAGGCGGGTCATCAACCTTTCCAACATCAAGAAGGTCTACACCGCCGACCCGAAGACGAATCCCGATGCGGAACCGTTGGATTCGATGAGCTGGGCCGATTTTCGCCGACTCGTGGGAGACGAATGGTCTCCGGGAAGCAACCTCCCCTTCGATCCGGTGGCGGCAAAGAAATCGCAGGAAATGGGACTGACCGTGGTCGTCGCCGAGGGAGCAAATCTCGAAAACATCGAGGCGATACTCTTGGATAAAAAATTCGAAGGAACGGTTATCGGCCCCGAGTAGTGCCCTCGACGGTCCTCCTACCAGCGGATGAGATTTCCCCCGTAGGTGAGTCCGCCTCCGAATCCGATGGTCAGGATCAGATCGCCCCGCTTGAGGAGATCTTTCTCGATCATTTCGGTCAGGGCCAGGGGAATACTCGCCGCGGAGGTGTTAGCGTACTCCTCGATGTTGACGTAGAACTTCTCGTAGGGCATTCCCATCCGCTTGGCCGCGGCCTCAATGATCCGGGTATTCGCCTGGTGCGGTACTACGTACTTGATATCGTCGTGGCCGACCCCGTTTCGCTCGCAGAGGATTTTTATCGTATCGCAAAGAACCCGTACCGCGAAGGTGTAGACCTGCCGGCCGTTCATCTTGAGATAGAGGTCCTCCTCGGCGGTATTTATGTGAAAGGTGGACCGCGATCCGCCGGCTTTCCGGATCAGATGTTTCGCCCCCGCCCCCTCGGCCCGGAGGAAGGAGTCGATGATATTGCTCGTCTCGTTGTCCTCGTTCGGGACGACCAGGGCGGCCCCGGATCCGTCGCCGAAGAGGACGCTGTCCCGGTCGTTCCAATTGGTTATACGGGAAAGGGTCTCCGCCCCGATTACCAGCACCGTTCGCGCCGAGCCCGCGACGATGAAGTTCTTCGCCGTCTCCAATCCGTAGATAAAGCTCGTACAGGCGGCGAGGAGGTCCATGGCCCCGGCGTTCATTGCGCCGAGCCGGTCCTGGATGATACACGCGGTGGAGGGAAATCCGGGGTAATCGGGAGAGGCGGATCCCACGATGATGAGATCGATCTCCTCGGGGCTCGTCCCCGACGCATCGAGAACTTGTCGTGCCGCTTCTACCCCGAGATCGGAAGATGCTATATGATCGTCCGCAATATGCCGATAACGTATACCAGTATGGGATCGAATCCACTCGTCCGAGGTGTCCAGCGTCTGCGCGAGTTCGTCGTTGGATACACGCCGCGGAGGAACGTACGAGCCAATGGATCGGATATACACATTCATTTTTGTACTCCTTATGTATATTATCTTTATAAATTTATATTATATCACT
>JBKHAJ010000177.1:0-7462 GCA_046542935.1 Spirochaetia bacterium | reverse complement strand
CTGACGGAGTAAAACCGATAATCACGAAGCTCAAGGAGCTCCAGAAGAAGGCGGTCGTCATCATCACCGCGAGAAAGGAGTTGAAGACCCTCACCTTCTCCCGGATAGGCTCCTTCAACGCCTCGAGCCCCGCGGCAAGGGCAAGGTGGCGTCTTTCCCGGGAGGTGATCATACCACCGATAAATGTAATCCACAGAACCAGGTGAATAGTATAGTCGGTGTAGGCGGGAACCCCGGTGCGGAATACCTTCCTGACAATCACCTCCGCGACGGGAAGCACCGACAGGAGGGAGAGGATGACGTAGGATAATACGTTTTCAGTTCTTCGAAAGAGGCCGGTCCGCGGGGGTGATTCCGATTGTTCCGGCCGCTCTTTAATTTGTTCCATGACCGCGGCGGTACTCTTCGAGATGCTCGCTAACGGTCTCGTAGATGTCCACGGAGAATGAGTTTCCCTTGATCATCTCGATGCCCCGATCGAAATCGTTTCTCCACTCTTCCACTGCGTCCGGCGGAGCTTCATGTACTATGAGTCCGTTGTCGAGCATTATCTTCATGGCGTCCCGTTCGAGCTGTTCGGTCTCGCTCGCGAGCTTGGCCGCGACCCGTTCCGCCGCTTTGGTCATTTCATCTTTATACTCATCCGGTATCTGCCGCCAGGCCCTTTCAGATACCACTATCCCCGCGAGTACCGGCGATATAGGAAGGTCCAGCATATGGTTGGCAATTCCGAACCATTGATACGCGGCCGCGCCGAGGCGGACCGTATAGCATGCGTCGATCAGTCCGCTGTTGAGGCTGGTCAGAAGTTCGTTGAGCCCCACCGGAATAGCGTTGAAATCGAGGGCCTTCAGAGCCTGGGCGATGGCCTTGTCCGAATCGGTTGTAGCGAGCTTGAGCCTGCGCATATCGTCCGGGTAGACGACCTTGTCGGTAGAGAAGAAATAGATCCACCCGACACTGGTCCAAGCAACTACCCTGAATCCCTCTTTCTGAATGTTCTCCTTGAGCCTTCCTTCGATGTTGTCGAGTACGTATTCGAATTCATCGTCCGAATGCATCAGGAAAGGAACGCTCAACACGAAACTATCGGGATAGATGACATTGATACCCAGAGCGGTCAGGACCGCCCCCTGGAGGCTGTTGAACCGGATCTTCCTTATGACGTCGGCTTCCTCGCCGGCGACACCCCCTGAGAAGATCCGCATCTGGACCTGTCCGTTGGTTATTTCCAGCCATTCGGCGGCGAGCTCTTTCAATGCATTGTCCCACGGCGACCCCTTGGGGGTGGGGCTTCCAATCTTGAGTATTATAGGTCTCGCCATCGCCGGAAGGGCTCCCAGGCATACGAGCAGCACGAGTAACGCGACAAATCGCCGAAATTTCATTTAAAAATCCTCCCACTCTTCAGGTACTTCCAAAAAGAAACGATCGATATTCTCAAGATACCACCGCGCCTTCCGCTGGGCAACAACATTGGCCAATCGGTTATCCGGGTCTTCGTCGACATCTATCGCCAGCGCGGTGGTGAGAAGGCCGATAAACTCCTCCACATCCTGATCGGCGATGGATAAGGTGGTTGCTAAGGACAGATACGGAGACGGGTTCGTTTCCCCGCTCAGTTCGACGGCCCGGTCGTAATGATACCGCGCCTTTTCCGCGCTCCCCCCCATGTCCTGAGGCATGGACGCGTAAAAAAGGATGTAAAAGTCGTCGATAGTACCGTTTCCGAAATCGGGGTCGATCTCGTAGGCCCGGTCCATCAATGCCTTTGCCTTGGGTATCCGGAGAGTCATCTCCAAGTCGAATACGTCTATGGCGATTGCCGCGAACCATCCCGCCGCCGCCCAGTAGAGGTAGGGTACGTCCTCTTCGGTCATCTCGGCGAAAACGGGATCGACCTCTCCCGTCTCGAGGGCATCCATAAAGCCCGGATGATTGACCTCGATTCCCCGGAAAAGATAATCCCTGCCCCGGAGGTACAGACTCTTCGCCCGGGCGTACATTTCTTCCTGCTTTTCGTACTCCCCCTCGGGAAGCATATCCGCGGGCGTCTGAACATAGGCGTTGGAGTACATAACGAAGAGCTGCCCGGTGGCCATGAGGAGTCCCGGATGATCGGGGCTGCCGTCTAAGAGGGTTTCGTAGAGTTTGATGGCAAAGGGCAGAGCGTCGCCGACGAGTTCAGGATCGTCATCCCGGGTGAAGGCCGAACCCCCCTCAGCGCTGCCGCCGAGCATATCGGCGACGGAATCCATGGCCATCTCCTGGATCGAGCAGGAGCCGAGGATACCGGCGGCTAGGATAATTGGAATAAGGACAACTCTAGCTTTCATACCGCAAAATATGTCATTTTAAAGAGAAAATTTCAAGAAATTGTGGTATCTTTCCCGCTCAATCGTGTGAGAATCCTGTCAAAAGCATCGGCGAATTCCTTTTGCTCCTTTTTTCCGAAGCTTCTGTCCCGTTCGATAAACATTCCCGATTCCCTGAGGCTCTTCGAAAAATTCCGCATCGAGACGATCTCACTGATCGAATCCTCGTCGAATTCCCTTCCCCGGTCGTTTAGGGTTATTATTCCCTTGCGCACAAGCCGTTCGGCTAGAAGAATATCCCGTGTTACGGCCACGTCCCCAGGCCGGGCCGCCTCGAGAAGGTAAGCGTCGGCGGCCCCTTCCTCGGTCCCGACCACGATCATCCGGACCCACTCGTCCTCCCTGATTACGAACCGGTTTGCCACGAAACTCGCGGGAATCCTGCGTTTCCGGGCGGCCCGGCGGATAATCGTCTTGACATCTCTCGGACAGGAATCGGCGTCGACCCAGATAGTCACGGAACGGTAGCCTCATAGACAACGCAATCCCCTTCTAAGGTAAATTTCCCCGCTGAAGCGAAGGCTATGAAGGAATCCCCCTTCACAAAGTCGAGGACAAAATCCTCGGTTCCCAGGATCCGGCCGCTCCCCTCGGTGCAGATATAAATACCCACCCGGTCCGCCCGGACGGAACCGATCCGCCCCCGTTCCGTCGCGTTAGGCTCGAGCCGCAGCAGATCGTACTCCTCCGCGGGGGTCGGGTACACGACGATACCCGGTCCCTCGGGTTTTCCGGCTATCCGCGAAGGAATATCCGCCGTAAAAGAAAGAACCGATTCGAGCTCCGGAACGTCGACATGCTTCGAGGTGAGCCCCCCCCGTAAGACGTTATCCGAATTGGCCATGAGCTCGATCCCGAATCCCTCCAAGTAGGCGTGGAGAACCCGGGCGGAAAGAAAAACCGCTTCGCCGGGCTCGAGGGAGAAGAGATTCAGATAATAGGGACCGAGGACCCCTATGTCTCCGGGATAATCCTCGGCTATACGCCGGACCCACCGCTCCTCCGGCGAGCTTCCGCCCGAACGCTCTACCGCCGCTTCGGCCGCGTTTTTCGTTTCCGCATCATTGAGTCCCATCAGCCGGGAGAAAAATACTTTAAGCGCCTTCTCCTCGGAGCCGTCCTCTTCCGCCGCTTTGAGCGGCTCGAGGCAGGGCTTGAGCTCGGGTATTTCGAGAGATTCGAGAAAGTCCAGTATCTCATAGGGGTTCCGAAAGCCGCACAACCCGTGGAACTCGGTAAGCGCACAGAGGATCTCCGGTTTGTGATTATCATCCCGATAGTTCCGCTCGTATGCGTCTAAGGGAATTCCCTCTTCGTTCTCCCTCCGGAATCCCGCCTCGGCGGACTTTTTATCGGGATGGGCCTGAATGGAGAGGGCCCGGGCGGCGGCTAGTGCCTTGAACAGAAAGGGAAGCCGCCCGTCGAACCGTTCGGCGGTCTTTTCGCCTAAGATTCTTCTAGGATTTTCCCGGACGAGCTCACTCAGGCTCTTAGCTCCCTCGGGAAGGATCACCTCGGAAGGCGCTTTCGGATGGGCCCCCATCCAGAGCTCCGCGGCGGGGGTGTCCTCTTCGAGTCCGAGGAGATCCTGTATATGTTTCTTCGATCCCCAGTCGTAGTATTGAACGGAATTCTCGAGCCTGTAGATATCCATAATTCTATTTTAGCGGCATACACCGGCCTGTCAATCGATACGGCGAGCTTGACAGCTCCCCTTCGCCGCCCTAGAGTACACAGTAAGCCCATGAGGAGTTATAGAATGCTTAAGATCGATGATCATCCCCACCGAAGATACAACCCCCTCATAGAGGAGTGGATCCTCGTCTCGCCTCATCGGACCAAGCGTCCCTGGCAGGGCAAGCAGGAACCCCCGCAGACCGACACCGGACCGGAGTACGATCCGGACTGCTACCTCTGTCCGGGAAACACCCGGGCCGGCGGAGTGAAGAATCCCGACTACACCGGGACATTTTCCTTCGTCAACGATTTCTCTTCCCTCCTCGAGGAAGTACCCCGGGAGGAGTATAATCCCCATCCCCTTATCCTCGGTAAGAGCGAACGGGGCGTCTGTAAGGTCATGTGCTTCTCACCGCGCCACGACCTGACCGTTCCCCGCATGGAGATCGAGGACATCGTCAGGGTGGTCGATCTGTGGAGCCGGGAGTATCGTGAGCTCGGAGATCGGGAGTTTATCGACTACGTCCAGATTTTCGAGAACCGCGGACAGATGATGGGGTGCTCCAATCCCCATCCCCATGGTCAGATCTGGGCCAATGAGACGATCCCCCCCTACCCCGCCCGGGAACTCGAGGCTCAGCGGAAGTATTCGGCTGAAAACGACCGGTGCATGCTCTGCGATTACCTCGCGTACGAGATGCAGACGAGGGAGCGGATTCTCTTAGAAACTGAAAGCTTTACCGTCCTTGTCCCCTTCTGGGCGGTCTGGCCCTTCGAAACGATGATTCTTCCGAAACGGCACGTCCGTTCGGTGGAAGAATGCACCGAAAGGGAAAGGACCGATTTGGCGACGGCTATGAAGCGGCTGGGGATCCGCTACGACAATCTCTTCGAGACCTCTTTCCCCTACTCCATGGGTCTCCATCAGCGCCCCACCGACGGGAATGCCCACGAGTACTGGCACTTTCATATTCACTACTATCCGCCCCTCTTACGCTCGGCGACGGTCAAGAAGCACATGGTGGGATACGAGTTACTCGCCATGCCCCAGCGGGACATAACTGCGGAGCAGGCCGCGGAAAGGCTCAAAAATTTGCCCGAGGTCCACTACCTCGAGGAGATCGGCTGATGGGTCTCGGCATGGATTTTCCGGCCCTCCTCGCGGAGCTCTACGGTCAACACGCCGTCGAGGATCAGCAAGAGCGATACGCAGAACTCGACCGTTCTTTCTCCGGACATTTCGGCCGGGACCCGGAGTACCGATTCTCCACCCCGGGACGGAGCGAGCTCGGGGGAAACCACACCGACCATAATCACGGCAGGGTCTTAGCGGCGAGCGTCGATCTCGACACCATCGCCGCGGTCGGACCCATTGATAAACCGGCGGTTAAGCTGATATCCGAGGGGTATGGAGATTTCACGGTCGAGCTGAGCGGGCTCGATCCCGAACCGGGGGAGGAGGGTACTACCGCGGCCCTCATCCGGGGGATTGCCGCGGGTTTCCGGCGTGCCGGTTACGATATCGGCGGATTCGAAGCCTACCTCACCAGCCGGGTGGCCGGCGGCTCGGGTTTAAGCTCCTCCGCCTCGGTGGAAGTCTTGATAGGGACCGTTTTCAATCGCCTCTACAACGGCGGAGGTATCGACTCAGTCCAAATCGCCAAGATCGGGCGGTACGCCGAAAATGTCTACTTCGGCAAGCCCTGCGGTCTTATGGACCAGATTGCCTGCGCCCACGGAGGAATCGTCGCCATCGACTTCTTCGACCCCGATAATCCGGTAGTTACCGGGGTCCGTTACGATTTTGCATCCCGCGGATACACCCTCGCGGTCGTCCATACCGGAGGAAGCCACGACGATCTGACACCCCACTACGCCGCCGTCTTCGAAGAAATGCGGAAGGTCGCATCCTTCTTCGGCCGCGACTACTGCCGGGAAATTGCCCCCGAAGACGTGCTCTCCCGGATAGACGACCTCCGGAGTCACGCAGGAGACCGGGGGATCTTGCGATATTTCCATTTCATCGACGATAACCAGCGGGTCAAGGCGCAGATAGAAGCCCTCGAGAGAGACGACATCGACGAGTATCTCGAGCTTGTACGGAGTTCCGGAGATTCCTCATGGAAGTACCTGCAGAACTGCTTCGTCCCCGAGCGGCCCCGGGAGCAGAGTATCCCCTTAGCCCTTGCCTTAGCCGATCGAGCGATGGGAGGCCGCGGCGCCGCCCGTGTCCACGGCGGAGGCTTCGCGGGGACCATACAGGCCTATGCTCCCTCGGGTTCCTACGAGGCGTTCGTCACTCTCATGGAGGCGACCTTCGGCGAGGGATCGGTTACCCCTTTGAGAATCCGGCCCCTCGGAAGCATCTGCTTGAACGATCTTGCGGAAGACTGATCCCGGGCAATCTTGACTTTCCGTATCCGTCCGTCCTATAAAGAACCGAACCCCACAGTTAGAGGAGCTTAAGTATGCGATCTATCTCACGACTACAAACCGACAGGTATACATATAAGCCTAAGCTGCCGAAGAGCTTGAGGAGCGATTTCGACGAAATCGCGAGTGAGGTCGGGACCGCAACCGAATCGGTATCCGACATGACACAGTTGAAACAGATCTTTACCGAAACTTACGGACGCCCTATCGTCCGGTTCGTGCCCGGTAAGAGCGAGAGTTTCGACAAGGCGGTAAACGTCGGCGTGGTGCTCTCGGGGGGCCAGGCCCCGGGGGGGCATAACGTCATCTGCGGGCTCTACGACGCATTGAAGAAGGCAAATCCGGAATCGAAGCTCTTCGGATTCTTGAACGGCCCCGGGGGGATCCTCGAGGACAAAGCCATTGAGCTTACCGGTCAGTACGTGGATCAGTTCCGCAATACCGGGGGTTTCGACATAATAGGCTCCGGACGGACCAAGCTCGAATCGGTTGAGCAGTTCGAGACGAGCCTCGATGTCTGCAAAAACCGGAACATCGGCGCCGTCGTCGTCATCGGCGGAGACGATTCCAATACCAACGCCGCCCTCTTAGCCGAGTTCTTCGAGGAGAAGAAGGCCGGAATCCAGGTTATCGGGGTCCCCAAGACCATCGACGGGGACCTCAAGAACGAGTATATAGAAACCTCCTTCGGCTTCGACACCGCAACCAAGACTTACTCCGAGCTGATCGGAAACATCTGCAGGGACGCGAACAGCGCCAAGAAATACTGGCACTTCATCAAGCTCATGGGCCGCTCGGCCTCCCACATTGCCCTAGAATGCGCTCTCCAGACCCAGCCCAACGTCACCGTCATCTCCGAGGAAGTGGAAGAGACCCGGATGACCTTAGACGGGATAACCGACCTCATCGTAAACACCGTCGTACGCAGGTCCGAAAACGGCGAAGATTTCGGAGTGGTCCTCGTCCCCGAGGGGCTC
>JBKHAJ010000176.1:0-7512 GCA_046542935.1 Spirochaetia bacterium | reverse complement strand
CCACGAGCGTATCTTCCCGAAGATAGCACTAGTCGATCCCGAACTCACCTATTCGATGCCCCAAAAGCTGACCGCCTTGACCGGTACCGATGTTTTGGCGCATGCCGTCGAGGCGCTCATCAATATGAACGCCTCCCCCTTTGCGCGGATGGTGGCCCTAGAGTCGATTCGGCTCACTGCCGTATATCTTCCTCGGGCGGCGGCGAACGGGCGTAACACCGAGGCCCGGGACCAAATGGCTTGGGCGAGCACCCTGGCGGGCATCGCTATAGCCCATTCCAACCCGACCCTTCCCCATGCTTTGGGGCAGGCCGCGGGGGGATACTGCCATTCGGCCCACGGGGCGAGTGTCGCCGCATGTCTGGTTAGGATTTTGGAGATAAGCTACACCGCCGACCTCGAACGTTTCGCCGCCTTGGCCGAAGCTTTAGACCCCGCTACTGCGGAGCTTCCCCTCTACGAGAAGGCGGAGGCATCGGTCCTGCTCGTGGAGAGGCTTCTCTCCGACATAGGGGTTACCGTAACTTTCGGGGAGCTCGGCCTCAAGGAAGAGGACATAGATAAGGTTGCTAAAATCGCCTTGACCGGATACTTTACCGGGATCAGTCTGCATCCCCGGCAGGTCGATGAGGAAGAAATCCGCCGTATATACCGGGACTGCCTGTAAGGCATCTAAGGAGGATTAACGTGGGAACGCATTCAGAAGGAATAGATATCAACCAAGTACATATAACCGTAGATATGACGGATAGGACAATAGAAGAAACCCCCGTGCCGGCGGGATATGAATACCTAAGCGGACGGGGACTCATCAGTAAAACCCTTCTCGACGAGGTCGATCCGACGTGTCACCCGTTGAGCCCCGCGAACCCCCTCATCTTCGCACCTGGTATGTTCGCGGGAACTTATTTGAGCAGCTGCAACCGCCTCTCGGCCGGGGCTAAGAGCCCCCTGACCGGCGGAATCAAGGAAGCAAACTCCGGCGGAGTCGCGGCATTTATGCTCGGAAAACTCGGCATCCGGGCCCTCAAGTTAACCGGAGCCTCCGGGGATACCGATAAGCTTGCAGGACTCAGGATTTCCAAGGAAGGAGTGAGCTTCGAGGACTTGACCGAATTGAAGGGGAAGGGGACCTACGAAACCACCGCGCTTCTTAGAAAGCGGTTCGGAGAGAAGACATGCATAATCAGCATCGGTTCCGCCGGGGAGATGCTGATGGCCGCCGCCTGTATCGGCGTAACCGATATGGAGGGAGAGCCCTGCAGAAACTTAGGCCGCGGCGGCTTAGGCGCCGTTATGGGGAGCAAGGGGCTCAAGGCGATTATCATCGACGACACCGGAACCGAGCCCCTCTCGAAGCACAGCGGCGAGGCAAAAACGATCATCAAAGAGTTCGCTAAGATGCTACGGGAGCACCCTGTAACCGGGGAGATGTTCCCGAAATTCGGGACCGCCATGACCCTCCTTAACGTCAACGGACTCGGAGGCCTTCCCACCCGGAACTTTACCAGCGGCCGATACGAGAAGGCCGAAGCGATCGGAGGACCGAGGCTCTACGAGATCATCACCGAGCGGGGCGGGATGCCGGCCCACGCCTGCATGCCCGGCTGCGTCATCCGGTGCTCGAACAAGTACTCCGATAAAGCGGGCAGGCACATGGTCGGCTCTATCGATTTCGAGACGATATGCCTGATGGGATCGAACCTGGATTTATCCGACTACGATCAGATAGCCGAACTCAATCTGCGGTGCAACGACATAGGTATAGACACGATTGAAACCGGAGTCGCCTTGGGTGTTCTCTGCGATGCCGGGGCCCTCCGGTTCGGCGACTTCGAGGGTATTCTATCCGCGGTGGAAGCGGTGGGAAAGGGTGAGCCCTTAGGAAGGCTCTTGGGAGCCGGAGCCGCCGCCTGCGGGAAGGCTTATGGCCTTACCCGGGTACCGGTGGTGAAAAATCAGGGCATGGCGGCCTACGATCCGCGGGTGGTTAAAGGGATGGGAGTGACCTACGCGATGTCCCCGATGGGGGCGGACCATACCGCGGGAAACGCAATAACTCTCGAGGCGGAGCATACCGATCCGGAGGGTAAGGTCCCCCTGGTGCGGGGTCTCCACGTGAACACTGTAGTCTACGACAGCCTCGGAGTCTGTATTTTTACCGGGCGGGTTATGAACAGCAATCCCCACTTCCTCGAGCGGATGCTCAAAGCCCTGTGGGGGTGGGAGATAACCATCGAAGAACTGCGGCACATGGCCGAAGAAGCCTTGAACCGGGAGCTCGAGTTCAACCGGCGGGCGGGTTTTACCTCAGCCCACGACAGGCTTCCCGGCTTTATGTATACTGAAAAGCTGCCCCCTAGCGGCATGACCTATGATATACCGGTCGATGAAACCGAAAAGGTGTATGATTTCTAGAATATGAGCCTCCTCGGGATCGACATCGGTACAACCGGGACTAAGGGAGCGGTCTTCAGCGACGACGGATGCGTGCTCGCTTCCGCCGGCCGCTCGTATCCCTTGTTAGTCCCCGATTCCGCGTGCTGCGAGCTCGACACCGGGGCGGTCCTTGAGGCGGTCGAAGAGGTTATCCGGGAGTGCACCGCCGCGGTCCGTACCGATCCGGTGAGGGCCGTCGGCATCTCCACAATGGGTGATTCCCTTACCCTTGTCGATTCCTCAGGCAGGCCCCTTTCCTATACCGTCGTCGGGGCCGCCGACCGCAGGGCGGCCGGCGAAGCGGGGGAGCTCGAAAAACGGTTCGGCAGAGAGAACCTGTTTCGGCGAACCGGGGCGGTACCCGGGGCTTTTACGGCGCTTGCGAAAATCCTCTGGTTCAGAGAAAACCGACCTTCCCTCTACGAAGCCGCCGCGAAATTTACCGGTCTTCAGGAACTCGTACACCTGTGCTTAGGAGTCGAGCCGGCCATGGACTACTCCCTCGCCTCCCGGACCATGCTTATGGACGTCACCGCGAAAACCCTTGCCGTGCCGTTATTCCGTGAAATAGGCTTGGGAAAGGACCGGTTCTTTCCAGTCGCCGAGGCCTCGTCGGTGCGGGGAACCGTATCGCCTCAGGCCGCGGAGCGGCTCGGTCTCGACCGGGAAACAGTGATCGTCGCCGGCGGGTTCGATCAGTGCTGCGCGGCTTTAGGAAGCGGATGTATAAGCCCCGGAGTCACCGCGTTGGGTATGGGGACCTTGGAGGCGATCGTACCCTATCTGGAGCATGCCGTGTTCGATCCGGCCCTCCTCGAAGGGCACCACGGCTGTAATCTCCATGTTCTGCCTGGCGGATACTCGACCCTCGGATATGTTACCTCTTCCGGCGGAGCCCTTGCATGGTTTGATAGAAAGTTCCTTCGCGGTTCCGCCGACATATACAGAGAAGAGTATCTGGATAGTATCCTTTCGGGGGCATCGAATGTCAGGTTTTACCCTTACATAACCGGCTCGGGGACTCCCCGGATCGACGAGAACCGGACCGCATCGGTCTACGGGCTGACCCTGGAAACGGGGCTCGATGATATGGCCCGTGCGCTCCTCGAGGGGATCGTCTTCGAGGTCAAGAGAAATGTCGATGATTTTCGTTCCGCCGGCGTGGAGGTGAGCATTCTGAAGGCTTCAGGCGGAGGCGCACGGTCCGATCGTTTACTCCAGCTGCGAGCCGACGTGACGGGGCTTCCGGTGGAGCGGGTTCCGGTGACCGAGGCGGGATGCCTGGGGGCCGCCTTTTTAGCCGGACTCGGAACCGGTATTTTTCTCGTCCGCCGAAGATATCGAAGGGTTCGTCCGCCCGGGGCGAGTTTTCGAGCCCCGGACACAGTACACCGAGAGGTATGAAGCCGCCTACCGCGGGTATCTCGGGGAATGACTTCGCCGTTTCAGGTTCATTATCGAAAGTCGATGCGTTAAGTACAAAAAACCGTAAGATAGTGAAAAGTTTTTGTTGCGAGAAAAACGTTTTCCCCCTATAATAACCGTTGAGAAAAACGTTTTTCCGGGGACCGGTTTGATCGGTTTCGAGCAGGGTAACCGGAAGAGGAATAAAAAGCGTGAAGAAGGAAACCAAACAAGCGTCTTCTCCGTCTCCTGGCCTTGCGAATCACAAGAAACCTTCCATCAAAGACATCGCCAACGAAGCGGGTGTTACCATATCGACGGTATCCCACGTCCTGAACAAGTCGAAGTTCGTTACCCCCACTACCGCGAAGAAGGTGAGGAGCGTGGTGGAGAAGCTCGGCTACCGGCCCAATAAGATAGCCCGGAGTCTCAGGACCCAAAGCACCGAGGCGGTAGGCGTCATCGTTCCCGACCTCAAGAACCCTTTCTACGCCATCATCATCCAGGAAATGGAACGGGTCGCCCGGCAGCGGGGATATACCCTGATTCTCGGATGTACATTCTTCGATTTAGACGAGGAAAAACATCAGATGCAGATCTTAATCGACCAATTTGCCGACGGACTTATTTTCTTCGGCGGGTACGACTGCGTAGAAAATCTGCAGTTTGTCCGTGATCTGGATATCCCCATCGTCGCGGTCGACCGGGAGGTGGAGGATACCTCGATTCCGTCGGTGTTGACCGATAACGTCAGTGCTTGCGCCATGGCGGTCGACCATCTTGCCTCGGTGGGGCACAGGGAAATCGGGTACGTTACCTTTTCCTACGACCGGCATACGGTAGTACGCCGAAGACTCGAGGGTTTCAAACTAGGGCTTGAACGGAACGGGCTCGATTATAATCCGAAGTACGTGCTGATAGACGATTCGACAAAGCTTCGGGAGACCGTCGGTACCTATGAGACTGCAATGGATTATTTTTCGGACAAACCCCTTCCCTCGGCATTTGTAACCCTTTCCGATAATTTCGCCTACGGTCTCATCAGGGCCTTAGAGGAGCTCGGATACGCGGTGCCCGAGGATGTGTCGGTTATAGGGTTTTGCGACAACAAGATAGGGGACATTTATAAACCTAGGCTTACGACGGTTGTTCAGAACATGGAATTGATGGGGGAGAAGGGTATGAGCATGCTCATCGACCTGATTGAGGAGAAACGGCATGTGGACACCCGGGTGGTCCTCCAGGCGGAGCTTTTGAAAAGAGATTCCGTTCTGCCTCCGAAGGCTACAACGAAAGTATACACCAGTGAGGAAAAGCCATGAAGACATCCCGAGAACGATTTTTCGATACCTGCGAGTTCAAGCCGGTGGACCGGAAGTGGGTCCGCTGGGGAAGCTTCGTTTGGCCGGAGACCGAAAAGATGTGGAGGACCCAGGGATACGACGGGACCCCCTTGGACGAGGTGTTCGGTCTCGACCGCCTCGAACGGGTCGATCCCTATTACGGACCGCTTCCTGAATTCTCTCACGAGGTAGTCCAGGAGGATGAACGGACCCTGACCTACATCAACGAAGAAGGGATCCTGATGAAGGAGTTCAAGGAGCACAGCGACACCAGCATGCCCCAGTTCATCAAGTTTCCGGTCGAAAACCGGGAGGATTATCAAAAGTTCAAGAAGGAACGGCTTCAGCTCGCACCGGATATCCGGTTTCACGATGCGTGGAAGAAGCAGGTGGCCGAAGGAGGACGGAGCCAGACTACGGTAGGCGTGTCCCTTGCTCAGAGTGCCGGTGATACAATCGAGCGGAAAAAGAGAGACCGGACAAACGAGGTCTGGCCGCGGCTGTGCTGGGCCGACCGATGGGGCGGCTTTTTCGGCCCTTTGCGGAACCTTTTAGGGGTCCAGGGGCTGTGCATGGCCTTCTACGAGCAGCCGGAGCTGGTCCACGAGATGATGGAGGACCGTGCAAACGCCATCATAGAGATAACCGAGGAGACCCTCAAATATACGAGTTTCGAAACCTTTTGGTATTGGGAGGACATGGCCTACAAGGGCGGTCCCTTGGTCAGTCCCGAGATGTTTCGGGAGTTTGCGCTTCCCCATTACCGGCGGGTCAACGACTATATGCGGAGCAAGGGTATAAAGCATATCGGTCTCGACAGCGACGGAAACATCTGGAAGTTGATTCCCCTGTGGATCGACGCGGGAATCGATATCCTGTGGCCCTTCGAGGTGCAGGCGGGAATGGACGTCAACGCGGTCCGCAAAGAGTTCGGAAAGGCCTTCATGATATTCGGAGGCATCGACAAAAAGGAGATAGCTAAAGGCGGAGACAAGCTCCGCGCCGAGGTGGACAGGATCATGCCGACCGTCGAGGACGGGGGGTACATCCCCGAGCTCGACCACAGCGTGCATCCCGATATTACCTGGCCGGTGTTCTGTGAATACCTGGACTATCTGTCTAAACGCCTCGGATGGGGATAAAAGAAATGATTTTACAGCGGAGGATGTGATGGTAAACGAAAGCTTGAGAAAACCGGATGTGAATAGACTGCTGGCGGTCATGAGGGGTGAAATACCCGACAGGGTGCCCATTTTCGAGATATTGATAGAACCTCGAAACGTGAAAGCGCTTCTCGGCAAAGATGTGGGAAGTACCATGGCCGCGTCACGGGGAGCTACGGACACCGTCGGAGTGGCCCCTCCCATGGATCCCGCCGATTTTATGGAGATCTGCAACAAGGTCAGCATGGATGCAATGACTATAGAGGCGCTGTGGACGCCGCTTAAGTATCGCGATGATAAAGGGGATATCCACGTCGTTACCGACGGACGGATCAAGGATTGGGAGAGCCTGGAAAAGGCGATCCGCCCCGATTGGGAAACCGACTTGAAGCCCCGCAGGGACATTGTCAGGAACTATGTAAAAGCCGCTCAGGGGACCGGAATCGGGGTCAACCTCTGTTTCGGTGCATTCTTTCAGGCCTGTTATTTTTTCCTCTGCGAGTTCAATACATTTCTCTTGAAGGTCTACGAAGACCGGGAGTTCGTGGAAACCCTCATGGATATATGCGTCGACTACTACATTCAGCTCGCGGAGATGGGGATCGAGGAGGGGATCGACTTTCTCTTTTTCGCCGACGACATCGCCTTCAAGACGGGGACTTTCATGGAACCGGAACTCTTCAAGGAGCTGTGGCTTCCGAGGGCCAAGCGGCTCCTTCAGCCGGCAAAGGACGCGGGGATTCCGGTGATGTTCCATAGCTGCGGTAACTTGACCGACATCATGGACAATATCGTTATGGAGATGGGGATCGACGTTCTCAATCCCATCGAGCCTTACTCCATGGATATTTTCGATATCAAAGATCGCTACGGCGATAAGCTCACCATAAGCGGCAACATCGACATAGCCGGCCCCTTAGCCTTCGGAACACCGGAGGAGGCGGCAAAGGAAGTCAGGGAAAAGGTGGAGTATCTCAAGAAGGGAGGCCGGTACATCCTCTCTACGAACCACAGCATTATGGACGATATTCCGCCCGAGAATTACCGCGCGATGATCGAGACGGGCCTCGAACACGGTGTGTATTCGTGAGCGGAGAGTCCGATTATGCATTTTGTATATGAAGACCGGCAAAATGTGCATGGTGCCGGGAAAGGACCGGTGC
>JBKHAJ010000175.1:0-7569 GCA_046542935.1 Spirochaetia bacterium | reverse complement strand
TCCCCCGGGTCCTCGATGCCGGACAGTGTAACGATTCATATTCCTTAGCAGTGATCGCCTTGAAGCTCAAAGAGGCATTTGAACTCGAGGATATCAACGACCTCCCCATCGAGTACGACATTGCCTGGTACGAGCAGAAAGCGGTAGCGGTCCTTTTAGCTCTCTTGAGCCTCGGCGTCAAGAACATACGCTTAGGTCCGACCCTTCCGGCTTTCTTGAGCCCGGGAGTGGCCGAGGTCCTCGTGGATAAGTTCAACATAAAACCTACCACCGAGGCCGATAAAGATGTCGCGGAGATGGTCGGGTAATCGAAACCGCCGGGTCCTTAGGGACTCGGCGGTTTTTGCATTCGGGGTTTATAGCTTCAGAATTTCCGCGTTGAATTCCTCGATCAGCCCGTCGATCAAAGGGAGCATTCCCCGTATCGCCTGCCAGTAGTTCTTATCATACCACTGAGCGTTAAGATCCTCGAGTCTTTTCTGCTGCTGCTCGATCCAGGTGTAGTACTTGAGATTGTGTATCCTCAAGGCATCGTAGTAGCGAAGCTCGAGCATATTGTCGATTTTTTGCTCGGTCAAAGACGCCAAGTGTATCCTGCGGGCTTCGGCGGGGGTAAACTCACCGTATTTTTCGAGCATCTCCCGCTTTCTCGATCCGTAGAGCTCCATGGAATCGGTAAGGACCGTGACAACCACATCCTCTCCGGTCAGCTCGAAGTACTTGGCGAACTTGACGGCGGCAACAAGGTTACCGATTCCCGAAATGCCCAAAAGATCCAGGCTGTCGGTAAACCGCTCGTCGACTCCGAGCTCCTTAAGATACTCCCTGCCGGCATCCTCGTTGAAGAGACGCAGGAGGTCCATGCAGTCATTGTCGTCCACGGCGACGACCATATCGGTGTTCCGGACATTGTGGATCCAGGGAACGTGTTTGTCGCCGATACCCTCTATCCGGTGCCCGCCGAACCCGTTCAAGAGGAGGGTGGGGCATTGCAGGGCTTCCGCGGCGACAATCTTGCTTGCCGGGTAGATTTCCTTGAGCTTGTCCCCGGCGGCGATAGTTCCCCCGGAGCCGGTGGCGGAGACAAACCCCCGAAAGGCGTCGGTTTCTCCCAACTCCTTTTTGAGGACTTCCCTTATGGCGTCTCCGGTCACGTCGTAATGCCAGAGGTAGTTCCCGAACTCTTCGAACTGATTGAAGATAACGATGTCGTCGCCCCGGGAATTCTTGAGCTCCCAGCACTTGTCGAAGATCTCCTTGACGTTGCTCTCGCATCCGGGGGTGGCGATTACCTCGCCTGCGACATTCGAGAGCCATTCGAAACGCTCCCGGGACATCTCTTCGGGTAATATGGCTATGGACTCGCAGCCTAAGAGCGCCGAATTGTAGGCGCCGCCGCGGCAGTAGTTTCCCGTGGACGGCCATACCGCCTTCTGGGAGGTACTGTCGAAATTACCGCCGGCCAAGGCGGGAGCGAGACATCCGTAGGTAGCGCCCACCTTGTGCGCCCCCGTGGGAAACCACTTGCCCACTAACGCGATGATCCGGGCGGGAGTTCCGGTGAGTTCAGTCGGAAACTCGACGTAGTTGACGCCGCCGAAGGTTCCCCCGTGCTCCACGGGCCGGTTCTTCCAGGTAATTCGGAAGAGATTCAGGGGATTGACGTCCCACAACCCTACGTTTTTGAGCTGGTCCTGGATTTCAGGAGGGATGGTGTCCGGATTCTTCATCTGCTCAAAAGTGGGAAGTAGAATTCCCCTCTCACGGCACCTCTGGATGTTGTTTCTCCTGACGGTTGCATTGACGGAAAGGTTGATCATGGCTACGCTCCTTTGTGAGTACATGTACTCTACAGCACCCCCATTCCATTTGCAAGACTTTTCGCGTGTCCGGGTCGCCGGTATCGACGGCTGCAGAGGGGGGTGGTTCGCGGTGCTCCTCGAAAATCCTCCGCCTCCCGGCGGGCGGTACGGCGGGGCCGCCGAATCACCGCCCCGTGTCGCGGGGACCTTCCTCTTCGGCACCGAGGATCACCATGGCCTGGAGCATCTCCTCGAGGGGGTAAGCCTCGCGTTGATCGACATCCCTATCGGTCTTCCCGGCCGGACGGAGCGGGCGTCCGATTCCGCGGTCCGGAAGCTGTTGGGCGCGAGAGGAAGAAGCATCTTCCCGATGCCCGTCAGGGAGGCGGTGTACGCCGCCTCCTACGAGGAGGCATGCCGGATCAACGCGGCTTCTACGGGAAAGAAGCTTTCTAAGCAGACCTGGAATATCCTGGCGAAAGTAAAGAGTATTGACAGATTCTTGAGATTAAGGAAAAAATACCTCCTGACTCTCCGGGAGAGCGCTCCGGAGTACTGTTTCGTTCTCGCCGGGTCCGGAAGAGGACCGTTTCACGGGAAGCGGACGCGGGAGGGGTTTCGCGAGCGTTCGGTCATACTCGCGAGTTCTATCCCCGGCTGGGACCGTGTGCATGCCGAGGTGAGGGATAGTTTTCCCCGCAGGGTGCTCGCCGACGACGACATACTGGACGCCGGGGTCCTCGCATACAGCGCTTCCCTTGCGGTCCGGGGTAAGACGGTGTTGTTTCCGTCCGTGCCCGAGCACGACGACTACGGTCTCCCAATCCAGACGGTCTTCGGCACACCCGTATAAGAAAATCTACAGAGGATAGGGAAAAATGAATGAACTGCTCTGGTTCGGAATGCTCATCGTATGTTTTATAACGGTTCTTCTCGCGTACCGGTTTTTCGGGAAGACCGGACTGTATATCTGGATCGCCGTTTCGGTGATCATCGCCAACATGCAGGTTATTAAAACAATCGAACTTTTCGGATTTACCACGACCCTCGGCAATATCGTCTACGCCTCCACCTTCCTGGCTACCGATATACTCTCGGAGAATTACGGCAAGAAGGAGGCCCGGCGGGGGGTCGCCGTCGGTTTTTTCTCCCTGCTCAGTCTTACCGCATTTATGAACTTGGCCCTGGTGTTCAGGCCCGCCCCCGCAGATTTCGTTCAGGAATCACTCAAGACGATATTCGGATTTCTTCCCCGGATAGCGGGGGCGAGTCTTGCCGCCTACGCTCTGTCGCAGCTCCACGATGTATGGGCCTATCACTTCTGGAAGAATAAGTTCCCCTCGGACAGGGCAATATGGATTCGTAACAACGCCTCCACCATGGTCAGCCAGCTCTTAGATACCGTAATCTTCACCTTTGCCGCCTTCTTAGGGAAGTTCGAGATTACCATTCTTCTCGAAATTCTCATTACAACCTACCTGATGAAGTGGCTGGTCGCACTTCTGGACACACCGTTTATTTACATAGGTAAGAAGATCGGCATTAGAGTGCCGAAGTGGTAATCCCGGCGGCGCGGCTTAAACCGCGTAAAGGACGAGGCCTAGGTTCTCGATAATCCGGGCGTAGTCGTCGGGGATGTTCGTATCGGTTATAATGATGTCGAAGTCTTCGAGCTCGGCGTAGTGGGCGGGTTTTATGTCGCCGAACTTTGTAGAGTCGACCAAGAGTATCCTGGTTAAGGACGAGTTTAAGGAGGCCCGCTTCAAATCGACGGCATAGGGGTTGGAATTTGTAACCCCGAGCTTTTCGCTGACCCCTCCCGCCGCGAAAAACCCCTTGTTCGCCCGGTTCCGGTTGATAAGTCCTACCCCCTCGGGGCTTTCGAAGAGCATTGAATTCTTGTGGTAGTACCCGCCCGAAAAGATCATGGAGCAGTTATTCTTCTTCTGCAGGGTCTCGAGGATGTTCAACGCCCAGAAGATGGCGGTAAAGGGAAGGTCCTCGGGAATGCCCTCGGCGAGATGAATGGTGGTGGATCCGCTGTCGATGATGACGATATCGTCGGGCTCAATGAGGGTGGCCGCCTTTTCTCCGATCCGGCGCTTTTCGTCGACATTCCGCACATCCTCGTTGATGATCTGATATTTGGCGTTTGTCCGCTTGTTGAGCTCCTCCGCGGTAGGTGTCTGCGCCTTGTACACTGCGCCCCCGTGGATCAGCTGGATCCGCTTTTCATCGGCGAGGGTCCTCAGGTCTCGGCGTACAGTCATCTCCGACACCGTAAGCTCCTCGGATAGATCCCGGACGGTGGAGGCATTTTTCCGTTTCAGAATAAGAAGAATTTCTTCGAGGCGGTCTTCCCTCTTTCCCATATCATCCTCAGTATATCATTATTAGCGAAAAATGCAACAAAATTGTGGTAGTATTTTACCATGCGTGATGTCCATGGTTAAAAACTATCAATTATTCCGGCTCGTGCCGGAAGTGGATGGAATAATATTGACAGATTACATAATTTACGTTAGGATTGCACTTGTAATGATTAAAAAAGAACAAAAAATTTCGGGAGGTAATCTATGGCAGATGCTGCTGCAGCTGAAAAATACATTGAAGGGTTGATCGAACGCGCCCGCGCCGCTCAGGCGAAGATCGAGTTCGCGTCCCAGGAACAGGTGGACGAGCTTGCGACCCGCGTTGCATGGTCCGGTGTGGAGCCGAACTTCGCCCGGAAGCTCGCCAAATTCGCCGTCGAAGAGACCGGTATGGGGAACGAACCGAGCAAGTACGGAAAACTCCAGGTCAAGATCAAGGGGACCCTCCGCGACATGAAGGGCAAGAAGTCCGTAGGCATCGTCGAAGAGAACCAAGAATTGGGTCTCGTAAAGTGGGCGAAGCCGATGGGCGTTATCGGAGCACTTATTCCGGTTACCAACTGCGAAGCTACCCCCTTCGTCAAGGCGATTAGCGCCATCAAGACCCGGAACGCCATCATCATGGCGCCGCACCCCCGGGCAAAGAAATCCAACAAGATGGCCATCGACCAGATCAGAAAGGTCCTGAAGAAGCAGGGCTATCCTGAAGACCTCGTCATCAATGTCGAGGAAGTTTCCGTCGAGGCGAGCCAGGAGCTCATGAAGCAGTGCGACTTGATTCTTGCTACCGGAGGCGGCGGAATGGTCAAGGCCGCGTATTCCAGTGGCACCCCCGCACAGGGAGTAGGATCCGGAAACGCGGTGTGTATCGTCGACGAGACCGCCGATCTCAAGGACGCCGCGGACAAGATCATGAGATCGAAGGTTTTCGATTACGCTACCAGCTGTTCCACCGAGAACTCCTGCCTCCTGCAGGAGAGCATCTACGATCAGATGATCAAAGAGCTGGAAGCGGTGGGCGGCTACATGGTCAATGCGGATGAAAAGAAAAAGCTGCAAGGCGCAATGTGGAATGAAAAGGGCGTTCTGAGCAGGGAAATCGTCGCCCAGCCCGCGGAAAAGATAGCCGAACTCGCCGGAATCGATCTTCCTTCGGGGAAGAGCTTCTTTATGATCCCTGAAACCGGCGTCGGTCCCGGATACCCCTTCTCCGCGGAGAAGCTTTCGGTGACCACCACCATCTACAAGTACAAGGAATTCGAAGAAGCCATAGATCTGGTCAACCGGATTACAAATTTCTCCGGACCCGGACACAGCTGCGGAATCCATACCTTCGACGAGATGAAAATCAAGAAGCTCAGCGAACGAGTACGGATATCCCGTATCATGATCCGCCAGCCCCAGTGCCTGGCCAACAGCGGCGCCTGGACAAATGGAATGCCCATGTCCATGACCCTTGGCTGCGGATCATGGGGAGGCAACTCGGTGTCCGAAAATGTAACCTGGGAGCACCTTCTCAACTATACCTGGGTCGCTTACGAAATACCGAGCACCCAGCCGACGGATGAGCAGCTCTTCGGTACGATTATGTACGAAGACATATAATTACAAAAAGTTTTTTTAAGCCGCCGGCGGCGCGTCCGCCGGCGGCATTTATTTTGTGCGCCCGGCAGGGAGCACTCACTTGATTAAGTTAATCTAAAAACGGATTATAGAAACCCGAAAGGGGGTAGAACGTGACAAATCAAGATGCACTCGAAAGGGCCCGTCAGCAGAGGGAACAAATGCTCCTCGCCGGGGGTGAGAAGAGAATCGAAGCTCAGCACGAGAAGGGGAAACTTACCGCTCGGGAACGAATCGAGTACTTTTTAGACGAAGGAAGTTTTGTCGAGCATCAGCCCTATATCACCGGCCGAAGCACCGGCATGGGAATGGAGAAGAAGCGGTTCTTAGGAGACGGAGTGATAAGCGGAAGCGGCACCGTCTACGGAAAGCAGGTTTATCTTTTTGCCCAGGACTTTACCGTCTTGGGAGGATCCCTAGGGGAGATGCACGCCGAACGGATTGCCGAGGCACAGCGGTTGGCCATCAGGAACCGGACGCCCTTCGTTCAGATAAACGACAGCGGCGGGGCCAGGATTCAAGAGGGCGTACTGTCACTCCAGGGATATGCCAAGATCTTCCGCAACAACACCCTGGCTTCAGGGGTCATCCCACAGATCTCGGTCATCCTGGGACCCTGCGCCGGCGGCGCGGCCTATTCGCCCGCTATAACCGACTTTATCTGCATGGTGGACAATGTATCGAGCATGTACATCACCGGACCCAACGTCATCAAGGCGGTCACCGGCGAGGATATCGACCAGGAGGGGCTCGGGGGGGCCAAGACCCACGCGGCCAAGAGCGGAAACGTCCACTTCCGGTTCCAGAGCGAGGAGGAGTGCCTCCAGTTTCTGCAAGTGCTGCTTACCTATCTCCCCGCGAACAACGAGGAAGAGTCCCCGATCTCCGAATGTGACGATCCTTTAGACCGGGAAACCCCGGAGATCATGGAGCTCCTCCCGGACAACCCCCGGGCGGTCTACGATGTCAGGGACGTTATCGGAACAATTTTCGATAGAGACAGCTTCCTCGAGGTCCACGCCGACTACGCGATAAACGTGGTTGTAGGTTTTGCTAAGCTCGCCGGGCGGACTGTCGGAATCTTCGCTAATCAGCCGAAATTCTTCGCGGCGGCCCTGGACATAAACGCCTCCGACAAGGCGGCGAGGTTTATCCGGTTCTGCGACTGCTTTAATATCCCCATCGTGAGCTTAGTCGACGTTCCCGGGTTCCTCCCGGGAGTGGAACAGGAGCACGGAGGAATAATCCGGCATGGAGCGAAAATTCTCTACGCCATCGCCGAGGCGACGGTCCCGAAAATCGCGGTGGTCCTCCGAAAGGCATACGGCGGCGCGTACATCGCCATGTCGTCGAAGGCCTTGGGCTACGACCGGGTCATCGCTCTTCCCACCGGCGAAGTCGCCGTCATGGGTGCCGAGGGAGCGGCCAACATCATTTACCGAAAGGAAATCGAAACCGCGGATAACCCCGAGGCGGCCCGGCAGGAGAAGATCGACGAGTACAAGGAGATCGCCATGAATCCCTTCGTCGCCGCCGGATACGGCTTCGTCGACGATGTCATCGAGCCGGACTACGCGAGGATCGAACTTATCCGGAGCTTGGAGATGAGCATCACCAAGAAGGAAGAGCGGCCGAAGAAGAAACACGGAAACATACCCCTGTAGACCCGTAATTTTCCGATATGGTATATTCTTAGCCGGCGGCGGAGATGTAAAAAAGTTTCCGCCGTCGGCTTTTTCATCTCCCGTGCCCTCCCGAGCTCGGCGCTTACA
>JBKHAJ010000174.1:0-7604 GCA_046542935.1 Spirochaetia bacterium | reverse complement strand
CCAGCGGCCCCGGATCGAGGGTACCCCCCCATGTGTAGTACAGGGCCAGGGAATGCCGCCGTTTGTTCCGCTCATCGACGATTTCCTCGTCGGTTATCTTTTTTTCGTAGGTGACGATCTCCCGGGTGACCGTCTGCTTTTGTTCGACCACATCCTCGCCTATCTTGGGCAGCACCCGGTCCATGTTTGCGACGAACTCCTCGGTCATCGTATCGATGGAATCGAACATGCCGAGGCCCGCCTCGCCGGTGTACATGGTGCTGGTCTTCACCTGCTGGGTGAGCACGTCGTAAAGGGTAGCGTGGACGAATAATTGCTCCCCCTTGGCGAGGAACCGCCCCGAAACGAGGAGCTCAGCACCTTTCTCCTCCGCGTAGGAGAAGTCCGGGGAGAGGAGATTTTCAGATAAGGGAAGATCCTCCGGGTGCATAAGCACCCGGATGTCCTCCCGACCGTAGAGACCGGATGCGATCCCGTCCGAAAAAACCGTTTTCAGGTAATCGTCTTCGGGATCACCGATGTTCCGCAGGGGTGAGATCAGAACAGTATAATACTGCTTGGCAATGCCTTCCTCCTGAGTAAGCTCCTTTTTTGCCTCCGGTTCCAGCTCGAAAGTGATCTCCCCCGCGGACTCTACGGTGATGAAAGTTTGTATTGAAACATAACCCTCCTTTTCAATACGCACCAGGTGTTTACCCGGCTCGAGCTGGACCGTAATCGGGGACTCGCCCCAATTTTCTCCGTCTATGATAACGGATCCCCCTTCGGGGTCCGTAGTGACCGTGTATTCGTACCGGGCCTCCTGGAGGGCGAACTGCGGCGTGTATGGGCCGAACCCCTCGTAGAACGAGCCGATCCACTCGGAAAAGTTGATATAATCGGACATGTCCTCCGACACCCGCTTCCGGTCACTCGGCTCCAGAGGACCTAGAATGATGCCGCCGGGATCGGGATCGTAGACGGCCTTGGCCTGGATCAGGCGGATGGTGTCGTCCCCCAAATCGATTCGATAATCCGGTCCTCCCGCCGGATCGATGAGGGTATAGCTGCCGGCCGGTACGGGCAGGTAGTGGGCCTGCCAGGTTCCCGGGGTCAAGGGGATAAGGGGAAGATTTGCATTTTCGTGGCTCTCAATCCGGATGTAGAGCTCCTGCTGTACCTGTACGGCTTTCGGATTATCGATATCCTGTACGAAGACGAGCATGCTTCCCGTGTTTGGCCTTTTTCGCGGAAAGCTCGAACACCCCGTGGAGAGGAGCAGTATTACCGTGAGTATGAAGGTCGTCAGAATAACGACGCTGATCTTTGCGCTTGTCCTTTTCCGCGGGCCGCGGAAAGAGAGGGATATCATGATTTATTAAAACCCGGGATTATCCGTACGTCAACTACTTTTTGCCTACAGTACCGAAGCTTGCTAGGCCTTCGGCGGCAAGCAGGCCCGGCATTGTGAAAGAGCGGCCGTTTCTTGAAACTTCCCCATCCCCCGGATATACTTCCCCACAATATGAGCACATCCACAAAGAAAGCCGTCCACTGGGCGGACAAGACGGCGGAAAAAATCGTCCGGGAAAAGGGCGATAAAGAAATCTATATAGCGGCCTCGGGAATAACCCCGTCGGGGACCATTCATATCGGAAATTTCCGGGAAATCATCTCGGTGGAACTCGTGGTGAGAGCGCTCAAGGAGATGGGCAGGAAGGTCCGGTTTATCTACTCCTGGGACGATTACGACGTATTCAGGAAGGTGCCGAAGAACATGCCCGACCGTGAAGCGCTGGAAAGTTATCTGCGGAAACCCATCACCCTGGTTCCCGATCCCTACAAGAAAGCGGAGAGCTACGCCCGGGCGAACGAAAGGGAGCTCGAGGAGCTTCTGCCTATCGTAGGCGTCGAGCCGGACTACATCTACCAGGCCGAGCGGTACCGGAACAGCGATTACGCCGGGGGAATCAAAACCGCCCTCGATCACCGGGAAGAAATTCGGGGCATTATGAACGAGCACCGGACACATCCCTTACCTGAGGAATGGTGGCCGGTTACGGTATTCTGCACCGCCTGCAGCCGGGACACGACGAAGGTCACCGTCTACGACGGGGAGTACGGACTCGGCTACTCCTGCAGCACCTGCGGACATAGTGAGACGGCGGACCTTCGGACCACACCCGCGGTTAAGCTCCTGTGGAGAGTGGATTGGCCTATGCGGTGGAAAGAGGAGGGGGTCGATTTCGAGCCCGCCGGGAAGGACCATCACTCCGAAGGGGGGAGTTTCGACACCGCCCGCAGGATCGTCTCGGAAGTCTACGGAGGTACGGCGCCCGTCACCTTTCAGTACGACTTTATCAGCATCAAGGGCCGCGGGGGCAAGATATCCTCCTCCTCCGGCGAGGTGGTGAGCCTCCGGGACGTCTTGGAAATATATCAGCCCGAGGTGGTCCGGTACATGTTTGCGGGCACCCGTCCGAATACCGAGTTCGCTATAAGCTTCGACCTGGATGTCTTAAAGATCTACGAAGATTACGACAGATGCGAGCGGATCTACTTCGGCGCCGAAGAAGTAGGGGAGAAGAAGCGGGAGAAAGAATCCCGGATTTACGAGCTCAGTCAGGTCCGTGATGTGCCGAAGCAGCTTCCCTACCAGGTCCCCTTAAGGCATCTGTGCAACCTCCTGCAGATTCAGGGGGGCGATATCGAGGCGGCCCTGGACATGCTCGACATGCCCGACGGAAACGGAGCCGGGGACGCGGGACGCGAGCGGGCCCGAATCCGGGCGAAGTGCGCCTGGAACTGGATTACCGCCTACGCGCCGGAAGATTTTCGCTTTCACCTGCGCACTCCCGACGACGAAAAGCCCGATTTCGATGAGACCCAGCGGACGGTACTCGAACTGCTTATGGTCGAAGTGGAAAAGCTCGAAGAACACACCGAACGGACTCTTGCCGAAGCGGTCTACGGGATCGCCGAGCAGACCGGCCTAGAGCCGAAGGAACTCTTTAGGACGGTCTATCTTGCGCTGATCGGCAAGGAAAGGGGCCCGAGGCTCGCGAGCTTCGTGACCACAGCGGGAAAAGAAAAGGCCCTCTCGGCGCTGCGACTGGCACTCGGTTAGGATGGCCTTGGGGTAGGCTGCAGCGCCGTCTACCGAAACATACGGTCTAAGAGACGGTCTTTTCGCCTCCACTTGTAGTTGACCTTGACCCTCAGGTCTAAATGGATCCGGTAGGGGAAGAGCTCGGCGATCTCCCGCTGGGCCTCCTGGCGGATACTCTTTATCATGCCTCCCCCCTTGCCGACGAGGATGCCCTTCTGAGACTCCCGCTCGACGACGAGGAATGCCCGGATCCACAGTCTCTTGCCCCCGTTTTGCTCCTCCATGTCGGCTATTTCCACATATAACGAGTGGGGAAGCTCCTGTTTGACCCGCTGAATGGCTTTTTCCCGGATGATCTCCGAAATCCTGAACGAGGGCTCCTGATCGGTGTAGAACTCTTCGGGGTACATCTGCTCTCCCTCCGGGGCGAGCTCGAAGAGGGCGTCCACTACGTCGCGGACCCCTTCGCCCCGGAGGGCCGAGAGCTCCGTGATCTTAGCGTCGGGCAGGCGGGCCACGATGAAGGCTCGCAGTTCCGCGGGTCCGGCATCGGGAAGATCGGTCTTGTTGACCGCCGCCACCGTCTTGTCGGCGTACGGGGCAATCATCCGGGCGAGCTCCTCTTCTTCCGGGCCGGGAACTCTGCCCGCGTCGGTGACGTAGAGGACTAGGTCGATCTCCTCGAGGGACGAGGCGACGAGGCCGGTCATGTGGAGATTGAACTTTTTTTCCGAGAGGTGGAACCCGGGGGTATCGATAAAGACGAGCTGCCCCCTCTCTTCGGTGTAAATCCCCCGGACCTTGTTCCGGGTGGTCTGGGGGACCGAGGCGGTTATGGAGACTTTCCGGCCGGTAATCGAGTTTAAAAGGGTCGACTTTCCCGAAGAGGGCCTGCCCACCACAGCGACGAAGGCTGATTTCATAAGGTGAGATTATACGCTAAATGGCGATGCTGTTCAAATCGTGGAAAAATCGGTACATTTAGGACATGCCGGAAAATATCATCTCCGTCGAGCATGCTTACAAGAGCTTCGGTTCAGTCAAGGCGGTCAAAGATCTTAGCTTTACCGTTGAAAAGGCGTCGTGCTTCAGCTTTTTAGGTCCCAACGGCGCGGGAAAGACCACCATGATGAAGATACTCTACGGCAAGGCGATGCCCGATCGGCACGACGAGACGGTCATCGACGTCTTCGGGTACGATCCGAGGCGGGACGAGCTCCAGATCAAATACCGTTCGGGAATGGTCCCCCAGGAGGACAGCCTCGACGAGGAGCTCAACGTCGTCCAAAATTTGAGGATATTCGCCAAGTTCTACCGAATCCCCCGGGGGCGGACCGACGACAAGATCGACGAACTCCTGGGATTCCTCGAGCTCGGCGAAAAGCGGGACTCCAAGATCAAGCAGCTCTCCGGGGGAATGAAGCGCCGCCTGGTCTTGGCCCGGTCTCTCCTGAACGAGCCGGACCTCCTCATCATGGACGAGCCGACAACCGGGCTCGATCCCCAGGTCCGCCAGCTCATCTGGGACAAGATGCGGAGCCTCAAGAAGACCGGGGTCACCATCTTACTCACTACCCACTATATGGAGGAGGCCTTCCAGCTCGCCGATAATCTCATCATCATGGATCGGGGCGAGAATATCCTCGAGGGGAACCCTAAAACCCTCTTGGAAGAGGAGATCGAGAGCTTTGTCTTAGAGATTACCGACAAGGAGGCGGCCCGGAAAGCGGAAAAGAAGTGGTGCGGCGACGGCTGCAGGCGGGAGGAATCGGACCAGCGGATCATCTATTATTCCGACGACTACGAGAATCTTCAGGGAATGGTCCGGGGGATTCCCCCGGGGGATTATTACCTTCGCCAGATTACCCTAGAGGATTTGTTCCTGAAGGCGACCGGGAGAAACCTCAATGAAGCGCAGTAGCAACCGTGAGGCGCGCCGAGCGGGCGGCATAACCCATCCCCCTTTACGGGTACGGCTCTTCAGCGTGTGGTTCCGCCATGTAAGGGTTTACAGTCAGAACCTGATCAGCAACGGGCTTCCCCCCTTCCTAGAGCCGCTCCTCTTCTTGGTAGGTATCGGCATCGGACTCGGGAAGTACATTACCCGGATGGAGGGGATACCTTTTATCGAATTCTTAGGCTCGGGACTCATGGTGACCGCGGCGATGTTTACCGCCGCCTTCGAGTGCAGCTTCGGTACCTACATCCGTCTCGAGTTCGACAAGGTCTACGACGGAATGCTCGCCGCTCCGGTGACCGCGGAAAATTTGCTGGTCGGCGAGCTCATCTGGGCGGGGACGAAGGGGTTCTTCTTTACTCTGTGCGTGATGATCGTGGTAACCGCCTTCGGAATACTTCCCATCGGCAAGGTATTTCCCACTCCGATCCTCGGATTCCTGACCGGGGCCATGTTCGGTTCGTTGTCGTTTCTGGTGACGAGCTTTGTCAAGAATCTGAATCACTTCAACTTCTACTTTTCCGGGTTTATCTCTCCGATGTTCTTCTTCGGGGGGGTGGTCTTCCCTATCGAGCAGCTTCCCGATTGGCTGCGACCTGTTACCGAGATACTGCCTCTGACCCACCCGGTCAGGCTGACGAGGGCTTTTGCCTTCGGGAATTTCGAGCTTATACACCTCTTCGATTTTCTCTATCTGATTGTCTTTACCGTCGCGATAGGTGCTTTGGGGATATACCGGCTCAAGAAAAAGCTCATAGATTAGTTCAGGTGGACCCGTTCGTCGGGAAATTCCTGCTTTATCCGCTGGAAATCTTCTTCCAGGTCCTCGAAGATCTCGATGAGGATGGGGTCGAACTGCTTTCCCTTCTGCCCGACGATCTCTTCCGCCGCCTGCTCGTGACTCCAGGCTTCCTTGTAGGGTCTTCGAGAGGTCAGGGCGTCGTAGACGTCGGAGATGCTCGATATCCGGGCGCTCAAGGGGATCTCTTCCGATTTCAAATTCCGCGGGTATCCGTTGCCGTCGTATTTTTCATGATGGGACAGGGCGATCCGGGCGGCTAAAGTCAGGAAACTCTGCTCGCCGAGCTCTTTGTCCGCTTGGTGAAGGATGTCCCATCCCCAAATGGTGTGCTTCCGCATGACGTCCCACTCCTGGGTCGAGAGGGCCCCGTTCTTCAGCAGTATGCTGTCGGGGACCCCGACCTTCCCGATGTCGTGGAGCATCCCCGAGAGGTAAATATCTTCGACGTACTCTTCGCTTATATGAAAACAGTACGGCTGCTTATCGTGGATGACCTCGCACATCCTCCGGTTGTACTCGCAAATCCGGTGCAGGTGGTTTCCCGTTTCCATATCCCGGTACTCGGCGAGCATGGCCAGGCTCTTCATAGCGGTGGTCTGGGTCTTCTGCAGCACCGTGGAGGTGGACAGGAGCTGCTCGTTCAAGCTCTTCTGCTCGTCCAAGGAATCCTGGAGCGCCTCGTTGATCCGGACGTACTCGGTGATATCGAACAGGACGCCGAAGGTGTATCTTCCGATCAGGGTCGCGGCGTCTTGGACGACCCGGGTTTCCCCTTTCCCGGTACGCACCCGGACGGTAAAACCGGTGGCCTTATCGGTGCCGAAGATCTTTTTGATTCCGTTGTTCCACTCGTCCTCTTCGATGAAGAAATCGGCGGTACTTCCGATCTTTTCGATCGATTCGTAGGAAAAACTTTTCAGGAACTGATCATTTACGTTGATAAACCGGCCTGTATGATCCGACACGTACATGGGAAGGTCGAGCATCCCCATCAGGTTCCCCACATGTTCGGGGCTCAAGGTTTCGCTCCCCCCGCCGCTCTTCTGCATGTCCCTCAAGCGGGATTTAAGCACCCCCGCATACACTGTGTCGGTGAGTTTCGAAGCGATAATACCGAGCTCGGTGTTATTCCGACTCAAGAATTTCTTGGGGTTCTCGCATCGGAGGAGTATCGCTCCCACCGGCTCCCGGCCGGTGCGGAAAAAGGGGTAGTAGAGGGTCAAATTCCCCCCTTCGCAGCCCGGAAAAAGGCCCTGGGGCAGGGGGGAGCGGCCGTTCAAGATGGCCGGCTCGTTGGGAAAGAGCGAGGTATTTCCCGGGGGAAGGGAGAGGGTAATTTCGCTGTTTCCGGCGAAATCTGTCTTTTCGAAGCTCAAAATCTTGACCCCCATGACATCGGGTACGCTCTGGATCCACTTCCGGAACTGTCCGAGCTTCTCATCTGTGGAGCGTTGGGAGTCGATTTCACGGAAAAGGCGTAGGAGTTCCTCGTTTTTAACCATACTCATGTGTTATATCGGCAAAAAAAAGATTTCGGTTTACTCTCAGCTTCATAACTTGTATTATTTTACACAGTGTAAATTATGCATGAGGAGTCTCTATAATGATTCAAAGTCTGGAAGCACGTTATCAGGATGATGACAATAAAGAAGATAAAGAGAATCTCTCTCCCTCCGGAGAAATGCTCTTTCAGCGGATGCTCAAGACGAGGACCCTGCTTTTATCGGGGGAAGTCAATAAACCCTTGGCCGAACGGC
>JBKHAJ010000173.1:0-7622 GCA_046542935.1 Spirochaetia bacterium | reverse complement strand
CGCCCCCTCCGGAAGCTTCGCGTAATCGGCGTAGGTAAACGTATGTTTTTCCGTGATCACCGCCTCCTCTTTTAAGTATAGCCTCTTCCCTACTCCTCTTCAACGCTCAGGACAAGAACGAGGGGGAGATGGTCCGAGTAGCCGCTCAGCGAAGAGGTCATCCACCGCTTCGGATGCCCCCGGTGGGTCAGGATGAAGTCCTCGGCCACCGGACGAAAACCACCGTAGGAAAAACCCGTCTCGTCGAAAAACCCCGCGCTTAAGAGGGCGTGATCGATGGTCTCCCAGCCGCCGTCGTAGTAATAACTCCCCTCGGGTCCGTCTGCGGGGCGGCCGGGATCTAGCCATGGGGAGTAGAGGATCAAGTCTCCCCCCCTGTCTCCTTCAAAGGAGACACGCGAACTGTCGCCGGTTACCGCCAGTCCCCTCAGGTCCGCGGCAGCGGGGGCCCCGGAACCCTCCATTTCCACCTGCCGCAGCGCGGTGGGATAAGCCCCTCCGACCCGGACCGCCTCATCGGCGTTCTCGTTGAGGTCGCCGAGGACCGCCATGTCCGCGCCAGGCCGGGATGCGGCAATCTCCCCCATTCTCTTTCTCAGCACCTCGGCTGCCATGATCCTCACGGGCTCGGTCTCTTCGGCGCCGCCGTATTTCGACTTCCAATGGTTGTTGAAAAGAATAAGCTCAGCATTTCCTACCCGGAGGGAGACCTCCAGAATGTCGCGGTAGACGGCTCCGCCGAGGCTTATTCCGTGGCTCCGACTCCGGAGGATCGGATAGCGGCTCAGTACCGCGAGCTGTACCGCCGAATCGGGAGTGTCCGTGACGGCGGCATGGCGGTACCGGTACCGTTTGAGGATATCGGTCCACAAGACCTCCACGACCGCGGAATTTTCCACTTCCTGGAGGACGAGGACATCCGGTCCGCCGTCGACCGCGGCGGCCACCACCTCCGCGAGGTTGAACATCCGCATATAGTAGAGGTCCGCGGTCCACTCCGATTCCCCGGGATCGAACTCCCGGTATTCGGTCCCGTTGTCCACCGCGTCGAAGAGATTCTGTACGTTGTAGCTCATGATAGTAACTTCCTCTGGTGTCCCCGGACCGCCGAGGCTGCACCGGGCGCAGGATACGAGGAGAGCGCAGAAAGCGCCGAAGACCAGTAGAATTTTTCCTAAACCGCCGTACTTCCTTTTCATGATTACCCCCTGGATCGAATCATTCCATACTAGAAGACAGGGCCGACGGGAACGGTGATTTAAAAACCGACAACTTATCCGGCGGCACTTGATTATTCCCATAATTTTTGTATGCTTTAAATAGGGAGCTGCCCTTATGGCGAACGGTAAAAACGGCGACCTCGGAAAAAAAGTCTTCTTCCTCTATCCCCACAGCGTTATCCAGAACGAATTGGTGGAGATGATCGCCCGAAACCAGTACGAGGTCTACCTCGTCCGGGACCATTCGAAGCTCGCCAAGGCCCTTCCGGACTTTCGCGATTCCATTGTGTTCATCAACATCGACGAGCAGCTGAGCGTCGAGGGGTGGGAAGAATTCATAAACGGGATTCGCAGTAATCCCGCTACCGGCTCCGTCCAGGTGGGGATCCTCACCTACAACGAGGACAAGGAGCTGGCCAGACACTTTTTGATGGACCTTGGCGTCCAGGGGGGGTTCGTCCTCCTCAAGCTGGGACTCAAGGAAAGCGCCAAGATCATCCTCCAGACCTTAGTCGCCACCGAGGCCAAGGGACGGAGGAAATTCGTGCGGGCGGTTCTTCCGGACGGCGGTTCGGCCAAGTTCAACATCAAATCGAGTGACCTCCTCCTAAGCGGCTCGATAAGCGACATCAGCATCGGGGCCATGGCCTGCTATTTCGACCAGGATCCCGGGGAGCTTCGGGACCATCATCTCGAAGATATTCAGCTGCGCCTGAAGGGACGGATCATCATGGTTTCGGGGAAACTCGCCGGGAGCAGGGACGAGGACGGCCGGAAGAACTACATTATTCTCTTCACGAATTTTCGATCCGATCAGGACAAGGATAACCTTTCCTCCTTCATCATCCAGACCCTCCAGTCGCAGATGGACCGGAAACTGGAAAGCGTCTAAAAACTCTCCGTACAGCCGTGTTGTTTCTAGGCCCAAAATTGGCATAATGGAGTTTTTAAACAAGGGGGATATACATGGGATATAAAATTTTAAGGCCTTTCGCTCTTGTCCTGTTAGGACTTTTTATCCCCACGATCGGGGGCACTCTCTAAGGGGTATTTGAGCGGGTAATTACAGGCGGGGAACCGGACTACACCACCCGGACCATCTCCCGGGCAAAGCTGCCGTACACGTAGACCGCCTCGAAAACTTCACCGCGGGTGTAGCCGTACAGAGGGTCCCGGGTATCGGTGTAGAGGATAGAATACTTCATACCGAACCTACCTGAATAATTCCGACGCTATTTCCACTATCCGCGCGGCGTATTGTATCGCTTCTTCGGCCTGACGAAACCAATCCTCCGCTCTATTCCGTTTCACGTCTCGATTGTAGCAGTTTCCTCAGAAGCTCACAAGCTTTCAGGTATTATCGTTCCGGACTTCTTGTCGAGACGAAACTCCACCTTGCTCAGGGTCTTCGAAACAGCGTAGGGGACGTGACAGATCTCGATGAGGGCCCCCGGGTGTACCGTACCGGTCACTCTAACCGTAGCCTCTTCGTTGCTGTGCAGCTTGTCCATCATCCCCATGGCGGCATCGCTGAGCTCGTCTATCTTCGCGCGGATTTTCGCTTCGAGATCCTTCCGCTCGGGATCGGGTCCTCCTTGAAAACCGGAACGTACCTGCTCGAGCTTGGCGCCGAGCTTTTGGTTCATCTCCTTGATCCACAAAAGCCTCAGCTGAATGAGGATGTCGGTGCCGCAGATGATCGAGGTAGCCACTTCGCTTGCGCTCCCGAGCTGGTGGGTTGCAAGTCCGTTCTGGCAATGGATCTTTCCCCCGATAACCGCGCCCCGCTTTCCGAGCTCTACTCTGTCCCGGGTATGAACGACCGAATTGATAATTCCCGTTTTGACCCGTACGGATTCTCCCGCCTCGAGATAGCAGTTCTCGATGTACTTAGCCGTTACCCCCTCCTCAACCCGGACCTTGCTCTCCCGCCGCCCGATGATCCCGTGGCTGACGATGAGGTTTCCCCCGGCTTTCACGTCTGAGGCATCGAGGGTCTTTTTGCAATAGACCGTTCCTCCCGACACGACGGAAAACCGGTCTTTGACCTCACCCTGAATGAGAACATCTCCGGGAAAATCGATGTTTCCGGTGGCGTAATCCACATCGCCGGGTATTTCGAGAAACTCGGAGACCCAAAAGGAATCGTCGTTACGGTGGAACCGGCCCTCTACGGCCGCGCGCACCGTTTTCCCCTCGGTAATCGTGCCCTCACCCGGAGTCAGAGTGTCGATCGGAAGAACAGAAAAGGGTATGATTTCGCCCCGTACGGTTGTGCCTTCCTCGCCGGGCTTGGGCGGTACCATATGAGCGAGGACATCCCCCTTCCTAACAATGACAAAGGGGCTTATCTCACGAAAATCGACCGGATCGCTCCCCGTCGTCGTTTCATCGTCCGGTCCTTCGGGCTCGAGTTCATGCATCTCGAGGTGCTCGGGTACCGCGGGAGTAGGCGAATCACCTAGTGCGACGATGATATTCGTCAACCGCATCCTCTTGGAGTTGCACATCTCCACGGCACCCCTCACGGCCTCGCGATCGATTCCGTAGACGATCCTGCGTTCTTCGAGGACCTCGTGGACGGACTTTTCGGTAAGACCCACGCCTAACCCGACGGGTGGAGAAAAATCGGCGAAGGCCTTCATCTCATCCTCCGATACCCGGATGTTGACCGAGGCGTCGACCTTTACTACGGCGTCCGCCGTAAGAGACTTCATACCATCCTGCTCGACGATTCGGCGTATGTCGGCTTCTTCGGCGGTCCCCGGCTCCGCCCCGAACTCTTTACGAAAACGCTCTATCTCCCTCTCGTACTGTTCGAGTTCGTGGTAAAAATTATCGAAGGGGTTTCTTTTTGCCATATTCAGCCTTTCAGATAATCGAAAATTTTGTCGATCTCGAAGGGCTTCCGGACCACCCCCATAGCCCCCCGATCAAGGGCTTTTCCTACCAAGGGATCGTCGGGATATCCGGTGTTGACCAAGATGTTTGCTTGGGGGTCTCTGGTAAGAAGGGCATCCGTCAGCTCGTAGCCGTTCATGCCGGGCATCTTGATATCCACCAGGACCAAATCGAAGCTTGATTCTTCGAACCGCTCAAGCCCCTCTTCGGGGGTAACCGCCCCGACCACCTCGTGACCAAGGTCCGAAAGCACCTCGGAGATCATAAATACGACCGATTCTTCGTCGTCTATTACCAGTAATTTCTTTGCCATTCCTCAAACCGCCTCTCATTTAAAAGTAATGCAGTTTGGATCGTTGGTAAAGTTCCCCAATCTCGATTATGATTTAGGGGTGGATTCTCCTTCCGATTTGATGCGGTCGTTTACATCCCTTATCGAGCGGATACCTGAGGGGGTCATCCTCATCGATCCCGCCGGGACCGTACGAGCCTGGAACCGGGCGATGGAGGAGCTTTCCGAAACCCCCGCCGGGCGGGTTCTCGGGAAGAAGCTCTGGGACGTCCAGTTTGCCTTTCTTCCGTTGGACGAACGCAACCGTGAGACCTACCGGGAGATGCTGGATATCTTTCAAACCACCCTAGGTGATCCCGGTTCTCCCGATTTCAATAGGACTTTCGAGCGGTATTATGCGCTACCTTCCGGCGTGACAAAGTACGTACAGACTCTTCTATTTCCCCTGGATCTTCCCGAAGGGATCCACCTGTGCGGGGTTCTCAGGGATATTACCCGGCGCCGCCGGGCGGAGGCGGGACTCTACAGCAGGGAAATTCGCTTCCGGACCCTTGTCGATACCATGGCCCACGGGTTTCTGTGTGTCGATGAAGAAGGTAGGATCGAGACGGCCAACCGGGCGGCCGCGGAGATTTTGGGCGTTAGCCGGGAGGAGCTTGCCCGCAGAAGCATCTACGACGAATCTTGGCGGACCCTCCGGGCCGACGGCACCGAGGTTCCCGAAGGAACCCTCCCGGTGGGGAAGACAATCCGCTCAGGCGTATCCCAGAGCGGAGTCATAACGGGTGTGTACAATCCCCGGGAAGATCGCTACCGGTGGCTCCTGATCAATACAGTCCCTGTCGCCGGCGGCAACGACGAATCCTGCGGTTACTACGTGACCTTCAGCGACATTACCGATCTCAAACAGACCGCCGACACTTTAAGAGAAAGCCGAAAAAGGTACCGGGAGTTCTTCGAGGACGATCTGACCGGTGACCTGATCACCGATGTGTCGGGGAAAATCCTCGAATGCAACCGCTCCTTCGCCCGGATGTTCGGCTTTAAGTCGGTGGAAGATGCCAAAAAATACTCCATGAGCGAGTTCCACCTGCCTCCCGAAAACCGAAAGAGGTTCATCGAGCTCCTCAGGCGGGAGGGGAGACTCGAAAACCTGGAGTATGAGTTCAAGACGAAGCATGGAAAAACACTCTTTACGGTGATGAACGTTGTAGGGATCTTCGACGATGACGGCGAATTGACCGCCATCCGAGGATATATCTTCGATATAACCGGCCGACGGCGCCTTCAGGAACAGCTCTACCAGTCCCAGAAACTCGAGGCCGTCGGAAAGCTTACCGGCGGAATTGCCCACGACTTCAACAACATACTCACCGTTATTCAGGGTTTTACCCGGTTCATGCTCAAGGACGAGGATCCTCATTCCAAGCGGTTTACCTATCTTCAGGAGATCGATAAGGCTTCATCGAGGGCGGCGAGCTTCATCGATCAGCTTCTTGCCTTCAGCAGGCGTCAGGTCATGGACCTGCAGCCGGTGGACCTCAATGCGCTCCTGTCGGATTCTTTGACCATGATAAAAAGGCTCATCGGCGAGCATATCGAGCTCCACTTCATACCAGCCGGCGAACTTACCACCGTCATGGCCGACCAGGGGCAGATCATTCAGATCCTTATGAACCTGACCGCCAACGCCCGGGACGCCCTCCCCACGGGAGGGCTCCTGGTCCTTCAGAGCCGAGTCTTCGGACTCAACGCTCCCATCGACATGGGAGGGTATACTATCCTCGAGGACCGATACATGGAGATCCTTGTAACGGACAACGGCGGGGGAATGGACGAGGAAACGAAGAGAAGGGTCATAGAGCCCTTCTTCTCTACAAAGGAACGGGGAAAGGGGACCGGGCTGGGGCTGTCTACCACCTACGGAATCGTCAAACAGCTCGAGGGCTACCTCCTCTACGAGAGTGATCCCGGACGGGGAACGGTCTTTTCCATCCTTCTGCCCGCGGCCTCCGCGTCGATCCGGTCTCAGGAAGGGGATGAGAATGAACCTACCGCCCAAACTTTCCGGGGGACCGAACGAATACTTCTCGTCGAGGATGACCCGGATGTAAGAAAGGTCCTCTCTATCGAGCTTCGCTCCGCCGGATATACCGTCGAAGAAGCGTCCGACGGTGTAGAGGCCCTCAACCGGATTCACGAAGGAATCCCCGATATCATAGTAACCGATATTGTTATGCCCAAGCTGGACGGTGTACAATTAGCGAAGCTCCTCAAAGAGGAGTATCCGGAGTTACAGATCATTCTGATGTCCGGATATTCGGACGGTCTTACGGCGGAAAGCGCCGGGGAAAAAGAGACGGCCGGAAGATTCATTTCGAAACCGGTCATCCCTCAGCTGCTGCTGAAAACCGTCAGGGAGCTCTTGGACCGTAAAAACGGAGACGAGGAATGAGTACCGTACTGGTAGTAGACGACGACAATCAGGTGAGATTTTTGATGAAAACCATTCTCGAGGATGCGGGATATACCGTCGAAGAAGCGGAAACGGGAAAGGAGGCGATTACGCGGTACGATCCCGAACGCCACGATATGGTGATCCTCGATATCATCATGCCCGATATGGAGGGGGTGGAAACTCTTAGGCATTTGCGGACCCGGAATTCTTCGGTTTCGGTCATCGCGGTCTCCGGCGGGGGAAAGCTCGAAGGGGAATACTACTTGAAGATGATGCGCGGCTTCGGCCTCGATTACACCTTCGCGAAGCCGGTCGACCCGGATAAGCTCCTCGCGGCGGTACGGAAGATTTTAGGAAGCTGACAGATACTCGAGGATGAGCTCCATTTCGTTCTCCGGAAGGGTACCGGAACCGGTAAACTCCTCGCCGGTTACAGTTTCGTAGGCGGTGATGTACCGTTCAGCCACGTTCAGACGCATCTCATCGGGGATGACCGGAGGCTCTCCGTTTCCCATAAAACCGTGCTCCATGAGCCACTGCCGAAGATACTCCTTGTCGATCTTTCGCTGTTTTTCCCCTTTATTGAAGAGCTCCTCATAGGTGTCGGCGTACCAGTAACGGCTGGAATCGGGGGTGTGGTTCTCGTCGACCAGGACCAGGCGGCCCTCGTCGAGACCGAACTCGTATTTCGTATCCACTAAGATGAGACCCCGCTCGGCGGCAAGCCGTGTACCCCGCTCGAAGAGTGCGA
>JBKHAJ010000172.1:0-7680 GCA_046542935.1 Spirochaetia bacterium | reverse complement strand
GTCACACTATCTTTTCATTAATGTACAGCCTTGGTGTGAGGTATTCGAGAAATGCATATAGCAATTCTCTCGCCTATTGCCTGGAGGACTCCTCCGAGGCATTATGGGCCGTGGGAACAGGTGGCATCTAACCACGCCGAAGGCTTGCTGCGAGAAGGCCATGAGGTTACGTTATTTGCAACCGCAGATTCAATAACTACAGGGAATCTTGAGGCTGTCTGCCCCCACCCGTACGAGGAAGACAAGAGTCTCGATCCGAAAGTCTGGGAAGCTCTTCATATCTCCCACTTGATGGAACAATCCCATCGGTTCGACATCATACACAACCATTTTGACTTTATGCCTTTGATTTTTTCCAGACTCATCGATGTGCCTATGGTCACCACTATCCACGGCTTTTCATCACCGAAAATAGTTCCGGTGTATAGAAAATACGACTCTGTTGTTCATTACGTTTCGATCAGCAATGCGAATCGACACCCGGAGCTGAACTACATCTCGACGGTGTATAATGGAATCGATCCAAAATACTTCACATTTAAAGAGAAACCGGGAGAATATTTGCTTTTTTTAGGGCGAATTCACCACGACAAAGGAACCAGGGAAGCGATCAGTATTGCGCGAAAAGCTGGGCTTCCGCTTTTAATCGCCGGAATAGTTCAGGACAAAGCGTACTTCGATAGGTATGTGAGACCGGAGATCGACGGGCGAATCATTCACCTTCTCGGAGAAGCGGGCCCGGCCCAAAGAGACCGCCTCCTTGGAGCTGCCCTCGCTTTGCTTCATCCCATAAACTTCGAGGAGCCCTTCAGCCTCAGCGTAGCCGAATCAATGCTCTGCGGTACTCCGGTGATCGCCTTTCGGCGAGGATCCATGCCCGAACTCATTCGGGAAGGCGAAACCGGCTTTCTCGTTGCCTCCGTCGAGGAGGCTGTAGAAAAAGCTAGAGAATTGAACAAGGACCCGACACTAATCGACCGTAAAAAATGTCGTACCTGGGCAGAGTCAAGGTTTACGATAAAAGAGATGATCAAAGCATATCTGGATGTCTATAAAAAAATCCTGAGCTGAGCTGAACCGCCCCGGCCTTACCGGAGACCTAAAACTATGAGAGGATTAAGTTATGGAAAAGCAAAAAATGTATTCGAAAGAAATACGGGAACGGGCGGTACAGGGCTCCGGACGAACTGCTGTTTGTTCCGGAGTCGAACGTGTTCAAGCTTCCGGATCGGGTGTCGCTGCTCCGCTCGCTATTCTCGGAAGCAGCGAATGATTAGCGGCGTACTTCTCCTCGTACTGCTCGCAGAACTCGGCGGACTTGCCCCGTAGGTTGCACGGAAAGTATATTGAAGAATAGCGGACAAAATTTACCGTGCCGGATCAGTTCACACGGCAGAGAGAATCATCATCCCGGTACTAACGAGGAAGAAACGATGAACACTCTCAAAGCCCGCTCGACGAAAAACCGGGAGATCACTCTCGACGGCACCGACCTCGAGACCCTCTCCCGGCGATTGCACGGCAGTGTGCTCCCGGAGGGAAGCCGGGAATATGAAGAAGCCCGTCCGGTCTGGAACGGGATGATCGAAACCAGGCCCGCGCTCATCGCGCGATCCACGGGTACACCGGACGTCGTCGCCTGCGTCGAGTTCGCCCTGTTCCCGGTAGGCCCCGAAGTCATGCTCCTGATGCCGGCGTACGAAGCCGGGCGGGGAGCGGACGTCATACGGTTCATCCGGGAGTACATGAAGACCGCGCCGGAAGAACTCGGTCTCGCCGGATTCTACGGCACCCTTCCGGACGAGGAGGAGTTTCCGCCCAAAGCCCGGGGAGCCGAGGCCTTCGTCCTCTTCGGGAACTACACCGGCCCGCAGGAGAAAGCCGAGGCGATCGCCGGGCCTCTGCGGCGGATCTTCGAACCTCTCGTGGACCTGAGCGGACGTATGCAGTATCTCGAGATGCAGTCGGCCCTCGACGCGGAGTATCCGAACGGGCGACGGTACTACTGGCGATCGGTGTTTCTCGACGAGCTCACGGACGACGTCGTCGAGATACTCCATCGCCACGGCCGCAACCGAATCTCGCCGCTCACGACGCTGGATGTCTGGTTCCTCGGCGGCGCGGTCCGGCGCATTGCGCCGGAGGACACGGCGTTCAGGCAGAGACAGACACACAGCATGATCGCGATCGAGTCGAACTGGGACGACCCGGCAGCTGACCGGGCCAACATCGAGTGGACGCGGAACGTGGCACGCGACCTCGAGCCGTTCTCGAAGTCCGGGGTGTACCTGAACTTCGGAGGATCGGCGGATGAAGCGCAGGAAATGCTCGCTGCAACGTCCGGCGGGAACTACGAACGGCTCCTCGAGGTCAAGCACAGGTACGACCCGGACAACCTGTTCGGGTGACGGTTTACTCTCTCGCTGAAGTCATACGCGGTGCGGCTACACCAGCTTCTACATGGGGGCCGCCTGATTGGAAATGGTTCCGGTCATGTTGGCGTCGAACTCAGCCCAGTTCATGTCGAGCAGCCACTGCATACCATTGTGAGCCGCTGCCCATGCTGTGTTTGCCGGATGTCGTTCCGGCCGAATAAATGGTAATAAATAGAAAGTGGCAGCTGGCTCGAGCATATCTTCTTGAACGAACCGATTGAACTCTCCTCTCAGCGCATCAGTCGGCTGCTGCGTGGGGATACAACCGTGACGGTGAGAAGCTCACCCAGGTAAACATCGGCATGGTCTACGGAGAGCCAAGTCCTTTATAATTCCCTTACCAATAAGCACTAAGGCCGCCCGGGATCTTGTAGAGACTCATCGAGCCGTACTCTCCTCTGCAGATAACGCTTTTAGAGTTGGAACGCAGATCTATATTGTATACTCTAAGATCCTGCGGGTGCTTCGAACTACAGGCCTTGGAAAGAAGATGACTGTCGAGCAGATGTTCTACGAGCTGAAGAAACTCAGCGTTATTGAGATCGATGACAAAAAGCCTATGATCACTGAACTTACCAGGAAGCAGAAGGATATATTCGAAGTCTTCAAAATTTCTCTACCAATGACGACATAGTATAATTTTGCGGAATTTAGGTTCTAATGCAAGGAAAAGATCGGCACGGTGATGGCGGGCGTCTCGGACTACTTTCCCGCCAAACCTTCAATCCAGTCACACCAGACATCCCATCCTTCGCCGGTGAAGGCCGACAGCGGAAATATCTCACAGTCGGGATTGCATCGAAGTAAACCCTCCCGGGCCTTGTCCAGGTCGAAGCGCACCGGTTCCGTCAGCTCGAGCTTGCTGACCGCCACGGCCCGGGCACGGACAAAGAGCTCCGGGTACTTAACCGGTTTCTCGTCCCCCTCGGGAGTGGAGAGGACGCCCAGCTTGAAGTCCTCGCCGAGGTCGAAGGAGGAGGGGCAGACCAGGTTTCCGATGTTTTCGATGATAAGGATGTCGGTATCCTCCAGGTCCAGCCTCTCGGCTGCACCGCGGACCTGAGCGGCATTCAGATGGCAGGCACCGTGGGTGTTGATCATCTCGACGGGCACGCCGGTCTTTCTGAGAACGACGGCGTCATGGTCGGTTTCCAGGTCCCCCTCGATGACCGCGAAACGCACCTGCCCCGCGAGGTCCCGGAAGGTGCGCTCCAAAATCGTGGTCTTGCCGCTCCCGGGAGATCCGATCAGGTTGACGACCGTAACTCCCAAAGACCCGAAATACTCCCGGTTCAGGACGGCCTGACGCTCGTTGTCGGTCAGTATCTTTGTGCCGATTTCTACTTCCTTCATTCCTCGACCTCCATGGATTTTATCGTGACGGCGTCGTCGATCTCCTGCCGCCTCCGCCGGGAGCCGCAGACGGGACAGGAACGGGCTAAAAGCCGCCGGAGGGTTTCCCCGCGGAAGCCTCCCTTATCCCCGTCCGTCCCGATGCGGCCGCACCCCGCGCACTTGGAGCGAAGCGGCCGGTACCGGACCGCAAGGTCGGCTCCCTCGAGCGCGGTATCCTTCACGGAAGCCAGAAAGGCGGAGCGGATCAGCTCGGTGTTCACGCATGAGTGGGGGCCGGTTTCGATATACACCTTCAGCAGGCGGCCTCCGCCGGCTGCTTCGAGGCGGGATGTAACGACCTCGATGATATCCCGGCACACCGAAAGTTCATGCACCGCTGTCAATTTCCCTTGAGTTTCTGCTTTATAACGGCGGATATCTTCGCCGGCGCCAGAGAAAGGACGAGCCTTTTGAAGGTTTTAGGGGGCTTGCGGAACGCCGGATTCTCCGCCATATCCAGGGCGCCCGCGGGACAGGCCGAGATGCAGAGGCCGCAGCCGACACAGCGGTTAGGATCGTAGGTGTGGCGCCGTCCGTCCATGTCGTGGGCAAAGGTGGAGCAGGCGGCGAGGCACTTGCCGCAGTCGATGCATTTCGAATCGTCGCAGACCGCCTTGTAGTGCGGCTCTGCCAAAATCATGCCCGGCTGGGGTCGAATGATCTGTTTCGTCATGTGGCAACAGCAGCTGCAGCAGGTGCAAATAAAATTGGTGCTCTCGTGGCTTATATTACCGGTATAGAACACGAGGTTGTTCTTCCAGCGCTCTTTTATGATGGACCGCATCTCCTCTTTGGAGACCGGCCGCGCGCCCCCCCGGTCTAAAAAGGGTTTCGCGAAACTGCCGAAAACCAGGCAGCCGTCTGCCCGGCTTGCGGTGGTGCACTCATTCCCGACGAAGAAGGCCGCCTGCCGGCACTGGCAGTTGTTGAGAACCGCCATGGTGTCGTGGCTGTCGATCATCCGGGACATATAATCCGAATCCACCTTGCTGTTCTTGAATTCCACCGTTTCCTCGACCGGGATTACCCGGGCGACCCGGGTGGGCGTATCGATGTAGCGTCGGATGTACCCGGTTTCGAAGAGTTCGTTGACGATGCGGGCCAACTCGATATGCCAGGGGGTCTCCCCGCCGGGGAGGAGGGCGTTCTCGAAAATACCGGGGAGGATGGGAAGCAGGGCGTAGCCCTTAGCTCCGGCCCGGATGACGCCCTTATCGGCCATGGCTTCCAGCAGAGGGAGGAGCTCGTCCTCCCGGCGGCCGATGCGTTTGGCCAGCGTCTTTACCGGTTCGGGCTTGTAGAAGAAGTTCATCCTGCCGGCCAGCTCCGCTTCATCGGGAGTAAAACAATGGCGCACCAGCTTCTCCAGAAGGGGCTGTCCCTTCTCCGGGCCGATCATCGCATCTGATGCAATTTTTTTCATGATTAGTGCATAGGGTCCGGAGCTCATTCGACCATCCTCCTTGGGTAGACAAAATATAGCAGAAAGGATAAGGACTAGCAAATATATGAAACAGCTAAGAGAAGATGAGAGACTCGGACATCACCGTAATTCGAATAAGCTGCACCGCCCCGTCTACACGGTGATACCCCTTAGCTTCCGGAGAAGCGCTCGAGCCACAGGAGAAACTCATCCCACGCAGGACGGGCTTGACCGTCTTCGTAGCGGGTCAGGCCGATGGTCTCTAGGGATTCGATAAAAACACCGACAAAATCTTCAGCAACATTCTCGGCGCGCAGCATCTGAGCGAGGATATCACTTGTCTCCGGGGACCAGTCGACCAGCTGAAAAACGTAGGCCGCCCGGATGCGCTCGTTTTTCTCCATCTCCTCGAAGAAGGTCTCGAAGAAGCGGCGCTGTATCTCCGCGTTCGAAGGAAGGAGGTTTGATCCGCTCCACATTCCGAGCTCCTGGATTACAATCTGCTTTGATCCGGAGAGTCTAAGCATTCTTTCGATATCAGAGCGGATCTCTCTCCTACTCTGCGCTTTAGCGTAGGGGAATTTTCCAGTCGTCACTGCACCGTAGAAATTGAAGCAGGCCACATCGCTCTCCTCGATCAGCTCCTGCACCCCAGGCTTTTCAATTCCGATATTCCCCTCCGCGACGGTAGCGGTTACAGCCATTCGATCGTCGATACCATGGATATACCGCCTTGCCTCCTGTAAAAAGGTAAAAACCTCCTCGTGCAGTCCGGGGACCTCTCCGAAGCTGTTGCCCGCCTCATTAGCCACCGATATCAAGTAACCGTCGTAGGAGATCAGCATCGGGACCACCCAGTCCATGAGCTTCTGAAACCGGCTAATCAGTTCGGTATCATCCAGCGGCACTCCTTCCAGATATTCCGGCACAACCGGACCCTCGCTGTCGTAGACCGAAACCAGTAAAAAGGTCTGCAGGTCCTGCCGGCTATACACTTTTAGCGGGACTTCCAGGGCAGCCGTATTATACTCCCCCGGGCGCGGCTCCAGCTCATCCCAATCGATCTGCAACCTTCCCACCCTCAGGCCGGCATCGAGCGCCTCCTGCCACCTCGCCTCGATCGCATCCGTCGTCGCCGGGGGATTTGAGGGATTGAACCCGACGATCAGCCCGGGGAATTGCCCCTCCGATAGAAGCGGAAGCTCCGCCGCAGGATCGAGTTGAGTGTTTTTGCCCTCCCCTTCTTCTTCCTCGCACCCGGTAAGGAAAGGAGTCAAGGCCATAATAAGTATCAATAATGCCGAGTATATTCTCAAGCTACGCCTCCGCGATTCGGTCATTGTAAAGGATAGGTTTTTAAGAGACCGACATCAAGAACATTCGCCGAATTATGTTTATTCCATTAGACGGCTTTTAAATAATTCTATCTGCTTTGTAATAATATGCTTTGCGGCCGCTGCATCGCTTTGATGTTCCGGTTTGAAAAACTCCGTCCCCTCTTCCTGCAACCGCTCAAAGTAGTTCACGGTCTTTTCGATCATAGGATCTGCGGCATCGGTTCCGAGGGCTACGGAGATCGATACGGGCTGTGACGGTGTATATCGTGTCAAAGATTGGTGATGAGAGTACAGGAACCCGAGCAGCTCCTCTGCGTGTTCAGACAGATAATCGAAGCTCTCTGATAGACGGCCATACGCTCCATGCGGCTGTCCACGTCCCTCGAGAACTGCACCGTCTTTCGCAGATGATTGGAGTTGTCCTTGCGAATCTGCCGGTCGAGATAGTTTACCGGAAAGAGGGGATTTCTCACCGTCCGCTGCAGTCTTGAATTGGTCCTGCGGCGGGAGAACTCCCCCGCTTGGTGAGCATACTGAGCACATCCGATCCATCTATTACCCGACGGTATTCGAGCTTCTCGTCGGTATCGAGTATAAGACAGCCGCGCTCCTGCCGCTCATCTTCTCCCTTACTGATTTTTTAAGAAAAGGAGTAATTGTATTTATAATTGAAAAATAATGTGATAAATTTTATGAAATCAACGAACACAATCTATTCGTTGATAGAAAGGCTTGGAATAAATGATACATGATGCCAACTCATCCTGATAGTCATCCTTTGCGCCCCGTCGCTACCCGGGTTAACCCGGGGCTGTTGTGGTGTGAGCTATGCGACAACTATCCTGACACAGGGGCGATGAAGAAGCATGGATAAACAGCTGTATTAATTTTATAAAAAGGAGAGAGTATTATGAATAAGAATGAAGGTCTGAACTATTCGGATAAACTCATTCAGTCAACGATGCTCACAAAAATTGATCCTCTTAAGACAGTGTTTGTCACCTTAAAAAATATAATTCTATATCCATTCAAGAACCGTAAGATTGTTGACTTCAAAGAGAACGTATTCTTTGGATTCACAGACCATCCA
>JBKHAJ010000171.1:0-7702 GCA_046542935.1 Spirochaetia bacterium | reverse complement strand
CCACCAGGGGCAGCTGAGCTGTCGGTCCGATAGGCCCGCAGATCCCCGCCGGATTGTCGGCAGAGGACTTTCTCCATACGTCCACGTATTCGAGGGCCTCCGCGGTATAGAACGATTCGAGGGTGTCGTAAAACCTGACCGTGAAACCGGGGCGTTCGAGCTGCCGGATGTCCTCTGCCGTGAGCCGCGCGGCGTCTTCGAGTATCTCATCATCTAAGGTGGTGTAATCCCACCATTCCGGTGCTACTTTGCTTGTCTTTCTCACAGTGCTATCCCCAATTACTAACAGTAAGTTATGTAATCCTACCACGATTACCCCAGGGGGGCAAGAAAATAATGCGTTGTTGACGGTTGTTACGGGTCCGGAGTAGAATACGGCTAACGTAGTGTAACCTATCAACGGAGGGCGAAGGACTCAAGCAGGTGAATCAGTCGGAACAGCTCAAAATAAAACGGACCGCTAATTCGAATCTCCAGAACGAGATCAACATATCGGTCATCTTCAACTATCTGAGGAACGCCGGAACCTCCTACCGCGCCCAGATCTCCAAAGAGCTCAACATAAGCGCCCCCGCGGTTTCCCGCGCCGTGGACCATCTCCTGAGAAAGGGGTATCTCCTCGAGCCCGGAACGATCAAGACCGGACAAGGCAAGAGCGCCGCCGAGGTGATGATCAATCCCGACATCGGCTACATAATCGCCGTCGACCTGGTCAAGGAGCCGGCCAAGATTGCCGTGACCGATTTTTCGGGGAAGATCCAGCAGGAGCATACCGGACCGAGTGTTCTGGATACGACGGACCTGAGAGGGGATATCCTGCGGGAAATTGCTAAGATAAGCGAGGTGTACCGTCAATCGAGGGACCGGGAGACCCGGCTCAAAGCGGTCAGCGTGGGGATTCCCGCGGCGACCGATTTCGCCACCGGGTCGATCCATACGGTCCTCTATGAAAATTTAGAGAAAATCGACATCAAGAGGCTCTTATCCGATGAATTCGATGTGCCGGTCTACATCGAGAACATATCGAACCTGTCGGCGATCGGCGAGAGCAGCTGCGGTCACGGAAGGAATTACGATAACCTTATTTTCCTGGAGATCAGCAACGGAATAGGCGCGGGAATAATTTCCCGCAATACCCTTATCAGGGGGCGATCAGGGTATGCCGGAGAGATCGGGTATTCCCTGCCGGGGACAGAATCCCTCGATAATTTCAAACAGCGCAAAGGGCCCCTCGAACGGGTTGCTTCGATAGACAGCATGGTTTTCGATTTCAAGAACGAGGTGCGCCTCGGGGCCGATACACTACTCACATCCCCCCCGGCGGAGATAGAGACGGTAACAGGGCCTAAGATATTCGAAGCCGCCCGAAAGGGGGACCACCTCGCGGGCCGCATAATCGACCGTGCCGTCAAACACGTCGCCGTATGTGTCGTCAATCTCGTCCTGACCCTCGATCCGGAGATAATCTTCGTAGGCGGAGACCTGTATCACATGCCCGGAGTTATGCCCCTCTTTATCGAGCCGCTTATACGGTACGTCAAGAATTCCGTGCCCTTTCAACCGCCTTTCATCCAGCTCTCCTCGCTCGGGGAAAACGCGGGGATCCTCGGGGCTTCGTATATGGCGATCGAAACCCTTCTTACGGGAAAATACCCCTACAGAATCGAGTGAGGCGCCGCGGACCCGCGCTCGCGGGCGGCTAGGTCCCGCCCGCATCGGTAACCGCCCTGTAGAGCTGGTGAATGTTCTCAGGCGGCGTAGCGGGGGAGACGGAGCATGCGGAGGAGAGGATGTATCCGCCTTTTCGGCCGACCGTTTCCGCGAGATACCGCGCGTGTGTGTAGACTTCCTTAGGCGAACCGTTCTTGAGGATGCCCACCGGATCGATGTTACCTTTGAGAAAGATCTTATCTCCTAAGCGTGCTTTGACCTCCTCGATGTCGGTATTCCCTAAGGGGGGCGGGTCGAGGGTATCGACACCGTCGTATCCGGCTTCCATCATCAAATCCACCCGGTCGCCGATGCTCCCGCAGGTGTGAACGTATACGAAGCAGTCCGTCTCTCGGTGTATTGTCTCCGTGATATACGCCTCATGGGGGAGGACAAAGGTGCGGTACTGTTCTCGGGATATGAATCCCCCACCGGCGAAGGCCGAGGAGACGAGGACCGCGTCCGGACCGGCTTCCGCCTGCAGCAGTGCGAGGTCGGCCGCCCCCTCGGCGAGGCTCTTGAGGATTTCCCCCGCTTTATCCGGATCGTCCATGAGCGCCATGAGCCCTTCGGAGTAACCGAAGAGCTCCATGAACTGCGTAAAGGGAGAGAATATCTCGGAGGATATGTGTTTTTCCGCCCCCGCCTTCTCCACGGCGAGGCGGACCGGGTCGGTCACGTAGGATGGAAAGAATTCCCGGCCCCGGGGACGGGGAGATGAATCGAAATCGTAGGAGTAGGGGCAGATAATCCCAGTTATGGAGTGGGGCTCGATGTAGTACACCGCCTCGGGATCGACATCCTCGAACCGCGGGAGGCCGGCCTCGGAGAAGTGATGCACGTTGTCGTTCTCCGGGCAGCGGCTGTACGATCCGTCGTCCCAATAAAGAATTGTTTCCCCGTCGCGGTCTTCTTTCTTAACTATGTGGTCTTCCCAGTCCGGCGGCCTGCCGGGAAGATTGACGAGGATCCCATCGGCTTTGTACCGGTCGGCGAGCATCACGAGGGCGTCGGTGAACACCTCCGGGGAATACCATATCCTGAAGGGCTCGAAGGGGGTGTTGAGCATATAGTGGCCGAGGGAAAACTGACAGAAGAAGGGTACCCGGTCGGGTCTTTCTCTTGCCATCGCCAGACGTACGCGTTCTTTACCGGTCATGAAAAAAATGTAGCAGACAATATTCCCAAGTGCAACACGGGAAGCCCTCCCATCCTCTCGACCTCCCGAATGTTTAATTCTACAATTCGTCACATGACGAAATTTAAGGTTCGTTTTGGCCTGTCCTCCATCGTGAAGATCGGAAAGGCGATCGACCATCCCCTTCGGGTCAGGGCGCTCGCCGCCCTGCGGGACCGGGAATTGTGCGTCTGCGAGCTCGTCGAGCTCTTCGGCCTCGCGCCGTCCACGGTTTCGAAGCATATGAGTCTGATCGCCGACGCCGGCCTGGTAAACCGGAGGCGGGACGGCAAGTGGACCTACTACTCGATCCCTCAGGATCCGCCTCCGCCGATCGCCGGAGCGATCGACATGGTCATGTCGCTCGCGGCAGAGGATGAGGCCGTTGCCGCGGACAGGCGAAAAATTGAGAACCTTAAATGTCGCGGGGAGGACTGCAGTGAATGACGAAGCGAAAAAAGAAAGTGTAAGAAGCCGATACGGAGAGATCGCCCGTTCGCGAGGCTCCTGCTGCTGCGGAGGAACCTCGTGCTGCGGCGAAACCGCGGAAGAAAAGATAAGCGCTAAGCTCGGCTATACCGCCGATGAAATGTCGGCGGTCCCCGAGGGGGCCGATCTGGGCTTAGGGTGCGGGAATCCGACCGCCCTCGCACGGATACGGGAGGGGGAGACGGTGGTCGATCTCGGCTCCGGAGCGGGCTTCGACTGTTTCCTCGCGGCCCGGAGGACCGGCCCGACGGGGCGGGTCATCGGCGTAGACATGACCGCGGATATGATTTCCCAGGCAAGGGCCAACGCTGAAAAAGACGGTTTCGGAAACGTCGAGTTCAGGCTCGGCGAGATCGAGCATCTTCCCATAGCCGACGAGACGGCGGATCTCCTGATATCTAACTGCGTGATCAATCGGTGGTAAGCATCAGCGTGTCGGCGGAGAAGCCCTAGGGCCTGAACGCCGTACAACCTCCCGCCCGGTCGCCTATACCGCTGCGGGATTCTTCCATCTAATTCCCGGAAAACGGGAGAAATCCGAATCCGTTGAATAGAGGGTCAGACCGTATTCCCGGGCGAGAGCGGCGATGTGGGCATCCGTCACGAGGTTCCCCGCGGCCTGACCTGCTTCGAGGAGGGAGGAGAAGGCGTTCCAGTGATTCTCGGTGGGTACTGCGATCCTGACGCACGGCTGCTCCAGCCAGCTCCGCACCTTGCCGAGGGCCTGATCGAGAGTAAGGGGCCGTTCGAAGACCCGTTGATTTGTGGAAATCCGGAGAAATGCCGAGATAACCGTCCAGCACAGATATAAAGGCTCGCTTCCCGACAGTGCGTCGTCCCAGAACTCCCGGCTGCGGGTATGGTGCGGGCTGGAACTGTCCTCGGCGTAGAGGAGAATATTTGCATCGACGAGAATCACCGTGAGTCCTCCCCTTCGAGGCGGGAAAGGAGCTCCTGAACATTATCCAGACTGTATCCCTGTTTGAGACCCATGTTTCTCGGCTCGGTGCGGTACTCCTTGTGGGATTCCTCCTTTTCGCGGCATTCCAGGCCCCGGCGGATCGCTTCATTGAGTACGTACTTAAAGGGTAATCCTTCCTTTTTCGCCCGGTCCCGCAGTTTTTCTATAACATCGTCATGGATGTTTACGGTTGTCCTCATAATGTGATGCTAATGCATCATTTCAGGCGATGTCAAGACATTTCTTCCTGAGCTGCCGCCGAATCACTGAAGGAGCCACAGGACCAGGACGGCGACCCCTAAGGAAAAACTAACGAACAGTCCCTGGAAGTTCCGCGGCCGTTCCCGGACGAGCTTGAGAACCTTCGAACCCGGCCTGCTGACGGCCGCGAAAAAGAGGACGACACCCCCGGCGGTAATGTAGAGTGTTTTCAGGAGGTTGTCCGCCGAAAAGAAGACGGGGGCGGCTGCCCCAGCGGCCCCGGCCTCTCCGCCTAAGAGCCGGTATACGAAGAAGAAGATGCGGGAAGCGGCGGCGCCGCCTGCTATGCACAGCAGCCCGAGAAATCCCATGGACAGGGTAAGAGGGAGACGCCCGCCTCCCGGAGGAGGCGAAACACCGGTGCGCCGGGAAGCCGCGGAAACCGCTCCACCGGTATCGCGTGCGGCCGGCGCGGGAGCAGAGCGCTTGCCGCCGCGTTTCCTTTCGGGCCAGAAGATCCTCGACAGCTTGATAAACGAAGCTACCGTGCCTACCGCCGCGGCGGTGAGAAGATAGTAATGGACGCTTCCTTTCAAGGCGTAGGTCACCGCCGTCTTGCTCGCGTACCCGTTGAAGGGGGGAACGGCGCTGATCGCGAGGGCCCCTATCGCGAAGCATACCAGGGTCACGGGGAGACGTTCCCCGGCACCGCTTAAGTATTTCCCCGCACGTCTGAGAACATATACGTTCCGTTCCCCCGAGCTGTCGATGGCCGACCCGACGCTCAAGAAAAGCAGCCCCTTGAAAAGGGCATGATAAAAGGCATGGAGGAACGCCGCCGACATAAGGAGGACTCCCGCGGGAGTATGAACACCAGCATGGATAGCGGACCCCCAGGCACCCACCACGTATCCGATCTGGCTGACGGAATGGTAGGCTAAGAGCCTCTTCGCGTCCTTCTGGGAGAGGGCGATAACCACGGCGACCAAGGCGGTTGCAGCCCCGGCGTAGCCTAAGAGGCGGCCGGCACTCCCTCCCTTAGGCACGATCAGCATGATCCGGGAAAGGGCGAACAGGGGGGTCTTTATCAGCACCCCCGACAACACCGCCGAAATAGCGTGGGGGGCTAAGGCATGTGCGTCGGGAAGCCATCCGTACAGAGGCATGACCGCCACCCGGATGGCGACGGCAGCAACGATCAGGGCGAAGGACACGACGGCGGCCGTGCCTCCTCCGTCGGGAAGCGCTTTAAGCCCCGCGGCGATCCCCTCGTACGAGAGTTTCCCGGTCAGCCGGTAGAGACCGTACAAACCGACTAGGAGGAACACCATTGCCGCCGCGCTCACCATGAGGTAGGAAAACGAGGCCAGGGCCGACCCCGCTTTCTGGGAGCTTGCTATAAGTACGTACGAGGCAATGCCTAAAATTTCCAGGCATACAAAAAGATTGAACAAATCGGCGGTCATGATCGCCGCGGCTAAGGCCGCGGTCTGGATGAGGAATACGGCGCTGAAAACGGGGCCCCGCGGTCCCGCCGAGAGAGAATATATCCACGAGGCGCCGCCTACCGAAAAGCCTAAAATATTCACCAGCCAGGCAAGGCCGTCGAACTGGAACCGGATACCGATACCGGAATACCAGTTTCCGATGACCCCTTCTATCGACTGTCCGGCGAATACGAAGGGGGCCGTATAGAGAAAAACCGCCCAGGGGAGCGCGAGTCCGATAAAGACCCCGATATATTCGACGGTCGTACTTGTCCTGCCTCGGAAAAAGGCTTTGGAGCAGTACGCAAAGGCCGAACCGATGAGGGGAAGCAGGACCGGGGCGAAAACGATGTTTTCAGGACTCATCGCGGACCTTTTCCCGGATGATATCGATATTATAGCTTCCCGCGGCCTTGTACAAACGGAACGCGAGGGCAAGGGCGAAAGCGGTCACGCATACCCCGATGACTATGGCCGTAAGCATCAACGCCTGCGGGACGGGATCGACAAACACCCCGGTTTCACCGCCTAAGATCGGAGCGTTTTCTCCTATCCTCCCGCCTTCGAGAATAAAGAGAATAACCACCGCGCTGTTGATGAGAGTGAGTCCGAATATCTTCTTGATGATGTTCTTTTTCGCCACTATCCCCCAAAAACCGATAAGAAAGAGCACCAGTAAAAGCATCCGTTCTGCAATCACATCTCTTCTCCCAGCATAGAGATACACAATAGTCCGATTCCGGCCCCGACCTTGAGCCCGATAACGGCGTTCAAGAGGATTATAAAGGCCGCGGGCATCGTCAAGAGGTCTTCCACCGGATTTCCAAAAAATCCCTTTCCCGCGGGGATTCCGCTCAAGGACGCGAGGACGAATGCGAAAAGAGCACCGGCCTCGAGACGGTTCAAAGCGGCGGCGTCGGCGAAGGCGGCCGAAGTGTTCAGCCCGCTGCCGAGAACGAGAAAGATGATTCCCGACGCGATGATCACTCCTCCCTGAAATCCCCCGCCCGGCGACAGATGTCCGTACACCATCACATAGACACCGAAGATGAGGACGATAGGCCCGATCTTCCCTGTGACGACCTCTATCAGATTCGTACGCAGGGTATGGGTACTGCGCTTTTCCGTGGGGAGGCTGAAAGCCGTGGTCCCGCCGGTCTCCTCCCTTTTTTCGGAGGCCATCATCGCTTTGATCTTTTTTAATATCCCTATAGTGCCGCTTACGGCGACCAGTAATACTATGGTTTCGCCCATCGTATCGAAGGCTCTGTACCCTAAATAGATACCGCTGACCAAGTTCGGAGCTCCGGTTTCTTTTTCGCCCGATTCCCGCAGATAATCCCTCGCCGCGGTCGGCCAGGGAGAATCGAGGAGAAATACGGTCACGAGGACGGCGGCGATGATGCCGACGGCAAACACTGTTCGGATGGTCGATGCGGCGGAGTTTCCTTTTTTCATCGGTCGGTGTCCTTTCTGCTCGTATGCCGAATAACCCCGACGAATACTACCGTCGTCACCCCGGTCCCGACGGCCGCTTCGGTGATAGCGACATCGGGAGCGTTGAGAAGATAAAACAGAAGAGCGCTGATGAGACTTATCGCCGATAACGCGATAATTCCGTGAAGGAGGTCCTTCGCGACGAGGGAATAGACGGCAAGGGCGATAATCAGCACCAGG
>JBKHAJ010000170.1:0-7735 GCA_046542935.1 Spirochaetia bacterium | reverse complement strand
TGTATACAAGGAAAAGTGTTCTCCTGATTCAATCCCCACGATCGGGGGCACTCTCTAAGTTTTATCCGGATTGAGGTATAATTTGATACAGCATCGAAAAAATCCGTATATAAAAAGTGTATACCACATTATCCCGATTAAGCCGAAGAGCTCTGGTGAACCGGGGAAACGGCCTGTCCTCGTCCTCACGCGGCAGGCGGTTATCGGTTATCTGAATAAGGTAACCGTAGTCGAGATTACCGCACAGGGAAAAGGATACCCTGCCGAGGTCTTCATCGAAGACGCCGCCTAGGGCCTTTACGGCTGAGCTGTTCTTATATGAGTCCCGGCGGAAGCGGGGCGGTGCTCAAACGGTGTTGACAGGCGGGGAAAGGAAATATAGGGTCATGATATGTCTTTCTAAGATTTTAAAATGTATAGTCTTTGACTTAAGGCTGCCGCTACGGAAAAAGAAGCCCAATGGCCTGAGGAACTGTAATAATATTTTAAGACGCAGGATAGATAGAAATATGGCATTAAATGGTTCATCAAGTAAGCGAAAACGGAAAGATTTGGCAACTTATTTAAAAACAGGTTTACTCAATGTTTTATTAAATCTGACTTCATTCATTCCCGACGACAGTTACGGCAGATTTATATATAAACTGTACACAGGAAGATCTCTAAATTTAGACAATCCGGAGACTTTTGATGAAAAACTCTGGTGGCTCAAATTGAATGACCACAATCCCCTCTTGTCTATATGCTCTGACAAAGTGGCTGTACGAGAGTATGTGGAAAAATGTGGTCTTTCACATATACTGACTCAGATTTACGGCGTATATGAAGATGCCGAAGATATCGATTTTACCGAATTCACGGACGAGGTCATCATAAAATGCAATCACAGTTCCGGCATGAATATGATTTACAGTCCGGATAATTTCAACGGTAGCATAAGTCTGAGCGTAAAACTTCTAAACCTTCAACTTTCCTGTAAATACTATTTGCTTCTTAGAGAACGTAATTACAATATTAAGCCTAAGCTGATATGTGAAAAGGTTTTAAGAAATTCCGACGGTACACTGCCTTCGGACTATAGGTTTTTCTGCTTTGACGGCAAAGCGAAATTTTTTCTCTACGATACCGATTTATGCACCGAAGACGGCCGCCATTCAAAAGACGGCCGCCGTAATGTATATGATATGGATTTCAACTTGCTGAATGTGAGGTTGACCCGCAAAAACTTTGATCCCGCTTCGGCTAAAAAGCCCGAGGCATTCGATGAAATGAGACGCTATGCTGAGATTCTCGCACAACCTTTCCCGTTCTGCAGAGTTGATTTTTTCAATGTTGAAGGCCGGGTATATTTGGGAGAAATGGGATTTTATCAAAATGGCGCATGTAATAAAATAACTCCCCGGGAATGGGATTTGGAGCTTGGCGCTGAGATCGATTTGTCTCATCCGGGAGTAGAACTGAACAGTACAAGGCTTGGGCCTAGAAAACGCCGCTGAGCGGTTCTAGGCATGAAAAAACACCGGCACGAGGATAGGCACCAGGAGCGACAGGATCCCCCCGTGGGTCACCGCGAGGGGGACCGACCGGGCCCCGCAGCTCCGCTCGATTAAGGGGAGTGTTACGTCCATGCTCGTAGCCCCGGCTACGCCTATACCCACGTGCTTGAACCGGGTCGCCCCGAAGAAGGGGATGAGAAGGAGGGCCAGGCTCTCCCTGAGCATGTTCGAGATGAATGCCGCGGACCCTAAGACCGGATCGCCCAAGTCGGTGATGATGACACCGCTCAAACTGTACCATCCGAATCCCGAGGCCACCGCTAAACCCCTGCCTAAGGGGATCGAAAAGAACATCGACACAGCGAACCCCCCTAAGAGCGATCCCGCCGCGGTTCCTAAGGGGAGGATCAGAGTCTCCGGGTGGAGAAGGACCTTCCCGATCCGTACCCCATTGCCGCTCAGCTGAATGCCGACCAGCAAGAGAAGGGTGTAGACCATCCAGTTAGTCATCCCCGAGCCGGTGAAACCGGGAAAGAGGGGTATAAAAAACCCGATCAAAAACCCGCCGATGACGATCAGAAAGAGCTTCAACGGGTCCTTCAGGTGGGTAAAAAAACGTCTGACCGCGCCGCCGGGAACCGGACCTATCTCCTCGGCCTCGCTGCTCGATCGGTTAGCCAGACGCCGTCCTCCGACGAGGTAGACCAGGACCAGGACGAGGATCGTCCCCGCCGCGGTGGCCCCGGCGAAAACAACGCTCAAGATTCCGATATCCCCGATCCGGGATGCTACCTCGTCGTTCCTCCCGATCCGGAAGCCCATAAAGAAGAGAAGGAAGTACAGGGCGAGCTCCAGGAGGAGCCGGGGCGCCTTGGATTCCGCTAAGCGGCGGATCTTTCCGAGGATCATTCCGGCAAAAAGAAAGGCCAGGAGAATAATAAGCGACAATATGTGGGACATGGACCCAGTTTACAAGGTTCTGAACATTGACAAAACCCCTGATCGTGGTAATATATTCGACATTATCATACAAAAGGGAGGAATCAGAATGATTAAAAAGATTATCTTGGGGCTGCTCGTCGTGTGTGTCGTATTCGCGGCGGTCTCCTGCAAGAAAGAATCCGAAAAAATCACCATCGCCACCGACGCCACCTGGCCGCCGATGGAGTTCGTCAACGAGGACAAAGAAATCGTGGGATTCGATATCGACCTGATGAAGGCCGCCGCCGAGGCGGGAGGATTCGAGGTAGAGTTCCAGAACACCGCCTGGGACGGCATCTTCGCAGGGCTGGCCAACGGGCAGTATGACGCGGTTATGTCCTCGGTCACCATCACCGACAAGCGGAAGGAAACCATGGACTTTTCGGACCCCTACATCAACGCGGGACAGGTCCTGATCGTTCAGCAGAGCACCTCCGGGGTGGATGAGCTCTCCGACCTCACAGGACAGGCCGTAGGCGCCCAGATAGGTACTACAGGTGCCATGGAGATCGAAAAGATCGACGGTGTGGAGCTTAAGACCTACGACGAGCTCGGTCTTGCCGTCGAGGACCTCGCCAACGGACGGATCGCCGGAGTCGTCGCCGATACCCCGATTGCCGCGGACTACGTCCTGCAGAACGAGACCTACAGCGGAGCTCTCAAGATCGTGGGCGAGCCCTTTACCGACGAGTACTACGGAGTCGCCGTCAAGAAGGGGAACACCGAAGTTCTCGAGACCATCAACGAAGGACTCCGAAAAGTCCTCGACGAAGGGGTTGACGAGGAACTCAAGGACAAGTGGCTGAGATAAAGGAAACGGAACAGAAGAGTTCCCGTATCGAAGTTTCCGACGGAGCGCTCATCCCCGATTGGAACGAGAAGTCACTCTTTTCGGCCTGGCGTATCTCGTTCTTCGGGGCCATAGCGCTCCTGATTATTCTCCCCATCGCGTGGCCCGAGCCCTACCGTGAAATCTATAAGTTCATCCCCGACGGAATCTTAAAGACCTTTCAGGTAACGGTCATCTCTATCGTTATCTCGCTCTTTATCGGGCTCTTGACCGGGCTCGGGCGAATTTCCCGGGTGACACTCATCAACAGAATAGCCACGGTCTACGTGGAAGTGATCCGGGGGATTCCTCTGCTGGTCCAGCTTTTCTATATTTACTTTGCCCTGGGCTCGTTCCTGCAGCTCTCGGGGATCGTTTCGGCCATTGTGGCTATGTCGGTCTGCTACGGGGCCTATATGGGCGAGATCTTCCGCGCGGGGATCCAGTCGGTGCCGAAGGGACAGATGGAGGCGGCCCTCGCCCTGGGAATGAGCCGGGGACAGGCCTTGAGGCGGGTCATTCTCCCGCAGACCATGCGGACCATACTGCCTCCTATCGGAAACGAGTTCATCGCCATGCTCAAGGACTCGTCGCTGGTCTCGATTCTCGCGGTGTCCGACCTGCTGCGGCGGGGCAGGGAGTTCGCTTCGACCTCCTTTCAGTACTTCGAAAGCTATACCGTGGTGGCCCTGGTGTACCTGGTGATGACCCTGTTTTTCTCGAAACTGGTGGGAGCAATGGAAGGAAGGCTTGAACAACGTGGCAGACGATAAAAATATACGCGTACGGATCAAAGGCGCCTCGAAATATTTCGGCAAGATCGTTGCACTGAAGGACGCGAATCTGGAGGTGCACAAGGGAGAGGTGATCTTGGTCATCGGCCCTTCGGGGAGCGGGAAGAGCACCATGCTCCGCTGTATAAACCGGTTGGAAAATTTGAGCGCCGGGGACATCTGGATCGACGACGCGCGGGTAACCGATCCCCGTGGAGACATCCGGAAGATACGGGAAGAGGTGGGGATGGTCTTCCAGAACTTCAACCTCTTCTCCCATCTGTCGGCCCTGGAGAACATCACCTTAGCGCCTCGGATCGTCAAGGAAACTCCCAAGGAGGAGGCACAAAGGCGGGCCCATGAGCTCTTGAAGCGGGTGGGACTCGGCGATAAGGCGGACGCCTTTCCCGACCAGCTCTCCGGAGGGCAGCAGCAGAGGGTTGCCATCGCCCGGGCCCTGGCGATGGACCCTAAGGTGATGCTTTTCGACGAGCCTACCTCGGCCCTCGACCCGGAGATGATCAAAGAGGTGTTGGACGTCATGCTCGACTTGGCCCGGGAGGGGATGACCATGCTCGTAGTGAGCCACGAGATGGGATTCGCCCGCGCCGCGGCCGACCGGGTGGTGTTCATGGACGAAGGGGAGATCATCGAAACCGGTCCCCCGGACCGGATATTCGACAACGCCCGGGAAGAGCGGACCCGAAAATTTTTAAAACATATTCTTTAAACTTGCTCTATAATTGAATCATCGATTCACTTCGTGGTGTATTAATGGGTGGAAGAGGCCTTTTTCAAAAACTAATACGGAGTGAAAAGATGAATAGTCTCAATTCGATTCTAATCGAAGGGAATCTGACAAAAGATCCCGTTCTGTCGCGGACGCCCAAGGGAACCTCGGTGTGCAACCTGAGTGTGGCGTCGAACCGATATTACAAGCAGGATGAGGAGCTCCAGCACGAGGTCTCCTTCTTCGATGTAGAGGTCTGGGCCGGCCTGGGTGAGACCTGCGCCGAGTACCTCACGAAGGGGAGGGGCGTCAGGGTCGTGGGCCGCCTCAAACAGGACAGGTGGAGCGACGCCGAGGGTAATCCCCGGTCCCGTATCAAGATCGTGGCGGAGCACGTCGAATTCAAGCCCAACTTCAAGGGGAAACCGGCGGACGGGCAGGATCTCGAAGGTCGGGAGACCGAACTACCGGCGGTTCAGGAGGAGATCGAGGAGATCGAGGAGATCAAGAAGGCGGTCTGAGGCGTACACCCCCGAAAGAAGCAAAATATCCACCGTTTCTATTGACAGAAACGGTGGAGAAAAGTATAGTGACGCCGTCTGTGTTTCTATTTATAGAAACGCGGGCGGTTTTTTTATTCCGGCGGCGGTTCCGGCCCGTCCGGGATCACAAAGGAGCACGCGGTGACGCAGGTACGGAACGACGGTCTGATCAAGGTTATAAGCGGGGAGAGGTTTACCCCCTTCGCGCTGGCAAGAAAGCTCGACGCGAAGGTCATCCTCGAGTCGTCCTCTTTCAAGAAGGGACGGGAGAGGTATTCCCTCCTCCTAGTCAAAGAAGCCTTTCAGCTGCACCAGCTTCCCAACCGGGTCATTCTCTATCCGGCGGGGGAGGCGGGCTTGCCCGTTCCGGAGAGGGATATCCTCGAGGCGGCCGTGAGGCTCGCCTCGGAGCATCCGGCGATCCGTCAGGATGTTCCCTTTCCCGCGGGAGGGGTGGGATACCTCTCCTACGAATTTGCCCGCCGGTGTGATGCAATCGAGTTCCTCTCCAAGCCCGACGAAATAGGCGTTCCCGAAGCGGTCCTTCTTTTCGGGCACGTCTTCGTGGTCTTCGATCACTATACCGATATCATCTACATCATCGGGCTCAACTACCACGGTTTCGAGATCGATCTCGAGCGGGAGGTCGAAAGAACCGAGGCGCGGATCAACGACCTCGACTTCAACTACTTGGCGAAACGGGACGGGGATTATCCGTCGCGGATTCTCTCGGCGATTCCCGAATCGGAGGAGTTCCTCGAGGGGGTACGTTTCGTTCGTTCACAGATCGAACGGGGAAACCTTCTGCAGGGCGTGCTTTCCCGGCGCCTTACCGTGGAGACCGAGCTGCCCGCGATAGAGGCCTACAAGAGCTTACGATCGGTGAATCCCTCCCCCTATTTATTCTACATCGATTTCGGACAGTTTCAGCTCTTCGGGGCCTCGCCGGAGGTTCACGTCAAAGTCAAAGACGGAAGGGCGGTGCTCCGGCCCATCGCGGGGACCCGGAGGCGCGGAGCCGATCGGGATGAGGACCGTGTCCTCGAAAGCGATCTCCTCGGCGACGAGAAGGAGCTTGCCGAGCATCGGATGCTGATCGACCTCGCCCGTAACGACTTAGGCCGTATTGCCCGGCCGGGTACCGTTAAGGTGAGCGAGATGATGGGGATCGAGCATTATTCCCATGTCATGCACATCGTTTCTCAGGCCGAAGCGGAACTCGATGAAGGTATCACCATACCCGAAGTCATTAGGGCGACCTTCCCCGCGGGGACCGTCTCGGGGGCGCCTAAGATACAGGCGATTCGGACCATCGACTCTATCGAAACGGTAACCAGGAGCTTCTACGCGGGTTTGGTGGGATACTTCGAGCCCGAGGGAAGCCTCGACTCGTGTATCACCATCCGAAGCGGGCTCAAGCGGGGTAACCGCCTCTATCTCCAGGCGGGGGCGGGAATCGTTTACGACTCGATTCCGGAGCGGGAACTCGAGGAGACAGCCGAAAAGCTTCGCGCCCTAGCCTCTGCGGTGGGACTGGAGGTATAGGATGTATCTTCTCATCGATAATTACGACAGCTTCACCTACAACATCTATCAGTACCTCCGGGAGATTACCGACCGGGAGATCAGGGTGATCCGGAACGACGCGATCACCCCCTCCGGAGTGAGGGATCTCGATCCCGAGGCGGTTTTCATATCCCCCGGCCCGGGCCGCCCGGAGGATGCCGGAGTTTCGGTTGATCTGATCCGGACGTGCGCCGAAAGAGTGCCCATCCTGGGCATCTGTCTCGGGCATCAGGCCCTCGCCTACGCCTTTGGGGGAAAAATTCTTCGGGCCGGTCGGATAGTCCACGGTAAGGCCGAGGAGATATTTCACGACGGGCGGGGGGTGTTCCGGGCGATTCCCTCCCCCTCGGTGTTTACCCGGTATCACTCCCTTATCGTGGACGAGGAGACCCTCCCCCCGGAGTTCGAGATAACCGCGCGGAGCGCCGACGGAGAGATAATGGGAATCCGCCACAGGGACTACCTCCTCGAGGGGGTCCAGTTCCATCCGGAGTCGGTCGCTTCACAGGCGGGGATGAAGCTATTGAAAAATTTCATCAACTACAAGAGGTCGAGCTTTCAGTACCGGACAAATCTCGAGCACCTGCTGACCGGAGAGGATATGACCCGTTGTGACGCAAAGAGCTTTATGGAGGAGCTGACGGAAGGTAATTTGAGTCCGCCTCAGATAGCGGGGTACCTCGCCGCCTTTAATGCCAAGGGAATCACCAGCGAGGAGATAGCCGGATGTGCCGAGGTCCTCTTAGAAAAGCGGATCCCCGTAGCCGTTTCCGACCCTCTCCTCGATACCTGCGGCACCGGGGGCGACGGCCTCGGTA
>JBKHAJ010000169.1:0-7742 GCA_046542935.1 Spirochaetia bacterium | reverse complement strand
TACGGTCTCCATTGGTTCGGATCTTTTTCGATGGCCTTGTTGGAGTTGACGATGGCCTTTTGAGTATTTTCCGGGTCCTCCGAATCCTCCAGATAATAAGATTCGCCTAAACGGGCATAGGCCTCTCCGCTGTCCGGGTCGATCTCGACGGCTTCGTTGAAGTGTTCCCGTGCTTTATCGTGGTCATCCTCTTTCATGGCGGCGATGCCCTTTTCGATCGAGCTCTTGACCCTTTCGGCGCGCTCCCGGGCCGCCTCGTCCATCGCTGCAAGCCGTTCGGCTTCCCGGCGTTCTTCCTCCTCGGTACTCTCTCTGACCGTGGACTGCCTTTGGGACTCCCCGAGGTTCTCCCCGAGCTGGTTAAGGGTTTCGCTTATCTTGTCTTCCCGGGCCTGATCACGTTCGGTTTTCTCCCGCTCGGCCCTGTTTTTCGCTTCTATAATCGAATCACGAAGTTCCCGTGCCTCCTCGTCGTCGGGATTCTGAACCAGAAGATTGTCGAGAAGATCCAAGGCCCGCTGGTACTCCCCCTGGTCCCTGTATTCCCCGGCGAGGCGCAGGGTGTTTATTCGAACGGTGTCGGTCTTGTCTACTTCCTCGACGATTTCTCCGGCTCCCCGCGCGGGGAGAAGAAGGAAGAGGGAAACCGCTACGACGCCTAAGAGCAGCACGATTCCCCCGATTATCACTATCCGTTTATTCAATGGTATTCTCCCTGTATCTGATTGTTATTATTCCGGCTCGAGGTCGAACTCGAATTCTTCGATGTCCTCCGCCTCGGCCTGCATCCGGGACTTTTCCTGTTCGGACTTTTCGAGCGCGTCGAGAACATCCTCCATGAGCGCTTTCCGGCGTGCTTCTTCTTCGGCCCTCCGCTTTTCTTCCGCGACACGCAGCTGTTCCTCTTCCCGCTTCCGCTGCTCCGCTTCGGCGACATGGTCCTTGAGCATGCCGATGAGCCTTTCTATCTCTTCGCGCTGAGGATCGGCGGGACGCATCCGAATATACAGGGAATAGTCGCTTACCGCATCCCGGTATTTTTCCTGTTCGAGCCGGGCATTGGCCCGGTTGAGGTAGGCATCGGCGAAGTCGGTCCGGGACTTAATGGCCCGGGAAAAGGCATTCTCCGCCCTGTCGTACCGAGCGAGAGCGTAGAGGTTGTTTCCCTGATTGTAATACATCCTCGCGGTATGCTCTCCCGAATGGGGCAGTCCCTCTTCGAGGATCTCCACCGCCTTGTGGTGCATGTCGAGATTTTCGTATATGATACTCAAATAGAGGTATATCTCTTCATTCTCCGGTTGTTCGTTCAAGGCGGCTTCGAACATCGTCATGGCCTCTTCGAGCTTGTTTTCCATAAAAAGCCGTTCACCCTCTTCGACAAAAGAGAATCCGGATAGGAGTGTAGCAGCTGAAACAAACAGGATGGTGAAAAAAAACGGCCTTATCCCCCGGAAGAGGTGATTCATTTTTCGTATCATAGATTTGACAGTATACATAAAACTAATTAATCTACCAAGTGGAGCAAAAAAAAAGTATGCCCGTAATAATACTACTCATCATCATTCTCGGTATAGCCCTTGGTGTAGTGACTTTCTTTGTGGTGAAGTCGTTTATCGCCCCTAAAAAGGTAGCAAACCTTGCCAATATGCTCAAGCAGGGTAAGACCGGCGCGGTCACGAGGACCGCAAAGCAGATACTTGCAAAGGAACCGAGGAATACTGAAGCCCATTATCTCTTGGGTAAGGCGTATCTCGCCGAGGACAAGAACGAGCTCGCTCTTATGGAGTTCAAGACGGTCAATCAGATCGGAAATTACGGGGGAATGTGCCCGGAGAAGCAGTTTCGGGAAGATATCGGCAGGTTATTCATCAAGTTCAATCAGCCCGAGGAGGCCCTCAAAGAATACCTCCTGCTCATCAAAATGGAACCGGAAAACGGGGATTATTACTTTATCGCCGGGACTCTCTTCGAGGAGCGGGACAAATCGGAGAAAGCCCTCAATTATTACCGCAAAACAATCCAGCTCGAGCCGCGTCACTCGGACGCCCACTACCGTCTGGGCTTTCTCCTCTTCCGTGCCAAGAAACCGGTTGAGGCTAAGCGTGAGCTCGAAACGGCAATAAACCTGATGCCGGACAACCACAAGGCGTATTTCTATCTGGGGCGATTGATGAAGGAGAACCACGACTACGTGAGCGCGCTGCACGCTTTTGAAAGAGCCCAGCGGGACCCTGATTTCAAAGTCAAGGCTCTAGTCGAGCGGGGCGTCTGCTATATGAACATGCAGAGCTACGACAGCGCGATATCGGAGCTCGAACGGGCGATCAAGCTCACCGCCGAAGATTCTTCCTCCGAAACCCTGTACGCGAAATATTTTCTCGCCGCCTGCTACGAAAAGATCCGTAAAATCGATCAAGCCGTTCACCTCTGGGAAGAGATCTACACCAAGAAGTCCTCCTTCCGGGATGTTGCGGAAAAGCTGAGCTCCTACCAGGATATTCGAGCGGACGATCGGGTCAAAGACTACTTGACCGCAACAATGGACCAGTTCCACGAGATTTGCCGCCGCCTTACCGGCGCTCTGGGCTTGAGCGTCAGAGATCTCAACAATATTCCCAACGGATGCCAAGTCATCGCAGTTGAAGCGGAGAGCAAATGGCGCAACGTTCGGAAGGTGCCCAAACTGATTCGATTCCTTCGCGTTGCGGACCTCATACCCGAATCTTCGATCCGTGCAATGCACGAGGAGATGAAAACCTTGAGCGTCGGAAGGGGAATCATCGCTACCAGCTCGCAGTTCTCCCGGAAGGCCGTCGATTTTGCCGAGACCCGGCCCATCGATCTCATAGACAAGGATAAACTGCAAAACCTCCTGAAGAAGATCGAGCTTCCCTGATATCCCTATGAAGCCCCTTTTCGTCAATGAGCCGACCCTCGGCACCTGGTCGTACGACCGAAAAGACTGGGGGGGACAAGACGATGCCTCTTCGCTCGGTGCAATCCGCGCCTCCTTCGAAAGGGGTATCCGCAAAATAGATACCGCCTATGCTTACGGAAACGGCCACAGCGAAACTCTTCTTGCCCGGGCCCTGGGATCTCAGCTCGAGAGGTGTTTTGTTGCGTCGAAGCTCGGTCCCAAGGGTAAGGAAGTCAATTTTTTCCGGGGAATCGAGGCGAGCTTGAGACGTCTCAAGCTGGAGCGGATCGATCTCTTCTATCTCCACTACCCTTCGAGCAGGATCGAACTTCGTCCCTCCCTCGATGCCCTGGAGAATGCCCGGGAACGGGGATTGGTCCGGTACATCGGGGTGTGCAACTGCCCGCCCCGGCTCCTTGCCGGGCTCCACGCTCACGTCTCCCTCGACGCGGTCCAGGACGGATACAACCTTGCCTGGCGAAAGCCGGAAGGGGGTATCATCGAATTCTGCAGAAGGAACGGCATCGGTTTCGAGGCCTACAGCCCCCTGGCACAGGGGGTGCTGGTGCGGACCGCTCCCGACACGGCGGATTATGCCCCGGGGGACAAACGAAAAACCCTCCTCTTCTTCTCTCCCTCGGTGTATCCGGCGGTCCGCACCGCGGTAGAGGAGGTCCGGAGGATCGCCGAGAAATGGGGAGTATCGCCGTTGACCGCCGCCTACGGTTGGCTCACATCACGGGAGGGTGTCGCCTCGGTAATCCTCGGATTTCGCAATTCCCGCCAGGTTCGGGAGGGGCTCGAAGCTTATTATGCTCCCCTTCCTCCTGCTGCGCTCGAGGAGCTCGACAGGACGAGTGACGACCTAGCAAAGATTATCGACGCCGCGTTTCCCGGGTATACGAACTTTTTCGGTTACAAACCTTAATCGACCGGCGGGATGTAGTCGTAGGTCCTTGTGACGAGCCCCACCCCCCGATCGTCATCGTACGCATAGGCGTGAAATGTGACGGGCCCTTTTTCACGGTCTTCATCCTCTTTCCGGTCTCTTCCGTTCCGGACTATCCCTTCGATAATTTTTTCGGGATCGAACCGGTTTCCCTCGATGCCTTCGATACCTTCGATACCTTCGATACTATAGGATCCCACAAGGTTTCCGCCGGATTCGTAGACCCACAGTAAATTCTCCCTGTGGGGACTCCGGAATTCCCACCGGGGGCCGGGAATAAGGCGGGGGAAAACGAGATCTCCGTGTTCGGGGCCGGACGAAACAAAGAACCGTTTCTCGTCCCGCTCCCCCGCGGCATCGATAAGTACAACGCGGTAGTTCCCGGAGGGAAAGTCCGACTTATCGTGCATGACGATATCGTTCGTTCCGATCCAATACCCGCCGTCTCTCTCGTCGGAAGCCCACATCTCGTCGGTGAGCTCCCAATAAAGTTCTTCCTCGTCGTTGATAAGATAGAGATAGGCGAAATCCTCCGTCCCGTCGTCATCGGAACAGTTGATCCACAAACTCATCGATTCGTAGGTTACATCGAGCTCTACATCAAAAACGACATTCTTCTGCCGGAAAAGCTGAAGAAGCTCGGGAGGGCTCCCCCCGCACCCGGAAAGCAGCGCCGCGGCGGCGCATATCGTCGTGAGGAGGGCCGTCATGAAGACGCTCCGGGAAAAAGTCACCGTTCCCCCAGAATTTCCTTTTGGTTCATCAGAGGCCGCGCATAGATCTCGTAGGCAACCTTCCGCACATCTTCGGAAAGGGAAGCGAACCGTTTGACGAAGGCCGCCTTGTCCTCCTCGGTATATTTGTCCGCGTACTCTTCGGTCCCGTAGTACAAATCGTACGCCGCGTAGGCGGTGGGCCAAAGTTTGTAGTTCAAAATGATCGAACGTTCGATATCTTCGGCAACGTCCTTCGGTTCCTCCCACGATCCTCTCAGGGGAGGACAGAAGGCGAAGTGAACCCGCCCCTTCGGCTCGTTGATCCCCCTCAAAATACTTATCAGGTCTTCTCGAGGGCTCTTGGAATAGCCTCCGGCCATCCTCGACATAAAGACCTCCCGTGCCTTCATCTTGTCGCAAGGATCGTACTCGTAGGATATGGAGACCGGGATGATGTTCAGCGCATTGATGAACTCCGAAAGCCCTAATCCCCCCTTGCGCTGTGAAAGATAGAGCATCTTGATGACCGACGGGGCCGTCCGGTCGTCTCCGTCTTTGGCGCGCCCCGCTCTTTGGGCCAGCCAGATCGATTCCCCCTGACCCAACCGGTACCAGATATACTGGGATAGCCTCTTCGACTCTTCAACCTGCCGCCTCAGGGGAAGATTTCGCTTGACGATAAAGCTCTTGTTCATCCGAATCAGATCGGCAACGAAGGGATTGATCATGAGGTTGTCGCCGAAGGCGATCTCCGGGCTTCGCATCCCGTGGCACATCAAGCCGTAGGCGAGAAAGGCGGAATCGAGGACAATGTCCCGGTGGTTGGTTATGAAAAGAGCCGGATCGTTTTCCTTAGGGTTCTCGACCCCGGAGTACGTGAGCTCCGTCATCGTCCTCTGCTCCACCCACTCGAGAACGGTTTTTCTGACGAACCGCTGGTGCCAATCATCGAGAGTATGGATCCCTACGAGGCGGCACCTCAGGTAGAACCGTACGAAAGCCTCCACGAGGGGCACGAGAAATTCGGGAGTGTTAGGCCAGAAGAACCGGCGCAAAGCCGAAACGATCCAGGGGTTCTTGCGGACTCTTTCCAGAACTCCCCTGATTTCGTGATCCCTATAGGGACGGATGTCTTCGAAATCGGCGTCGGAAAACTTCGTTCGATCCATGTGTATGCGTCTTAATCCTCTTCCTCTTCGACCACCTTCCGATACCCCGCTGCATCGAGGAGGGTGCTTTCATCGAGTTCCCCGTCCATCTTAATCTTGACGATGAAGGTGTTGTAAGGGTCCTGGTTTATTTTCTCAGGGCTTTCCTCGAGATCGCCGTTTACCTCTTCGACGGTGCCCGAAACCGGGCTATAGATAGGAGATGCCGCCTTGACCGATTCGATAGTGGTAATTTCATCCCCCCGGGAGAGCTTTTTGCCCTTTTCAGGGAGCTCAATGAAGACGATATCTCCAAGGGAATCCTGAGCATGATCGGAAATTCCCACCGTCGCTATTCCGTTGTCCAGGGTCACCCATTCATGGGTCCTCTGATATTTCCGGTCGTCGGGAATGTTCATAATAGCCTCCTTTAAACTTAATGCTTCGTTTGTCCTGGGTACACATCCTATCGAGAAATCCGGCGCGCTCGGCCCCGTAAATTTCTATTTTCCATTACGAGATACCCACGATTGCTTTTATATACTGAGACCGTTCATAGGCCTCGGGGTGCTCGCTTCGTTCCTGACAGAGCATTCCGTTGAACTCGGGTATAGTCGAAAACTCATGCCGGTGCATCCAGTTCTCCAGGCCCGACAGGATGGTCCGCAGGAAATCTATTCCGTGTCCGTAAAGGGTCGAGCAGAGCTGGGTCGTCTTGGCCCCTGCCAAGAGCTGTTTGACCACTCCGTTGGAATCGTGGATGCCCGTTGTCGCCGAGAGATCACAGCCCAGCTCACCGGACATCAGGGCTATCCACTGCAGGGACAGGGTTATCTCCTCCGGGCTGGAGAAAACATTCGCGGAGGTGAGCTCGAGTTTTTCTATATCGATATCGGGGCGATAGAAGCGGTTGAAGAGAACCAGGCCGTCGATACCCTGATCGCAGAGGGCGTGCATCATAGCGCTCAATCCGCTGAAATGTGGGCCGATTTTCATGGCCACCGGGAGTTCGACAGTTCGTTTTATCTTTTTCGCGATATCGAGGTAGGTGTTTTCGAGGACCCTCCCGTCGTTCATGCTGTCGACAGGCATAATGAATACATTCAGCTCCAGGCCGTCGGCCCCTAGGCGGTCGAAATCTTCGGCATAATCGATCCACTTGCCCGCGGTAATGCAATTGAGACTCGCAATGACCGGAATATCCAAGGTATTTTTCGCATCCTCGACCAGCTTGAGGTACTCGTCCAGATAGTATTCCTCACTCATCACCTGGGTATAATCGTAGGCTTCCGCATGGACCTGGGCGTTCAGGTTTTCGAGCATCCGACCCGAGTCGGAAACGATCTGCTCTTCGAAGAGGGATTTCAATACAACAGCCCCCGCCCCCGCATCCTCGCATTTCTTGAGCGAATCCAGGGTGGAGGTTAATTTAGAGCTTGCAACGATCAAGGGATTTTTCAGTGTTAGTCCGAGATACTTCGTCGATAAATCTGCCATGGAGGCTACTCCTTTACCTATCTTTAGGAAAGGTAGTTTACCTCCATGGGTTTGTCAATATTAGGGTTTCTTACCTCCGCTCCACCGAACCGAGTCCGTGGAGTCGGACCGTCTGTTCCGCGACCTCTCCGGCATAGTTTATCTTGCCTAGTCCGTCTATGCGTCCGGAGAGGATGCCGCCCGCCATGGTGAGATCAACATTTCCCGCGCCGTTGATGACAATATGGGCATCGGTACAGGCGCTCTCTTTGAGATTTACATTGACGGCACCGTCAACGGTTATCGAAAGATCATCGATGATAGTGTCCTTCCCGGTAATATCGCCGGCTCCGTCGATGGTTATCTCCATCTCCTCCGAATCGAATCCGGAAAAGAAGAGGTCCACCGCCCCCATGACTCGGATTTCGTGGAGATCGGGCATACTTATGTCCACCGAGAGTTTGGTTATCCCTGAAATAGTGTAAGGCTCCACATCCACGATCAGATCGTCCCGCTGGGTGTAGATTTCGATC
>JBKHAJ010000168.1:0-7758 GCA_046542935.1 Spirochaetia bacterium | reverse complement strand
GGGTACTCATGGACTCGCGGAAAAAATACGGCATGGAGTGGTGGCTCATGATCGTCGGGGCGGTCATAGTCCTCTTTATTATCTATACCGCGTTCTTCCCCGGGACCATCGCCCCCTACGATCCGGTGAGTCAGGAGGCGGGCCCACAGCTCGCTCCTCCTTCGCCGGAACATCCCATGGGCACCGACAACTTGAGCCGCGATGTCTTTTCCCGGGTTATCTACGGTTCGAGGACTATATTGGGAGTCGCTTTCGCGGCGGCAATTATCTCGTCGATTGTCGGTGTCACCTTAGGTCTCTTTTCGGGATTCATCGGGGGAGCGGTTGACCGAATATTGTCTCTTGTCATGGACTCGATCTATTCATTCCCCGGGCTGATTTTAGCCATCGCTTTCGCCGCGATGCTCGGTCCCGGTGTGTTCAACATTACCTTAGCGGTTGCGGTCATCTACATCCCCACCTATTTCCGTTTGGTCAGGAGCCAGACCCTGAGTATCAAGCAGGAGGTCTACGTAGAGGCGGCCCATGCTCTGGGAGCTAAGAGGCGGATCATTGTCGGGAAGTACGTCTTTCCGAACGTCATCCCCACTGTGGTGGTCATCTTTTCCCTGAACATCGCCGATGCTATCATGACCGAGGCCGCGCTGTCTTATATCGGCCTCGGCCTCCCCGCGGGAATTCCCGACTGGGGAATGGACTTGGCCATGGGAAAGAAGTTCCTACCCTCCGGGGTGTGGTGGATGGTTACTTTTCCGGGCCTCATGATCATGCTCCTGGCCCTAGGCTTTACCCTCTTGGGGGAGGCGTTGGCGGAAATACTCAATCCCAGGCTACTGGAGAAATAAATGCCGGAACCCATTCTCGAGATAGACGACCTGAGTATCGACTACCCCATCAATATCGGAACCGTTAAGGCGGTCAGGAACGTGAGTATCACCCTCGAGAAGGGGGAGGCCTTGGGCCTTGTCGGCGAATCAGGGTGCGGAAAATCCACTCTGGGGCTTTCCATCTTGAAGCTCGTCCGCCCTCCGGGGCTCATAAGCGGGGGGAGGATCCTCTACCGGGGGACCGACATCGTCACCCTCAAAAAGAAGAACCTGCTGAAGCTGCGCGGTCGGAACATCGCAATGATCTTCCAGAATCCCCTTACCTCTCTGAACCCCCTGTTCCGTATCGACGAGCACTTCCTGGAAACACTCAGGCAGCACGTCCCCGGCATCAAGAAGTCGGTGGCAATACGCAGGGCCGAGGATATCCTGGAAGCCTTGGGCCTCGAGAAGAAGCGTCTCTACGATTATCCCCATCAGCTTTCCGGGGGGATGCGGCAGAGAATCATGATCGGTCTGGGACTGATCCTCAATCCCGACATCATCATCGCCGATGAACCCACCACATCCTTAGATGTGATCGTGGAGGCGGGTTTTATCGATCTCCTGAACCGCCTACGAAAAGAATTCGATCTTTCGATAATCCTGATCACCCATAACTTAGGTATGGTCGCTGAGATCGCCGACCGGCTTGCGGTCATGTACGGGGGAATCATCGTCGAATTAGGTGCGGCCGAGCAGATTTACCACCGTCCACGGCACCCCTATACCTATGGGCTCATCAACTGCGTGCCGAATATCAAGCTCGATCAGGAAGAGCTTGTTACCATGCCCGGAAGTCCGCCGGACCTGGTGAACCCCCCTCCGGGATGCCCCTTTACTGTGAGGTGTCCCTATGTGATGGACCGCTGTTCCGATTTGGTCCCTCCCTTAGTGGAGGTCGAGGCGGGGCATACCGTGGCGTGCAGACTCTATGACGACAGCGAGGTGGCACCGTGGATGAACTGATTCGCGTCGAGAACCTCACCAAGGAGTTTCCGGTCCACAAGTCGTTAATCGACAGGATTTTGGCAGGCGGGAAAAAAGCGGTGGTCCATGCGGTAGACGATATCTCTTTCGTCATCGAGAGGGGCGAGGTTTTAGGTCTCGCCGGTGAGAGCGGCTCGGGAAAGTCTACCACCGGAAGGATACTGCTCCGCCTGATCGAACCGACCGCCGGAGTCATCCGGTACAACGGCAAGGACATGACCGTTTTTTCAGGAAGGGAGATGGAAGGGATGCGGGAGAAACTCCAGATCGTCTTTCAGGACCCGAACTCATCCTTGAGCCCGCGGATGAGCGTGGGCGAGGCGATCAGCCATCCCTTGAAGATTCACGGGATCGGTACCCCCGAAGAGCGGAAGCGGCGGGTCTTGGATCTCATGGAGCACGTGGGATTGTCTCCGGCTGAGTTTCTGTACCGGAAGTATCCTCATCAGATTTCGGGTGGTCAGTCTCAGCGGGTAGTCCTTGCCCGGGCATTAGTTACGAATCCCGACTTCATCGTCGCCGACGAGCCCATTGCAATGGCGGATGTGTCGGTTAGAGCACTTATCCTCGAGCTTATGAAGAAGCTTAAAGACGAGTTCAATCTGACTTATCTGTTCATCACCCACGACCTTGCCACCGCCAAGTATCTATGCGACCGGGTAGCGGTCATGTATTTGGGACGCATTGTCGAGGTCGCCCCGCGGGATGACTTGTTCGGAAGGCCTCACCATCCCTACACCAGGGCTCTCCTCGAAGCGGTTCCCATTCCCGACCCCCGGCAAAGAAGGGGCGAGGAAGTTGTCCGCGGAGAAATCCCCTCCGCAATCGAGCCCCCCGCGGGCTGTCATTTCCACCCCCGGTGTCCCCACGCCATGCCGGAATGCAGGCGGGAGCGCCCGCCGCTTAGAGAGATCGCTCCGGGCCACTACACCGCGTGTATACTCCCCGCTGATTACGTCCGGGAGTAGAGTCTGGGCTAAAGGGGATTCCCGGGCCGCTTCACGGAACCCAGATGTGCAGTATTCCGTCGGCGGTCCCCACGGCGAGCGCTCCGGGGCGGCGCCCCTCTTCGGTGGGCGACCAGTCTTTGTCTTCCACTACCGAGATGCTGGTGGATATTTCCCTCTCGAACCGTATTCTGTAGTTTTCCCGGGAACCGGACGCAGTCCGCTGGACGTTTGATAGTGCCGTTCCCGCCTGGTTCGGGAGGAGGATATCGTATCTCCCGTCGTCGTCAAAGTCTCCTACCGCAGCCATGCTCAGGTTACGCGAACCGCTAGAATGGGTCGAGTAACCCTGGCGGGTATGGACGATTTCGAGCGCCTGGGCCGGCTCGGCGTCTTCTGAGAGCGGGTCGGTCTGCTGCTCCGCCTCTCCCGCGACGGTAGCAGGCCGGTAGTATTCCAAGATACCGCCGATGTGGGGTGTTTTTATCACCGCTATCTCGACCTCTCCGTCAGGACCTAAGGGAGCCGCGGCGATCTGGTGCCTCCACCTGTTACCGCGGCCCACGGGCTCTCCCCAAGCGATAGGGTCTCCGTCGGCATCGGCAAGAAGGATACGCGATCCCTCGTCCGGGGAGCTGACGGTGAAAACCAGGGCTTGGGTGCCGGGGAGATCCGGTAATCCTATAAGGGATAGCGACTCGATGACTCCCGGCAAATAACCTTCGTCCGCCCGCTGTTCCTTAGGTGTTCCCGATTCGGGAAAGCGGAGGCGGGCGAATCCCGCCGCCTCGAGTTCATCCCCGAGAACACCGTTCCGGTACCGGTTTGTCGGATTGATCAGAAAGTATAGGTCGGTCCCCATCTGGATGAACCGGGTGTCGGGAAGGACATCCTCGGCGAGGACCGTCTCCCGTCCCTGGAAGTTGCGCACCACCCTCCCTTCGGGGGTTACCGCGATAGTCCCTTTCCCGTCGGGAGCGGGTACCGGAAAAGTAAGGGGATTACCGGCATAGGCATCCTCGGGCATCAGGCGATACGAGGCTCCGTCGGGAACGAGGACCGGGGGGAAAGCCGTGCTGAACCGCGTGCTCCGGGCCCTTCCGGTCTCAAGCACCCTTTCTCCGTCCGCTTGCATGCTGACGGAAACCCTCTGGACGCGCCCGTTTTCGAGAACGACAATCCAGACATAGGTATTGTCTTCTTTGAATCCGGCGGCCCAGGCCGGTCGTCCGGCGAGCTCCGCCCGCAGACGCTTCGTTTCGGGGACATCGAGATGAACATCGAGAAACCGGTTTCCAGCCGGAGACAGGTGGGGCGGAATAAAGCCGGGCGGTTCCGGCGGCCAGTCCCCGCCGCCGGGTTCCTCGGCTCCTATGACTATAACCGACGCCATTAGAAACAGTACCGCCGCCGCGGTAATTCTTCCTAGGGTAAAAAAAATGTTCCTATTCATGCACACCTCGTTTAAAATCTACGGCCTTTTAGGAGGACAGGCAAGGTAAATCCCCGCCGGCGGGTGTGCCCCCGCCTCCGCGAATAACACGAGAGATCTTCGGCGCTGCGTTCATCGGACTCGGGGTACTTGTGCTCGGTTTCTTTCTCCTCGCATGGGTACCGGGTCGTCTACGATTCGGGAAGCAACCACTTCTTCGGATTCAGGGGCAATCACATCCATCTTTCCTCGGCCGCCCGTGTCTTGACCGCGCCGGAATACGTCGGGTACTTCTGGATCTGTATATAGTCCTCACAATATAGTCCGCTCCAATATAGTCCGCTCAACTTGCAACCCGGTATATTCTCCTGGTACACTGAACTCCTGTTAATCGATTCCAAAAGAACGGGGGACGAGTATGGAGCACTTACGGGGCCATGAAATAACACGAAAGAGTTTTGAAATCATCCGGGAGAGCCTCGGAGAGCTCGATGTAAGCCCCGGGGTTTACGAGATGATCATCCGGATAGCCCATACCACCGGAGATGTTGAATTCGCGAAGACCTTCACCTTCAGCGGCGGCGCGGTGGAACAGGGCGTCCGGGCGCTGGAGAACGGAAGGAACGTGGTCACCGATGTGGAGATGGTCCGTACCGGTATCCGGAAGACCGTCCTCGGGGGATTAGGAGGCGAGGTGTACTGCTTCCTGAGCCGTCCCGAGGTGGTGGAGAAGGGACGGACGGCAGCTTCCACGCGATCGGCCCTGGGTATGAGACAAGCCGCGGAGGTTATGCGCGGAGGGATCGTCGCCGTCGGAAACGCCCCTACCGCCCTCTTCGAGCTCATCGAGATGATTGGAGAAGGCTCCGCGGCGCCGGCGTTAGTCGTCGGCGTCCCAGTCGGATTCGTCGGCGCCCTCGAGTCGAAGCAGGCCTTGGCAGGGACCGATATTCCCCACATAACCAATCTCGATACCCGGGGCGGGAGCACTATCGCCGCAGCCATCGTAAACGGGCTCATCGACCTCGCTGCAAGGAGAGATCCGAGCCGTGAGTGATAACGGCTACCGGGAGCGGCTCGGTTCTCTTGAAGGCAAACGCCGGGGATTTACAACAGGGACCGCGGCCGCCGCCGCCGCCCGTGCCGCCGCGGCATATCTTTTTTCCGGAGATAAAAGCCCCACGGTGACGGTGACTCTTCCCGCCGGGAGGAAGGAGTATTCCGGCTGTAAGTTGACAATTCCGGTGGCCCGGTACCGCCGCGGCGGAGACTGGGCCCATGCCGCGGTAATCAAGGACGCCGGGGACGACGACGATGTCACCCACGGCGCGGAGATCTGCGCAAAGGTGCGCCTATGCGACACCGCGGCGATAGTCGTACGCGGCGGCGAGGGGGTGGGCACGGTGACCCGGCCGGGGTTGACCGTTCCCCCCGGAGAGAGCGCAATCAATCCGGTGCCGCGGAGGATGATTCTCCGCGAAACGGGGGAACTCCTCGCGGCCTACCGCGCGGGGGTTTCCCGTGCAGACATCGGGCACCGGGAAAGGGACTCCGCCGCGGGAGCGGGACTCGAGATCGTCATATACGTCCCCGATGGGAAAACCCTCGCCGAGCGTACCTGGAACCGAAGGCTCGGGATTACCGGGGGGATATCGATCATAGGGACTTCCGGGGTGGTGGAACCGAAATCGGCCGAGGCCTTTCGGGTGTCGGTGGCCGCGGTCATCCGGGCAATCCGCAAGCAGGGGCATGATACTTTGATCGTCACACCGGGCTATGTGGGAGAGAGGTACCTCTTCGATAGGGCCGGAGTCCCGCCCGAGATGGTCGCGACTGTGGGAGACAATATCGGGTGGAGTATCCGCGAGGGTGCCCGGCGGGGATTCCGCCGCTTCGTTGTAGTGGGTCATATAGGGAAGCTCGCTAAGGCGGCCGCGGGAATCTTCGATACCCACTGGACTTCGGGGGACGCCCGCCTCGAGACGATCGCCGCGTGGGCCGCGCATGAAGGTGCCGATACGGAGACGGTCCGGAGGCTCCTCTCTTTAGAGCTCGCCGAGGAGGCGGTGGTTATTCTCCGGGACGCGGGATTAGAGAGCGTTTTTTCCCGGATCGCCGAGCGGTGCGTCGAGCGGCTTACCGCCGATGTGAAGCGGAGATATCCGGACGGAGGGTTCGAAATCGGATGCGTCCTCTTGGACCTGGAGGCACGATCTCTTGCCGCGGCAGGTTTATGGAAGTCGGAATGGAAGACGGAATGGGACGGATTACGGTCATAGGAATCGGTCCCGGCGGCAGGGACTGTCTCCTCCCCCGGGCAACCGAACGAATCGAAGATGCGGAGCTCCTCGCGGGTTCGCCGCGGCTCATTGCGGAATATGGTGATTCGGGTAAGCGGACCATTGAGATCAGCTCCGGCTGGAAGCAAGCGGCGGCAGACTTGGACCTGGAGCGGAAGAATACGAGGATTGCGGTCTTGGTGTCCGGGGACCCGATGCTCTACAGCTTTACCGCCCTCCTTTTGAGGAGGATTCCCCGCGGGGAAGTGGAGATAATCCCCGGTATCTCGAGTTTCCAATACCTGGCCGCCGAGACGGGGATGCAGGTAAGCGACGCCGTGCTGGTAAGTCTCCACGGCCGGCGGAACGAGCGGTACGTGCAGGTTGAGCGGCTGACCGGGCTCGTCCGCCTCACCCGACTGGTACCGCGAATCGTGGTCTTCTGCGACGGGGAGTTTTCCCCCGCCCGGATCGCCGGGATAGTGGGGGAAGCGGCCGGAGAAAACGCCACGGGCGCGCCGGGGCTGTGGACGGCCTGTATCGGGTGCAACCTCGGGCTCGACTCGGAGCGGATACTGCGGCTGCCGCTCGACGAGGCGGCGCATCTAACGACTGATAAGGATGATTTATGCGTGATGATACTTCAGAGGGAACACCAATCCTCTACGGCATAGGAATCGGCCCCGGCGATCCGGAGCTCATTACCCTTAAAGGGCTCTCTCTTATCGAGAAGGTTACCCGTGAGGGGGGGACCGTTTTCGTTCCCGCAGGGAAGCTCGTTGACGGGTCCCTTGCAAAGGAGATCGTACGGCGGATGGGGACCGAAACTTCGAACTGGAGGGAGCTCGAGTTTCCCATGACCACCGACACCGCCGATCTCGAGGCACGGTGGCGGGAGGCGGCGGATACGATTGCCGATGTCCTCGTCGGGCCCGCCGATTCCCAGCGGGCAGGCCCGGCGGGGACGGCCGGCGTGGGGGGTGCCGCCTTTCTGACTTTAGGTGATCCTTCGGTCTTCTCGACGTGGATATACCTGCGGAGGCAGATGGAAATCCTCCACCCCAAAATACGGTGCCTGACCGTTCCGGGAATCCAGACCATGAACGCCGCCGCGGCGCTCCTCGAACTCCCCTTAGTTGAGGGAAAGGAGAATCTCGCCTTCTTACCCGCCCCCGACGATCCTGAGGAGCTCAATTTTCTTCTGCCTCATTTCGACACGATCGTCCTCTACAAGATCGGCAAGC